>JAKUQE010000199.1 GCA_022450395.1 Dehalococcoidia bacterium | reverse complement strand
TTTGGCCAGTCTTGAAGTCCTTCCCGCAAATTGGGGTCTCTTCATCGCGTGCTAGCTTCTCGAGAGCTGGGACGTCAGTTGTCAGATTCGGCGCGCCGTTGGCGAAGGGAACGCCCTCCATCAGGGCGGCGTAGGCATAAATCATGGAGGGTGCGATATTTTCATCGTTCTCGCTGAGCCCCCCTATGAAACTCTCAATGTCTTGATGCACATCCGATTCGGTAACGAATTTTTCGGTAGACGCACACCAAATCATCACGAGCCGGTCGCAGTCGTTAGTGGCCTTGAAGCGGCGGATGTCATCGCGAATAGCCTCGGCGGCTTCGAACTTAGTGCTTGCCGTCTTTGTGTTGGTGCCCTTGATCCGCTTGACGTATTCGCTGTCGAATACGGCTGGCATTGGCTCGATGCTTCTCAGGAAGTCCGCAATGGGGTCGATATCTTCATACCGGTTCAAGACTCCGCACTTCAAGGCGGCTTCATATGCGTTGTCGGGAATCGGGTCCCAGGCGCCGAACACAAGTTGCTCTAGGTCTGCCAGCGGAACAAAATCCCGTATCAGGGGTGTCTGTTTCTCCGTCCGGTTGCCAATCCTGATCGTGGCCATCTGAGTGATCGATCCAACAGGTTGCCTCACGCCGCGCCGAATCTGCTCGACGCCGGCGATCAGGGTGGAGGAAACGGCGCCTAGGCCCACAAGCATAATGCCGAGCTTCCCATCAGCCCGCTGGATAGACGGAGATTCCATCGCGACGAAATCCTTGGGTTCAAGGGCGATTCCTTTGTCGCGGGCGACCTGCATCAGCTGTGCGTGCCATTGCGATGGAATCCGTCCGGTTTTCGCCCAATGCTGCACGGTGCTTTGCCGCTTGCCAAGAAGAGCTGCCAGCGAGGTCTGGCCCCCGAAGCGAGATATTACCAGCTCGGCGGGGTTCAATTGATGTTTCATGTTGAGCACATTAACGAAAAAATCGTTAACTGTCAACCAAGAACACCGCTGCCGGTGCTACTCGCAGCCGGGACCCGGGTACACCTGCCTGCCGCCCACGAAAGTCCGCGTTACTTTCATGTGGCGCACCTGATCGGGTGAGGATGCTAGAGGGTCACGCTCCAAGCAGATGAAGTCCGCTGCCTTGCCGACTTCCAGAGATCCAAGGGCGCTTCCCCTTCCGAAGATCTCCGCCGACCCGACGGTGTACGCCCGCAACGCCTCGGCGATGGAGATGCAGTGCTCCGGACCGATGATTCCGGCGACTTCGGTGTCCCGAGTGGCAAATCCGTATATATTTAGCCACGGGTCGTAGCCGGTGACCGGGGAGTCCGTGCCGGCGCCGACCAGAGCCCCCGAATCTATCCAGGCGCGGGAGGGAGTGCAGTCCGCCGCGCGCCGGTCACCCCAATAGGTCTGCATGTTACCGGCCAAGCTGTAAACCAGGGCGTGTTGCAGGGTCACGCCGATGCCCATTTCCAGGGTCCGCTCCATGGACCGGTGAACCGGCGTGAAAGCGTGCTCCAAGGCGTGTCCGCGGCCTTTGGTAGACGACCGGGCGTTGGCTGCCTGGAACGCGTCCAAGGCCAATTCCAAGGCGGCGTCGCCGACTACATGTACACCAACTCTCCAGTCGATGTGGTGGGCCTCCTCTACGATGGCCGTAAGGTTTTCTTGGCTGGTGAATGGGAAGCCCTTAAAATCAGGATTGTTAGCGTATGCGTCGTAAAAGTAGCCGCCTTCCACACCACCGTCCAAGGTCACTTTCAGACCCCAAATATCCAACCACTGGTTGCCCCCTTCGCTCTTGGATGCTAACCCTTGAACCCACTGTCGCCGCTCTTCCGGTGACGTGCCAAGATCAACCCGCCACATCAGCGAGGCCCTGATCGACTTCTCCTCGGTTATCACCGCCTGGTAAGACTGAATCTCTTCGCCGGTTAATCCAGGCTCTCTCACTGCGGTGATGCCAACCTGATTGTAGGCTGCGATCCCGGCGCGGATAGCCGACCGGCGGTCGTCCTCGCCTGGCTGGGGCAGCAACCGGGCGAGACTGGAGAATGCCGGCCTTTCCAATAACATGCCGGTGAGCCGGCCGGCGCCGTCTCTTACGAATTCGCCTCCCGACGGATCAGTGCTGTCCGGCGAGATTCCCGCCAGTTTCAATCCCAAAGTGTTGGTGACTACGACGTGGCCTCCCCGTGGCAGGTAGACGGGGTGATTGGGTGCGACCCGGTCCAACTCCGCGGCCGTGGGCATGCGCCGTTCCGCCAGATTGGTTTCGTGCCACCGGCTGGAGCACAGGATCCACTCGCCGGGCGGCGCTTCACGGACGCGTTGTTCGATAGACTCCAACAGTTGATCGATGGACCTGGCTCCGTGGATCTGCACGCGGTTCCAGCCTAGCGCGGTACTTAGAAAATGGTTGTGGCTGTCGATGAGGCCGGGCATCACCACGGCGCGTTCCAGGTCCACCACGGGAACCCGACCGGACATGGAGAGAATGGACTCGCCGGAACCGATGGCGATGATGTTGCCGTCTCGCACCGCCAAGGCAGTTAACCCATCTTCAAAAAAAGGTTGACCTTGCATGGTAATCATGCCGGCGGCGTTGATGAATACCCTGTCCGGTCCGATATCTCGCGCCACGGTTACCTTCCTCGCTTAGCTAGGGGTATTTTTCGGTGCATGATTATGTTGGCGATTTGGGGACGCCCAGATAGGCCATTACCCCAAGGTTTCTACGGTGTGGGCTTTCAGCCAATCCCAGTCTAGCTCGTAGCCCAGACCGGGCCGGGTTGGCGCCTCAATCACCATTTTGCCGTTGAGGTGGATGTCATCGACTAGCCCGAACTGATGGGCAGCTTGGGGCATCCAGTATTCGAAGTAATCGCAATTGGACACCGAGAAAATGACGTGCAGGTTGGCGGCGTTCAATAGAGAGTTCGCCGCGGTGCCAATCTCGCAATTTATCCCGAAGCCTTCCGCCAGCGAACAAAGCTTCTTCAATCCGGTGATGCCCAGTTTTTGGGCCGTTCCCCGGACCAATCGCGATGATTGATTTCTGACCATGTTGGCGGCATCAAAGAATTGATTGGGGTTCTGGTCGCTCATGCAAAGGGGCACGTCCAACCGCTCGGTCAGCGATTTGATGGCGTCAAGGTCGTGATGGGGAACCGGGTCTTCGAACCAATGGAACTTGTTTTGGTCCAAGGCTCTGCCGATATCGAGAGCTTTGCGGTAATCGTAGCCGCAATTAGGGTCTAGCATAAGCCGAACGTCCGGCCCCACGGCTTCCCGGACTAATGTCACCATCCGTATGACGTCTCGAGTGCTCATCACGCCAGGGTGTATCTTGTAGGCGCGAAAACCCCTGGATACCATTTCACGAGCTTCTTCCACATACCCATCAGGCGAATCATGCCGAGGTGGATATGTACCGTAAACTTCTGTCTCGTATCTCTGAGTGCCCAAGAGCTTATAGATGGGAAGCCCGGCGGCTTTCCCGATTATATCCCAAAGGGCGACGTCTACCGGGGCCCAAATTTGATTGGTGATGCCCCTGCGGGAGCTCAAGATCTGCAGGCGATGCCACAGCCACTCTCTTTCAGAAGGATCCCGGCCCAGAAGTTCGGGTTTTAATACATTAAGTATTGGACCGAAAAGGGAGCGTCCGCCGCCGCGGAATCCCCCTATGTAGCAATTCCCTTCGATGCCATCATCCGTGAGGATGCGCAACAGCCCTTGCTCCACGGTTCCGGCGAACCGTCCCAGGTCTGAATCCAAGCCGGTGTCGGGAATCTCCCGCTCTATCACATCTATCTTTATGTCGGCGATTTTCATGGTTTCTTAATTGATCCTTCGGTTTTTCGTAACCGTCTCTTACAGATGTTCTTTTGATTCCTCTATCGCGCCGTCCAGCATGCCACGGTCAATGCCTAACCCCGCTGGGCGGTTCGTATCCTGCTGGGCCCCTTATGCCTGCCCACAAGGGTGTAAGTTAGCGGTTATTTTCCATACACGATCGCGATCTGAGGGTCAAGCCAGATGGCTTTGTTCAAGGCCTGGCCTGGCGCATGAATAACGCGATTACTAACGCCGAGAACGCCGTTGCGCCCAAACATAGGTACCCGACTCCCGGGAATCCACTGGCGGCTAACAGCACGCCGCCTATTGCAGCCCCGCCGACGCCTCCCGATTGGTTGCTGGCCCCCAGCAGCCCAACGCCGGTGGCCCGGGATTGGGTGGATATCTCAGCGCTAAAAGTAATCATCAATGGCCAGGCGACGCTCAAAAGCGCAACCGCTCCCGTGGCGATGGCCACAGCCGCCCAGACCGGGACTTCAATCAAGAACAGGAGCAAGGCGGCGGCGCCACCGGCCAAGGACGAAATCGCCATCAAGGGCATCCGGTCTTTCCGGTTGGCCAGTGGACCGCCTATGTAGCTGCCAACTACTGTGCCGATGCCGACTAACGCCAAGGGGACCGCGATTGCGCCGACGCTCATTTCGTAGGTTTTGATCAAGTAGGCCGCAAGATAGCTGAATAGTGCGATGTAGGCCATCCGCTGGGCGACGTTCACCGTCAACGCCGCCCGGAAGACAGGAATGGCCAATATCAGTCGGTATCTTGAGAGGAACGAGAGGGACCGGAGTCCGGCACCCTCGTTCTTGGGGAACCAGAACCAATTGAGCAGAGTGCATGCGGCCAACAGAATTCCAATCACCAGGAAGGGTAGCCGCCAACCTCCTGAATCGGCCGCTACCGCCACCAAGGGTACGCCAATAACGCCAGACAGGGTAGCGAATGCCATGATCCCGCCTATTATCTGGGCACGGCGAGCTGTGGGAACGGAGTCGGCCACGGCCGCCATGCTGTTTGGGGGAATCATGCCGCCGCCAAGCCCGGTTACTACCCTAAGGGCCATCAAAGTTCCCAGGTTTGGCGCGAAGGCCGATGCCAATACCCCGATGGAAAGCAATGTAAGCCCGGTTAATGCTACCGGCCGCCTGCCGAAGGAGTCGGACAATGGCCCTACGGTGACCACGGACACGCCCCACGCCGCGAATGTGGCGGTGGCGAGCTGTCCGGCGACTGCCACTAAGGTGTCGAACTCATTAGCCATCGCAACCAATAACGGGGCCAACATCAACGACGCACTCTGGGTGAAGAACATCCCTAAGGCCACGGCGGTCAGGAATCGGCGTTGCCTCATAGATTGACGACTGAAGACGCCGCCTGATAGGAGCCGCCGGAGATTGACGTGACGAACTTCAGCATAGCGCCATCATAATCGTAATTGGCAACTATGCGAACATTTTATAGATGGTAATGGGGAGCATTTCCAGATGGCGCCCATGGAGGGGCCTTGTGTTGCGGTGACTCAGTGCGGGGTACAACGCTTGCGAAGAGCCACTGTAGACGCGGCCAAGGTCCAGTCCCCGCAGGTATCCCCGAAACCATTTAGGACGGGATTGCGCCTAGCTGCCGCATCAAACCGTGCATATCGTAGTTATGCCAACGTTCGACAAA
>JAKUQE010000198.1 GCA_022450395.1 Dehalococcoidia bacterium | reverse complement strand
GCGGAAATTTGGGGCGATCAGATCCTTGGTCCCTGCACCGAGAGCGGCCAAGATTATTCCCAGAGCGATCAAAAGGCTCATAGCGCCCAGGCTCGCGCCCAAGCCCAGCCCTGCCCGGCGCCCCACTCCGATCCCACCGCCCCCTCCGAAGGCTAGGAATCCCGGCAGCGCAGGCATGCCACACGGGTTGAAGGTAGCGGCAACCCGGCAATGAATGCCACCAGAGGCAGACTAAAGGCGTTTAAATTACCGGGGCGTAAAAGTTGGCTCCAGAAATAGAGGAGGACGAGGACGCCACCTGTCACCACCGCCACGAAAATCGCCCCGGCGCCAATCCTTTGTAGGGTTGTAGGGTAAGGTTAAATGTAGTTGAATCTGGACTCATATGCCTCCTCACGCATTAGCCAGGTTCGTCACCGCGACAGCCATATTCTTGCTCCACGCAGCAGGCCATCACCGATATATCCTGTGTGAAGGCTTGGGCAACGCGTTTGATTTAGGGCTCGCAACAACAACAGACTTCGTCTTCTGCTGGCTGCCCGGCTTCTAATTTTCCCTCGTTCAAACTGCTCTCGACGTCGGACCTGTAGAGTGTACCCACAAGCCGTCCGTCGGAGGTACCCACCAGGATGGTGTCCACATCACGAGCACTGAGCCGCTCTAGAATCGACTCGAGTGTTATGTCGGCGCGGGTGGTCGTCGGGCCTGACTCCATCACGTCTTCCGCTAGCGCTTGGGTGTCTCCTTCAAGACGATCGATTCTCACTCGTCCAAGGACAACGTTCCCGGCCGTGGTTACGATACACGTCTCTTTTCCAACCTCGCGAACTCTGTTGACTACGTCGCTGATCCGGTCAGTTAACCGGCAGGTAACGTCATCACGCCGGGCGATATCACCGGTGCGGGGTACACTGGCAAGCCGCCCTTCCCTTGGCAATCCGGCGGCAAACCAATCCGCCTTCCCTTCAACGTAGTCGAAGACTTTCGTGAATCCCAGGCTCTCGAGCCGCGCCGCGGCCCTTGGGCTCATATCTCAAGCCGAATCGTGTCAATACACGATCACGGGCCGGTTATCGTCTAGGCGGCCGGCCGTCTCTCGATCTAAACGTTTGAGGGGGAGGTTGATCGAACCTTCGATGTGCTCGTCTTGATACTCTTGAGTGGGAAGGACCTCGACGAGTTGGGCCGCCTCTTCCCTCATTAACCGCTGAACCTCTTCCCGTGCGATCGACGTTGGCATAATATTCTCCATCTCCATTGATCGGGTCGTATGCGCGATGACGCAGTGCCCATTTCCCGCGATTGCTGGGACTAAGTAGCCAGCAATTCTTCCAGTTTTTTACGGTTGAAGCCGACGACCACCTCCCCGTCGATCACCGTGACCGGCGTGGTCAATGATCCTATTTCCACAAGTTCGGCCATGGCCGTTGGATCATTGATGATGTCTTTGATCTCGAACGTAACCCCTTTATCCGAAAGAGACTCTTCGGTCAACCGGCAAAAGTGTCACCCTTCCGGTTGGGTATAAACAAGGATCGTCTTCGCCGCGATCGCTCCTCCTGATTCCAATTATTACCTTGGGGATGCACCCGTCAGTGGTTCAGCCCACCCCAAACTTGACTGGCTAACTTTGATCCCACTCTGTTCGATAATGGAGCAAATGCTGCCCCCAAGAGGCCGGCAGTCCACCAGACTTGTTGCCTGATCTCTCAGCGATTCCAGTTCCTCCTTAAATCCCAGAAGATCCTGAATGGCCTTCTCGATCTGAGCTACTTTCTCTTCTAATAAGGAATGAACATGCACGCAGGTCGGTTCGCTCAAATCATGCAGTTGCAAGATCCCTTTAATCTCATCAAGTGGGAGCCCCAGGCGTTTCGCTTTGAGAATAAATGCCAGTCTGGCTACGTCTGGTTCGGCGTAGGCCCGGTATCCCGACGCGGTTCTTGGAGGTTCCGGTATCAGGCCTTCGCCCTCATAAAATCTGATTGTCTTGGCCGAAAGACCAGTGGCCTTGGCCACCTCACCGATTTTCACCAGTTCACCCCCCTGGCTAATTTAACTGGATTAAAAACCTTCCAGTTGGATGGAATGTCAAGTCGAACTTTCGACGCTTGTACGCATTCGATGGTGAGGGGATAATAAATCGCATGGAAGCAACCGTCCGCTACGCCAAGGCCACAGACGGAACCAGCATTGCTTTTTGGACCATGGGGACCGGGGAGCCGTTGGTATATTTAGCTGGCGTCTAAGTCATCGGGACCGGAGCGGCATACGTTGCGGTCTACTGGGCGTTTGGGGAGTGGATTTTTGCCAGGGCGAATTCTTGGGTCAACACCGCCAGCCCGTGGTTAAGGAGCGGATATTCGTTTTGCGGGGCGCCTAAAGCCGCAGGTCCCGCCTAGTAAATCCGAGGTATCCCGCGCCTAGTAATATCGCGATGATCGCCAGCAGGGCGGCGGCGTGAGCCGGATTCAGGCCGTTGGCTAATGGGTTGGCGGCGTTGTAGTAGAAGAAGGGCGACAACCACTTGGCCGCTTCCATGTAGCTGACGATACCGCTGGCGGCGTTCAACAGGTATGTGCCAACGGCAACAGCCGCGACGATGGCGACGCTGGTACCTCGACTGCCGGTGAAGCATCCCGCGGCGAAGGCCAGGGCACCGAATGTTACTCCCAGCAACACGGTGCTGAAGGTGATTGCGGCGAGATTAAGCACACTTAAGTCAATGTCGATGATACGGGTGCCGATGACCAGCACTATCCAAAGCACCAAACCAAGGGCAATCGCGTTGGCGATCATAGCCGCGGCTTTTTGAACCACCAGTTTCCCCCGGGCAATGGGCTCGGTTAGCAAGATCTCCAGGCTCCCCCGGCCTTCCTCACCGGCGATCGCGCCACTACCCAACACAACACCATGAATCACGAACAACAGTGGAGCCATGAAACCAAAGACCTCGGCGTTAAAAAAGCCAACGGCGGAGGTGATGTCCGTTAGCTCGCTCAAGCCAAACAATGTTTTCAGGTTTTCGGGATAGGATTCCAGCATGACGTTGAAATCGTCGTTCCCTCGAATGCTTGGGAAGAACGCAATCATCATCGCGGCGAACAGACCGAGGCCGGCGCTCCACCAGACCATGGGCCAACGTTCGTCCCGCAGGCTCTTGAGGAACACGTTACTCAGCATCGTCTTCTGTACCCTGGCTCGTGCTCTCTCCGTAATAAGCCAAGAAGATTTCCTCCAAGTTCGGTTCGTGGGTCTTCAGATTGACGACAGCATGACGAGCCGCCGCTTTGATCAGCGGATCAAGGACGCCGGATACGTCGCAGAGTAGCGTATTGCCCTGAGTTTGGACGTTGCGAACCCCTTCCAGCCGGGCAAATTCCTCCTTGGGGACGGGGTCTACGAACTCAATCTCCAGTCTACGGATCGCTCTAGACATGAGGCTGGCAATCTCCTCCACGGCGGCCAGGCGGCCCTCACGGATTATGCCGACGCGGTCGGCCAACTGCTCTACCTCGGGCAAAAAATGGGAGGAAAGGAAAACCGTTCTGCCCTCGTCCTTAGCCTCCCGAACCATGTCCTCGAACTCGGCCTGCATCAGGGGGTCCAGACCGCTGGTTGGTTCGTCCAGGATCAGGAGCTGCGGTTCGTGCATGAAAGCGCGGATGACGGCGAGTTTCTGCTTGTTGCCTCGCGATAGGGCTCCGATGGGCCGGGAAAGGTCACACTGAAGCCGGTCGGCTAATGCTGTAACTTTGGACCATTGAACTCCGCCCCTAATGTTGGCCAAGTAGGTTAAGAAGTCATGACCCGATAGGTTACCGTACAGGGAAGGATCACTGGGGATGTAGCCGACGGAACGCCGGACCTCTAGCGAGTCTGCTTGCGCGTCCAGTCCCAGAACCGTGGCTGTCCCTCTGGTCGGACGGAGCAAGTCCAGCAGCAGGCGAATCGTGGTGGTCTTGCCTGCGCCGTTGGGGCCTAGGAACCCGAATATCTCACCGGACTTGACCTCCAAATTCAGATCGGCGATGCCCAGTTGCTTACCGTAGTACTTGGTAAGGCCTTCCAGGCGGATGACGGTCTCCATCCGGCTCCTCGGTTCGTGGATGACACGGTCCCAATCTTAGAAGCTCAACGACACAGCAGATCCGGCCGTCGTGGGAATTTTAGCCGGTCCTAGCTACAATAGCCAGGCTCATGCCCAAGCCTGGCCGGTCCGGGCTATGCCGAACCGCCACCGATAGCTTCCTTCACGAACTCTTTAATGACGTGCACTGGGACAGCCATGCCCACGTCCAGGCCGGCCATCATGGTGCTCATCCCGATCAACCGGCCTTGGTGGTCAACCAGCGGCCCTCCCGAATATCCGGGCCGGAGAGACAAGTCCACGGCGATCCAATCCCTTCCGATTCCCGGAGACTCTGGGAGGTCTGGACCGGCGCCGATAACTATCCCGCCGGCTGCCGCGCCGGCCACGCCCCAGGGGTATCCCATGGCCATCACCCACTGACCGGGCCGCAGCGATTGTGAGTCTCCCAATTCGATGGGGTGGAGTTCCGGCAATTCTCCATCAGGCGCTTCTATCTGTAGAACCGCCACGTCCAGCCCATCGTCCTTTGCAAGCAGTCTTGCTGCCATCACCACACCAGCCGGCAGCGTAAGGCGCAGGTCCCGCATCGGATGGCGGCCCTTCCTTTCCGAGACTACGTGGGCGTTGGTGACTACCAGGCCATCGGCGCCAAGAATCACACCGGATCCCGAACCGCGGCGCCCCGCCGCCACCTGCACCAAGCTCTTGCGCGCCTTGTTTGCCACTTCACCGAGATCGGAGTTTAGCTGGGATAGAAGAGTAGTCATGTACTGCTCCTTAAGGATGAACAGCTGGAGTCACGGTCAACTCCTCCAAGCGTCCGCTCCGAAGTATGCGCGCGGGGACGGACTTGCCGATGAGGCCGCCGTCCAATGCGGTGAATAGGTCATCCATGTGACGCACCGGAGTCCCGCCTAAGGAAACCAAGGTATCTCCCAGGAACAACCCTCCCTCCTCGGCAGCGCTGCCTTGCTCCACGGAGACGAGCAATAGCCCGGTTTCTTGGCCCAAGTCCTTGGCGATGCCATCCGGGAGACGGTTCGGTTGGGCGCCCACGCCGAGGTAAGCCCGCCGGACACTGCCGTGTTCACTCAGGTCTTGGACCACCCGGTTGAGCGTTGGGGCCGGCACCGTGATCGAAACGCCGCGCAACAACGCCGAGGTGTTCAGCCCCACGAACCGGCCCTGGACGTCCACAAGCGGTCCGCCGGAAAACCCAGGGTACATCACGGTGTCGGTTTGAAGGTAACGGTCTACCGGTCCGCCAGCCGGAGTGCGCCAGGAATCGCCTAAAGCCGAAACGATGCCCAGGGTGGCCTGTACGTTCTTGCCAGGACGCCCCAAGGCCAGGACCATGTGGCCGACACGTAAGTCTTCAGGGCCGGCCCAGGCCGGGACGCTGGAGCCCCGTTTGGAAGTTCGAAGAAGCGCCAGGTCGGTGGCCGGGTCGC
>JAKUQE010000197.1 GCA_022450395.1 Dehalococcoidia bacterium | reverse complement strand
CCCCGTTGACCACCTCTATCGCGTCCACAAGTTCGAAGATCGGGTGCTCTATCGCCTCTTCCGCCGTCTGGGGCACTGTCCCCCAATCCTCGAACAGGATGTTCTGGGTGTAGTTGCCCCGGTTCTCAAACAGGTGCCGGAACGGGTGGGCCAAAATCATGAATCCGCCGACCCGGTCGACCTCCTTGCGGAGGGTCTTGATCGTGTCCAGGCCACCGGCGTAGCCCGTTACGTAGTGGTCAATTCCCAGGGTGATGATGTGGCCCACGGGCGTGTACGCCTCAAGAGTGAGTATCAGGGGGAGGCTTTGTTGGCTGGCGAAAGCGTTAAATTCGGGGCGCTGCCAGCCCATATGCTCGGTCACCAAGACTCCACTGAGACCCAAGCGGCAAGCCTCCGCCACCATATCCTCGGGGGTCAAGCTGCTATCGGGACTACCCTGGTTGGTGTGGACGTGGAGGTCGAAGACCGAGGCCAAGGAACAGGCTCCTCATTGCTGACTGGCATAGTTCGGGGGGCGTCGCCGCGTATTTATAGCCGAATTCAATTGGCCAGTCAAGCAATCTCGTCGGGGCGCCAGAGGCTTTTAATCCTAAAGAAGCATAAAGCACACGGTGGGAGGAACGAGCTATGGGATGGTTAGCGAGCATCTCAGCGACGAAGAAGACGCCTCCATACTATGTGGAGTTGTTAGAGGCGCTCACTAGAGTTCGGGTGTCGCTGGTTCCTTCTCCGTTACGTCTAATCGCGCCCGGCGAGATGCCGTTGAACCGCTTGAAGGCGCGGCTAAATGCCGCCTCTGATTGGTATCCTAGGCGGCTGGAGAGTTCGGCCAGGGTCACTCTATCTTCATTCAGCCAGGTAAGGGCCAGGTGCATCCGCCAGCGTGCGATGTAGCGCATAGCGGGCTCGCCGACGAGCTCTGTGAAGCGCGCCGCAAACGCCGAACGAGACATCGCGACCTCGTTGGCTAGGGAGGCCACCGTCCAGGCGTGATCAGGATCGCGATGGATAAGCATGATGGCGTGTCCCATCTGCATGTCCCGAAGAGCCCCCAGCCAGCCCGTCTGAGCCGCGGAGTCCTCCTGGATCCACGACCGGATGGCCTGGATCACCAGGATATCTGCCAGGCGCGTGATGACGGTCTCACCCCCGGGCCGCAGCTCCGACGCCTCGGCGGCCATTAGCCTGAGAGCGCTCTGCATCCAGTCCATCTGAGGCGAGCTGGATGCTTCGACGCGAATCACTCGAGGCAAGAGCTCTAGAAGATTACGCGCGGCAGGGTGGTCGAAGTTGAATTCGCCGCAAATGAGCCTGGTAGCAGAACCGCCACCCCCATACCTGAGGATGCAGTAGCTATCACTAACCTTCTCGAATCTTCGTTTGAGCTCTTCGAGGGGTAGCGCAGGCACGTCGAGTTCGCTGGAGAGACGATGACCGTCACTGTGCGGCACTAGGGCAAGATCCATAGGGAGAAGACGGAAGGGATCGGTCCCCTCGACCTCCAGCCAGCATTCGCCGGAAATCACCACGTGGAAGCTCAAGCAATCTTTCCCTACTGGCAGCTTTAGCGCCCAGGGTGCGCTGAGTTCGGAGCGGCAATAAAGAGTGCCGCTCATCCGCAGAGAGTGCAAAGCCTCGCCCAAAGGGTCTGCCGTCGTTGAAGTTGCGTTATTTGTCATACTGCTTAGGATACCACTCACAGGAACTGAACGTCCACTTAATTTGGACGTTTGAGCATAGAATTGGGACTCTTAGGGATTGTTAGTCTCCATATTGGCCTGAATAATGGACGATAGGTCATCAAAACAGATGGAGGAAACTATGAAGGACAATATGACTACGAAACCGACGTTGGTTCTAGGTGGTACCGGCAAGACGGGCCGCCGTGTGGCAAAGCGGCTCAAGGCGCGCGGCCTGCCGGTTCGGATCGGATCGCGCACAGCTGAGCCGCGGTTCGATTGGAATGATGCAGCCACCTGGGCGCCTGTGTTGCAAGGTGTGGGCGCAGTGTACATCACCTATCAGCCGGATCTGGCGGTGCCAGGGGCGGTCGAGGCCGTCCGGTCATTCACCGAGGCGGCTCTGGATGCCGGAGTCAGGCGTATGGTGTTGCTCTCCGGGCGTGGCGAAGACGAAGCACAGCGCGCTGAACAGGCGCTACAAGATATCGATGCTGACTGGACAATCGTGCGGGCGACCTGGTTCGCACAGAATTTCAGCGAAGGCTTTCTACTCGACGCTGTACTTGCTGGCGAGGTCGCACTGCCGGCCGGGGACGTGGGGGAGCCGTTCGTCGACGTCAACGACATCGCAGACGTAGTGGTGGCGGCGCTGACGGAAGACGGGCATGTGGGCCAGCTCTACGAGGTGACCGGCCCCCGGCTGCTCACCTTAACCCAGGCGGTGGAGGAGATCGCCAGGGCTGCTAGCAGAGAAATCCGCTATGTGCCAATCTCAATAAACCAGTTCACGACCCTGCTGGCCAAGCAGGACGTGCCGCCTGATTTTGTGTGGCTGCTGACCTATCTGTTAGACGAGGTTCTGGATGGCCGCAATGCCCATCTAACGGACGGCGTCCAGCGCGCCCTGGGCCGGGAGCCCGGGGACTTCTCCGACTACGCACGCGACGCCGCCGCCAGCGGCGTCTGGGCGGGTGTCTCATGATAATCGATGAGTTTCTTTTTTCGTTGAAGCTGATCACGGCGCTGGGCTGTGGGCTGGTGGCCGGAATCCTCTACGCTTTCTCGACCTCAGTGATGAAGGCTCTAGGCCGCCTCCCGGCGCCGCAGGGCATTGCCGCCATGCAGTCCATCAACGTCGCGGTGATCAATCCGTTGTTCATGGGAGCGTTCTTCGGGACCGCCGCGGCCTGCGTTCTGGTCGTAGTCTTCTCGCTGTTGAAGTGGAATGAAGCCGGGACCGTCTACTTGCTTAGCGGCGGTCTGATTTACCTCATCGGCACCATCCTGGTGACAATGGCATTCAACGTGCCACGGAACAATGCGCTGGCGGCCGCCGACCCGCAGAGCTCCGGCGGCGCCAGACTTTGGGCAGGCTACGTCACCAGTTGGACCGCCTGGAACCACGTGCGAACGGCGTCGGCGCTGGCGGCGGCGGTGTTACTCACCTTCGCGCTCTCCCAATAAGATTGCGGGATACAACGATGGCATATCAGCCAGTTGGTTGATATGCCATTGCTCTGTTCGCCGCCCCGAAATCAACCTATCCCTTCCAGATCCCCATGAGCCAGGGTTCCTTGACTACAGGCGTTTGGCGGCTACAATCGACCTTGACCGCCGGGCGAGCGGCCCATCCTAAACATACGCGCGGCACGATGAAGATAACCGGTGTAAAAGCCGTCTACCCCAATTACAAGCACGTGGTCCCTTCCTGGAGGACCCATTTCTGGCAGATCGTCGTCCGGGTGGAGACGGACATCGGCGTTACCGGACTGGGTTACGGAGGCGGCGGCGCGGCAGCGGTGGAAGTGGTCAACCGCCACTTCAGCGAGCTTCTCGTTGGACATACCATTGACACCGTTGACGACATCACGTCCGCCTGGGACCAGCTCTACGACGCTTCTCTCCCTTACGGACGCAAGGGCATCGCGGTCATGGCCCTCAGCGGAGTGGACCTGGCCTTGTGGGACCTGTTGGGGAGGGCCGAGGGTAAGCCGGTACACCAACTGATCGGCGCAAGAACCAAAGACCGGGTCCCGGCCTACGCCACTGGACCGGACACCGAATGGTACCGGGAGTTGGGATTCACCGCCCACAAGTTCCCCCACCGCTGGACGGGCAAGGAATCGGACTACGACACCGCCGTCGCCGCGGCCACCAACGCCAGGTTGGTCTTTGGCCCAGATGCCAAGATCATGATTGACTCCTACCTGTCATGGGACACCCAGGTAACGCTGGAGATGAGCCGCCGCCTTGCCGAGTTCGATATCTACTGGTTCGAGGACGTTCTGACGCCCGACGACCTATCCGGCCAAGCGGCGCTACGCCAGCCGGTGAAGCCGGTGCTGATATCGGGCGGTGAGCACGAGTTCACCCACCACGGTTTCGCCGCCATCGCCGAGGCGGGCGCGTTGGACCTGTGGCAGCCGGATATCACCTGGTGCGGGGGGATAACGGCGGGGCGGCGGATATTGGACATCGCCAGAGAACATTCCATCCCAGTCGCCCCCCACCGCGGCGGCGAGGTTTGGGGCCTGCACTTGATCGTGGCCAGCAACTGCATGGATCTGGCTGAGAAGAACCCGGGCAACCGTGGCGCGCCAAGAGACGAACTTTGGTTCAACGAACCGGTAATCGAGAACGGCCACATCCAGCCCAACGACGCTCCCGGCTTCGGAGTGACGCTGAACGAGGCCATGCTGTGAAGGGGAGGACGTCTTGCTGATAGGAGTAGTTTCCGACACCCACGGCTATCTCAACCCCAGAGTGCCCGAACTGCTTCAAGGCGTGGACCACATCCTCCATGCTGGGGACATCGGCGACGGCGGCATCGCCGAGGCGTTGGCCGAGATCGCCCCGGTAACCGTGGTCCGTGGCAACAACGATCGCACCGGACCCGAATCGCTCTACCCTGAAGAGGTATCCTTGAAGCTAGAGGGCTTCAATTTTTACCTGACCCACATCGTAAAAGTGCCCAAGAGCCCCGGCCACCCGTCGATGCAGCCCTACAGCGATACGGGCGCCGACGTCGTGGTTTTCGGCCACAGCCACATAGCATTCCAGCAAGAATTGGGCAACATCCTATTCTTCAACCCTGGAGCGGCGGGCAAACGCCGGTTCAAAGTGGTGCCTTCCATAGGATTTCTGGAATTGGAGAATGGGAAGGTGGACGGCAAGATAGTCCCGCTATAAAGGGCGAAGCGCAAAACCCCCCTTTGGTAAAGGGGGGTTGGGGGGATTTACCCCGCAGACAGCGCCACGGAACCAGTCCACAGTTCGAACCTTCGACTTACATCCTGTCGGCATTGACATGAATGCAATCAATAATATATATTTCGAGCACTCTTCCACGACTCGCAAGAACGAATGCGAAATATTAACTTAGTAGCAGAATAATAAAACCCGATATGCTTATCCTTTTCGAATTAATCTTGAGTATTTCATCTATAAAGCATTCAACAGATAACCTGTATTTGACGCCATAACCTGCCGACTCATAATCCGAACATCACAATACCTGGAGGCAAATCATGTTTAATCTCCTGACGAAATACCCCAAGCGACTTGTCCTTGCACCAATTGCCCTGCTCCTTCTATTCGCAGTCTCCTGCGGAGCTGCCGCCGTGGAGCCTCAGATAGTGGAAAAACAAGTGATTGTGGAGAGAGAGGTGATCAGGGAGGTGCCTGTTGAAAAACTGGTTGTGGTGGAGAAAGAGGTGATAAGGGAGGTGGTGAAAGAAGTACCCGTAGAAAAGGTGGTAATACAAGAGGTATTAAAAGAGGTGATCAGGGAAGTGGAGAAGCGGGTAGTGGTGGTCGCCACACCGAGGCCCCAGGTTAAGGTTAAGGCCAAACCGATGGGCACTCTTAACGTGGGCCTGAAAGAGATGGGCCCTTTCTTCGTCCACCCCGAAGTGATGAAAA
>JAKUQE010000196.1 GCA_022450395.1 Dehalococcoidia bacterium | reverse complement strand
TTTGTCCCGAGAGAGTGAAATCAAACATTGCACTCATGATTCCACGTGGCCGGTCCACACGACCGGCTCGTTTTAATGTTAAGCGTTCCGCTTGGATTTCCGCAGAGCGCAAAGTCCAAAAAGTCGAATCGAAAATCATTCTGTAGAAGTATCAGTCATCCCGTTTAATTTAGCTAGAAGGGCAACGGCTCAACGGCCGATGGCCCCGTATCGGAGAATTTATGGTTAATATCCCCAAGCAAAACCTGCGGACACCCGGACCGACGCCGGTTCCTTCAGACATCGTCGAGGCGATGTCCAACCCGATGATTGATCACCGCGGCCCCGAGTTTCTGGAGATTATCACCGCAGCCACCGAGCAGTTGAAGCAGGTCTTCATGACCACCAATGACCTTTTTATATTGACTGCTTCGGGGACTGGAGCATTGGAAGCGGCCATCGTCAACACGCTGTCTCCGGGAGACAAAGTGCTTTCGGCTTCCGCCGGGTCCTTTGGAGACCGGTTCACCGAGATGGTGGAGACCTACGGCGCCGATGTCCAGCGGTTGAATTTTGAGTGGGGTTCTCCGATAGAACCCGACGCGATTCGCAGCGCCTTGCAGGCCGAGCCTGGAATAAAAGCGGTCCTAGTCACCCATAACGAAACTTCGACGGGCGTGACCCATCCTCTCCAAGCCATCGCTGAAGTAGTCAAGGGAGAATTCCAAAAACTACTGCTGGTCGACGCGGTGAGCAGTTTGGCCTGCGTACCCCTGCCCGTAGATGGTTGGAACTGCGATGTCGTGGCCACGGCGTCTCAGAAGGGGTTCATGATTCCGCCTGGATTGGCATTCATCACCATGAGTAAGACTGCCTGGGAAGCCGCGGAAACCGCCACTATGCCCCGCTACTATTTCGACTTGAAAGCGGCCAGCCGGTTTCTTGAGCGAGGTCAGACGCCTTTCACTCCCAACGTAGCTCTGATGTACGGTCTGTCATTGGCTTTGGATAAGCTGCTGGAAGAGGGGATGGAGAACGTTTTCGAACGGCATGCCCGTATAAGTCAGCTAACCCGTGACGGTATCAAGGACCTAGGTCTAGAGCTGCTGGTGTCGGACGAAACCTACGCCTCCAATACGGTGACCGCGATCAAGATTCCCGATGGCGTTGACGGCTCGATGTTGAGGAACTTGGCTCATAACGAGCACAACCTAGTTCTCGCCGGTGGCCAGGGAAAACTGACGGGCCACATTTTCCGCATAGGCCATCTGGGTCACGTAACCCGCGAGGACATCGAAGAGGTGCTGGAGACGCTGAGAATCATACTACCCAAGGTTGGCTTCCGGGCCGGCTAGGGCATCGGCTCGGCTCCGTGGACGCGCTGTTATGTCCATCCAGCTTTCTATTCGACCGGTCTAATGACCTGTGAAGTAAGGACCTGACATTGTCCACCTCCCAATTGCAAATAGCGATCGCCAGCCTGCGCATCAGACTGGCCGAGATACAGGGCAAAGAAGAGCAGACAGAGGCGCTGATTGATCAGTTCCGGACCCAGCTTCGAAGATTACCTCGGCAAGTCGTCTACGGCGCCATTTCACTTGACGCTTCTCTAACCTCCATGGGCGAGATTGAAGAGCGTTTGAACGACGCGGTGACTACTCATCGTTGGATCCTGGAGTTTAAGAAAACGGCCGTCTACGAACTGGAAGCCTTGGAACTGGTGGGACAGGTGGACGAGGCTCGCCGCTCGCTTTCATCGCTGAATCAGCAAGCGCAATCATCCGGGGATAATGAAGAGACATCCGCGGAGATTCTTCGCCTGGAGAAGTTCATCGCCGATTACAGTAAAAAGGCCGAACTGGCCATCACCGAAAGTTATCAGCAACGGCAAGACTCAAGTTAACTCCCGGCGTTCGCCGGGATGACGGTCCTAGTATCAACCCAATTTAAAGGAACTAGATCAGAGAGAGCCGTCAAGCTGGTTTATGACCAGGCCCGTGGGGAGTTTGGGGTAGAAGAAGGTGGACTTGCGGGGCAGCCTTTGGCCCTGACTAACGACATCGTAGAATTGGTCCATGGGGAAGGGTTTAACGAGAAAGGCCATCTGCGAGTCCCCGGAATTCACCTGCGCCATGGCCTGCACATGGTCGTGTATGTAGGTCACCCGGTCCGGCAACAAGTCGCCGAGGACCGGCTTCAAGACCTGCTCCTCCAGGATCCATGCCTCCGAGACAGCTAGAGGACCCCATTCCTGCCAATTAACTATTTTCTTCAGGGACAACAACCGGGGACTCTCCCCTGAAGGTCCCAACACCCCTACGACTTTGGCGTCGTTGTTTTGGCCGACAACCTGCTCCAACAGATCTTCCGCGGTGTCTACAGGTGGCAACCCGCCGGGATTCACGTCGAATAGCTGGAGCAAACGATGCTGCAACTCGGCCAACAACTCGCCGGTTAGACCTTCGACCACCCGGTGGTAAGGCAGCACCAGCAGGCCCGGATCATCGAATTCGATCAGGGTCATCATTACGGAGTCATTCTCTTCGGGAGAGACGATTTCATATCCACCGGCTTTGGCTCGTTTGGCTTGGAACCGGAGCGCCGCCTCGTATCGATGGTGTCCATCCGCCAGAAAAATCGGGGTGTCGTTGAAGAACTGGCGGATCCGCGTTTGTTGCTCCGGCGAAGAAAGCAGCCAAAGGCTGAGCTCTTGATCCTCTTCTGGGCGAACATGAATGTCGGGCGTCGCGGACATAACTTCTTCAAATATCCGGGTCAGGTACTTTGCCGGGTCGCGGTACAAGCTCATTATCGGACTGAAGTTGGCGTTGCAGGCCTCCATCAGGGCTACCCGGTCCAATACCGCGGGCTCCTCCGTGAATTCGTGGGGGAACACTTCATGGCTGTCGTACTCAGCCAGGCCGATACATCCGGTAATGCCGATCCGGCTCTTGGTTTCACCTTGGAATCTAAAGATGTGCTGGGACAGGTAGAAGCATGGTTCTGGCTCCCTACGCAACACGCCCCGCCGCAGCCACTCCTCAAACAAGTCGGTGGTGTTCCTATAGGTATTTCCACCGGGGGCGTTCCAGTCCAGGTTCTCCCCCGCTTCAAGGTGCACCACGTTGTAGGGGCTGCGTTTAAGGAGAGACTCCTGAAGCTCAGGGGTGATCAAGTCGTAGGGAGGGCTGATGACCTTGGCCAGGTCGCCGACCACGTCGGGATTGTATTTCCAACCGCGAAAGGGGCGAAAAACCACCATCGTAATTCACATTCTCCACGAAGGATTATAGGCGGTGGGCGTGGCTGAGTCCACGGCCCTGGTAACTGAGTCTATTTAGCGATGATTGCCGATGAACTGGGCCTCGGCTGGAACCCCCTTTTATTTTTGGTTGCCGTGGCTGTGTGATATACTCGTGGCCCTAATATCATCCTGGATTCCCGATTCAAGGACCGACGGATTTATGGCTGGTGCAATCGAATTCGTAGACGGCGGCACGGTTACCACCCCACGGGGTTTTAGTGCCGGAGCGACTTTTGCCGGTCTGAAAACCTTTGCCGAAGATAAGCTGGACTTGGGCTTGATTCTTTCGGAGGCGCCTTGCACTGCCGCCGGGGTCTATACCACCAACGCCATCCGTTCTGCTTGCGTTACGGTGACCCAGGAACACGTCAACCAAGGTCAGATGAGGGGGCTGGTGGTCAACGCCGGCATCGCCAACACTTGTGTAGGCGATCAAGGATACAAGGATGCCCAGGAAATGGCTGTCCTGGCAGGCAAGCGCCTGGGAGTGCAGCCCAATGAAATAGTGGTTTGTAGTACCGGGGTCATCGGCGTCGAACTACCCATGGCTTTGATCCGCAACGGCATCGAAGTCATCGAATTGGCCGCCGATGGTGGTTCCGCGCTCGCCCGGGCAATGATGACAACCGACACCAGACCGAAAGAGGTCGCCGTCACCTTTGAAGTGGACGGTCACCAAGCCAGTATCGGTGGCGTTGCCAAAGGTTCCGGCATGATTCACCCGAACATGGCAACCATGCTGTCCTTCGTGACAACAGATCTTGAGGTAGAAAAGGAATTCCTGCAGCAGACACTACGGGAAGTTGCGGATATCTCCTACAATATGTGCACGATAGACGGAGACTCCAGCACCAACGATATAGTTGTGGTGCTGGCCAACGGTTTGGCGGGCAACGACCCCGTTTCAGCAGGGTCCCCGGGCGCAGATATCTTCAAAGAGGCTTTGATGGAGGCCTGCATCCACTTATCTCGGGAGATTGCCCGGGATGGGGAGGGCGCTACCCGTCTTATTATAGTAGAAGTGGCAGGAGCGGCATCGATCCAAGATGCTCGCATCGCCGCGCGCACCGTAGCGTCATCCAACCTGGTAAAGTCGGCGGTTTACGGCGCCGATCCCAATTGGGGCCGAGTCCTCATGGCGCTGGGGCGTAGTGGAGCCCGCGTCGAAGAGAGCAAGGTGGATCTCTTCGTGAACGGCGTTTGTATCATGCAGAGTGGATTGCCCATTCCCTTCCACCGTGACGCGGTGGTGGCGTTGATGAGGGGCGCGGAGGTTACTTTCCGGCTTCAACTCAACCTTGGTGAGGGTGAAGCAACCGCATGGGGCTGTGATCTAACCGAGGAGTACGTCATTATCAATAGCGCTTACACCACGTGATGTTGCCGCTATCGCTCGTCATGTTTTCCACGCCGTCCGGTGGAGTCAACCGAAAACCGAACCTGTATCTCCCCATCCTGATACGGACGACATTGATTCAGGGAACTCGATAAAGTTTACTAAGCCTTGCGTCTTCCCCCGGGTTCTTTGTCTTGCATCAAAACAATCCTTTTTGAGATTCATTCCCGGTTATTCCAATCCGGGTAATTCTAGCAATTGGAGGTCTGAGTGGCTGCCCCACCGATCGTGGTAAAAATCGGAGGCAGCACCCTTGGAAGTCACGACACCACCTTAAAAGACTTGGTGACCCTACAGAATCAAGGGGTGGATGTTGTGGTGGTCCACGGTGGGGGCAACGTGATCTCCCAATGGATGCAGCGCCAGGGAATTCCGCCGCGCTTCGTCAATGGACTGAGGGTCACCGACAAGGCCAGCTTGGAGATTGTGGTCGCGGTTCTCACCGGCTTGATCAATAAAGAGTTGGTGGCCCAGATGCATACGCTGGGCGGGCGGGCCATCGGGATCAGCGGCATCGATGGAGGCTTGCTGGAAGCCCGTGTTGCCAATCCAGAGTTGGGTTACGTGGGCGAGATTGTGTCGGTCAACAGCGGGGCCATCAAAGCCCTTCTAAACGGCGGCTACATGCCAATGATTGCTCCTCTTGCCAGGCAGTGTCAGGATGATTCGGACCATTCGGGCGGCCCGCTCAACATCAACGGAGACACCGTTGCCGGCGAGTTGGCTCATGCTTTGGGAGCGGAACGCTTGATATTCTTGACCGACGTGGAGGGTGTCATGGACGGCGCAGGCCGGGTCATTCGCCGTCTGGACCAGCGCCGGGCCAGTCTGCTGTTTCAGTCGGGCGTTGTCCGCGGCGGGATGATTCCCAAGCTTGCGGCTTGCCTGCGGGCCCTGGAGCGGTCTCCCGTGGCCGATATCATCGACGGACGGAAGCCCGAAGCTCTTTTGGATTGTCTGAACGGACGCTCCACCGGCACGACCATAGTCAATCAATTGCGCCCTCCCCAATAG
>JAKUQE010000195.1 GCA_022450395.1 Dehalococcoidia bacterium | reverse complement strand
TATTTCCCCTGAAGGTCGTGCAGCGGCGACGTGTATATGAACGCGTATTCCACCCTCCTCCAAAGGTTGGACGTAACCCTCTGCACTTACCAACTCCATAATTTCGTTGATTGTTTCTCTCTCATGGTTTTTCTGGCGGTCGCAAAGATTACGACGTTTTAATTGGCTTAGGCTTCCGATACAGGAGATTACGGCGGCTTCACGGATGCCTTCTGAAAGAGCCAAGGATTCGAGGCCTTCAATAAGTGATTCCCCCGCTTCCAAGCGGTGGTATACGATGCGGGATGTCTTCGTATCCGAGTTTTTTATAGCCATGCGTCCTCCTAGCTGATATGTGATGCCATCATTGTACACACTTGGAACTTTGGACTGTGATAGCCGGGATTTCTGGGTTTGATGAGCCTTCTAAGTTCGCCCGATCAGTCCCGACGTATTGCGTTGGGGGAACGTCGTAGCGGTGGCACTGGCCGAGTCCCTTGGGAAGTCCTACCCTTGGGCCGTCGGATTCTTCTTCGGTAACCCCAAACTTAGCTTGGAATTTTGGAACGTGATTGCGGGTATATCTGGGTTTGATGATTAGGCTGACCTATCGTATAGTCTCCGCGACCCAATATCTTTTCTAGATAGGAGAAAACTATGCGATTCCATATTCAAAACCATCACACCCCTGAAAACTGTGGCACGCACCTGGAGGAACGGAAAGAAGGCATTAACTCCGTCGCAGATTGGCCCGCACGGTGCAAGGAGCTGGGAATCGAATACCTGGTTGGTGGTGCTTGTCGCCCTCAGCATACGGGCTTTATGTTTGTCGAAGCAGATGATATGGCCAAAGTGACGGAATTGATGCGACCAACAATGGGGCGCGATGAGTGTGTAATTACTCCCGTCACTGAACGATAGGGAAGGCATCACCTCAACGCTTCCACTTGCTTCACGTTGACCGTGACCACTAACTCGCTGTCCAGCAACACCTGATGGCAGGGCGTATGTTCGTTAGGCAAATCGACGCTCCGATGGAATACCGATGCGTCTATCGTTCCGGTAGCACCCTTATGCTTGCCGAGGATTATCTGCACCCTGTCGCCACGGCGAAATCGGTAGGGGGGAGGCATAACCCTGCGCCCGGCGATGGAACGCCAGACCCGTGCCGATATGCAGAGCGAGCCTTCACACGAAGCCGTGGACAAGGAGATAGCCTACCGCTGGAGCCAGGAGGTTTCGGCGATGGGTAATTGGACGATTAAGATTCTTGTCTTCACTCTAAAAAAGCTTTAATATTCTGCAATCCTTGTTCGGGTTTTGGAGCGTCTAGTATGAAATACGTTTTAACGTTTTGGGAACGCCCAGGTGGGTCATACGCTGAAGCTGAAGCAGCACAAGAACGGGTGTTGAATATCTTTCAACAATATGAAATGCCATCTAGCCTTAACATTACTGAGTTTGTAATTCGGGTTGGCGAGTTCGGGGGATATATCGTATTGGAGACCGATAATGTTGCAGATGTGCAGAAGCTGACGACAGTCTTCGCTGCATTTCAGGCCCGCCTTGAGCCTGTTCTGGATGTTATGGACGCAGTTGCCGCCGAATCGGAAGCGATTGCATGGCGTAATTCGTTGTCGTGATAAACACAAGAAATACTATACGGCACGGCTGTTAAGAGCTGATTCAGGAGTTCCGAAAAAGTGCACGAACTTCAGATAACTGTCCACGACAAATTGGAGGAACACGATGACCACCCTTAGACAGGGGCCATCCGATTTTCGATTTACTGCCTTCGACTTCGACCCCATAAAATACGATGCCATGATGTCCTTGTTGGATACTGTCAAAGACAGGTTGAAGGGCATCTCTGAGTTAAGAAATGTACGTGTAGTTAGGACGTTGGAAAATCGAATGATGGTAATGGCTGGCTACGGAAGCAAAAAAGCAATGGAAGCGGGGACAGAAGCGCACAGTTCAATCTTTGCTGACTTCGCTGGGTACATAACTGATACCCCGATAGTTCTAGGGGGCGAAGTAGTCGGGAGAGTAAACGGGGAAATCCCTCGTGATGACATCAAATACATGCGATTTGTTCGTGCCATCATCGACCCATCCAAATACGATGCGATGATGTCAGTAGTGAATGGTGGCGTGTTAGATAAATACAAAGACGTTCCAGGATTAAGTCGCTTACTTCTAGTGCGAGTGAACGAGACCCATATGATTGCGGCGTCTGGTTACGTTAGTAAAGAAGCGGCAGATGCAGCGAGAGAAAACACAGATGCGTCTCTTGCTAGCGTATCTGAATACATGACCGCAGAGCCTTTGATACGGCAAGGCAATTTAGTCTGGCTTTACCAGTACAATCTTTAAAACATCTACCGAAGTATCGACCGAAAATATGAGGACTGTACCAAACCAGCTGGACGTATTGGAGAGCTATAGGCACGGATTTAGAACACAACAGCACCAGAAAAACGCATTGATACCCTAGGCATCAAACTAAAAAACCGGTGGGGC
The DNA here is from genome assembly GCA_022450395.1 of Dehalococcoidia bacterium. Classification (GTDB taxonomy): domain Bacteria; phylum Chloroflexota; class Dehalococcoidia; order Lucifugimonadales; family UBA3495; genus UBA11650. Next base: position 3,220 of record JAKUQE010000195.1, on the reverse strand, counting down.
AACCCCGTGTCAGTTCGACGCTGACCTTTCTAACCTTGGACGGCAGTTATTGGTTAAAGAAGCCCCATCGCGGAGGGGGCTTCCCTGTTTAAGAGACCCCACCCTCGGGACGTCCATGAGGGTGGGGTACTTCTAGGGCTATCGGGTCGTAACCGCAGAATCCAACTCTTTGCAATTCTAAGAACCAAAACCCAAAATCCCATCCAATTTATTAGAGATTTTGAGAACCCCTATCGCCATCCTTGCGGGGAGGTAGGTATCAGATTGTCAATGTGACTCAGTTTCCGAGGAGGCAGGTCATCTCTCCCCGCTAGTTGCCGTGTTTGGCCGTGCAAGAGATGTCGTATTTCCCAGAAGCGGCAATCTTGAGACCTTGGCTGAAGACAGAAAACGCTCTGGCCGCCGTGACATGGTGTCGTTATTATTATCCTACTTATCATGATCTATCACGATTTGAATGTTGGGAGAACGTATGGAAATCAGTAGAAAGAACTACAGCGGAATACCGATGCAAAAAGGCACCCATCCTCAGGCCGTGCGTGTGGGCAACTTACTATTTCTTTCTGGGGCTTTGGCCAGGGACACCGACGCTGAGTTTGGGGATATCGAACAACAAACCGATGCCATACTCCACAGAATCAAACACATTGTCGAGAAAGAGGGTGGATCTCTGGGGAATGTGGTCAAAATTACCAACTTCGTCACCGACAACTCACCCGAAGCAACAGCCGCGACCCAAAGGGCGCGGGTCAAGTATTTCGGAGATTCCCTGCCTGCCAGCACACGGGTAAGGGTAGCTGGCCTCTCGGAGCCCCATTTACTGATCGAAATCGACGCCATCGCAGTGCTGGACGATTAGGCGGCCTATCCGGACCGTGCCGCCGACAAAGCCAAAGCACGTTCCATACACAGTAAATACTGCTGACCCAATCACCGACTAGAAGGGCGCACATACAGGGCCAGGAGGCACCCCTAAATGACTAGACTCACCCCATCATACTGGGCCTGACGTTTGTGCTAGCCGTGGTTGCGTGCCGCTATGGGCAATAATTCCCTTGAAACAAGGTAGAAGGTGATGAAAGTCCTCGGCTCGGGGTTCGACGCCTGGACTACGATTGGCACAACCGGCGGGCGCCGGTCTAGCTAGCAACTATCACCGTAAGGAGAAAGCATGAACGACATCGGAGTATTCGAGGCTATCTACAGCCAACGTCAGTTCACCCGGTACAAGCCGGACTTGGTACCTCGGGAGGCCATCGACAAGATAATCGACGCCGCTACCAAGGCCCCTAGCGGTGGCAACAAGCAACCCTGGCACTTTATTGCCATCACAGAACGGGATCTGATCGAGAAGATCGGCGGACTCTACCGCGACCTGTGGCTGGGCGCCATGGGGGCGACACCCCCGCCGGGCGAGTCTCCCGCATACACGTCAGCCCGCTATCTGGCCAACCACATGCCTGGAGTCCCGGCCATGATTCTCGTTTGCGCCGACCACACCATGGGGACTGTGCCCTATACCAAGGGCGACCCCATCGAACGGGGCCGGTATGCTTCGTCTCTGTGGCTGGCTGTACAGAACCTGTTCCTGGCCGCTAGGGCGTTGGGCCTGGGCACCCGCATCACTACCATCCACCTGCGAGAGGAACAGAAAGTGAAAGATTGGCTTGGGATACCCGACCACGTGGAGACGCTTTGCTTGACACCGCTGGGCTATCCGAGAGGCCGCTTCGGCCCCACCGACCGGATCCCCTCGGCCGACGTCTCGTCCTACAACCGCTTCGGGGGGAAATAGACTCCAGCTTTCAGCGGTCAGCCTTCTGCGACGTGGAATAATGCCATTTCCCCGATTTTTCAGTGTGTTATGCTCGCAATGATCACCACGTAATCATGTACATGGACGCCCAGCATAATGCGTGAAACCCCCAGCATCGCCCAGCATTGCGTTTCCACCGGCCGGGACGGGGCGCCGTGTACGGCCCAGGCCGGGACTTTGGGGTATTGCATCGGCATGCCCCCGGCGCCCAGGAGGCCCGCCGTAAAGGCGGCCACGCTACGAGCGGGACCGAGAGGGCCGGTGAACTACTCCCCGCCCGCCTTCAGCCCGTGGTCTCCATTCTGGAGGGCGCCTTGGGAGAGGTACACCGTGGGGAACTGGACCCCCGGGCCGCGTCGGCGATGGCCAGCTTGGCCGGTGCCCTGGTGCGGGCCATCACGGCCGGCGAGTTGGAGGAACGATTGAGGGCGCTGGAGGCTCGGGGTGCGCGAGCAACCGGCGGGAAGACTAGCCCGTGACACCCGTGACAAAAGTGCTGTTAGGGCTTGGGCTCCTCCTGGTGGTGGCTGTCTCCTTGGTTGCAGGAGCTGTTATCTACGCGACTTGGTTCGACACGGAGGCCACGGAGAGTTCGGTGGGGTTGAGGACACACGTCGCTGGTGATCCCCCTCACTACCACGGCCTATATCCAAGGCCAGGCCCGCCACGCTATGGCCCGCCGGGTTATGGCCCGCCACGCCGACCGCCGCTACCTGGTGGTGGTGGATTACGTCCGCCCAACATGACGGAAGAGGATGTTAAGGCACTGGTCGTAACGCATGTCTTAATGCAAGGTGCCGCTAGCCTCGAGTCCTGCATCCACGGGAACTTCCCATGGGAGGACTCTGCGCGTTACATTGGGGCGGGAACCTGGATAGTCGAGTTTGGTACATGTGCCGTCACGGTAGATGACCGGACAGGGAAGGTTAACCCGTGACCCTGGAGGGCCGCATCAAACGCCTGGAGCGCGAGCGGGGCCACCCAGCCCACCTCGGGCCGGACCCGGAAACGGTGGAGTTGTGGGCCAGCTTGTGGACCGCAGCGGGTCTGGAGGAATCTCGGGCCAAGGCCGCAGCCCCGGAGTTTCTGGCACATTGCCAGACCGCGGAACAGACAGCCACGATAGCAGCCTTGAACAAGTGGGCACACTGCGAATCCGTGGGTTTGACCCTTCGTTGGATGCAAAGATATGATAAATCTGGTCTTTATAAGGGGTATAACCGAGTCCAGCTGGAACCACTACAGTTGACTACGACTTTCTGCCCGACGCTGTGGAGCCATCTGTGTTCCCAGCGGGGACAGGGGAGACATGTTATCAGCTTACGAGTTCTGCCAACCGTCCAACTTGGTCCAGGTCGGGCACTTGAGGGAGGAAGACCATCTCATCGAGGCCAACTTGGGTGA
>JAKUQE010000194.1 GCA_022450395.1 Dehalococcoidia bacterium | reverse complement strand
TTCGGATTTCCATTTAAACGATGTCGTCAGCCGGATTCAGTATGCACCGTCAATACACTCCTCACAAGGCGTGTTTCACGGAAGTCTTCCGAAGAGGTAGGTCGTATACTTCCTACTTGTGCTTGGACAATCGCCCTATTACTAGCGTAGAATTTGTAAATCATAGTGTTTTGCTACGCTCTTCAATCATCCCTACGCCTCGGAATCGGCCTCGAATCCTCCGGGCCGTTGCCTGGGTAGCGACCTCCGGAGGTCATCAAATATCCCTTGGGGAAGTAACTTTGAAGTGGTAGATCAGTTGGAAAAACTGTGGGACTACGACGCGGTGGAACCCGGACAATCGGGTAGTCCGACAACTGTGACAGTCACCAAGGAAGACATCTCCTGGTATGCTCTGGTCGCCCAGAACTTCAGTTCCCGATTCACGCCCAGTGGCACTTGTCAGGAGTGGCCTTCGGTTGCGATGCCCACCATGGTCCTCACCTACGCTCCGTTATTACGGGAAGAGATCGCTGAGGCCAACGGCTTCGTGGCTCTGGAATGGTCAACAACGGCCCGGCGCCAAACCCCTTTCGCAAAGTGCGAGATACGGTGGTCCCGCGGCGTGTTGGCTGGAGATACCATTACCTCCACCCGCCGCGTACTTGAAAAATACGTTCGGCGGGGCAGCAGGTTCGTCACCTTTCGAGTGGAGGCAACGAATCAGAACGGAGAGGAAGTGGCCCGATACGACTACACTTGCATCTTTGACTATGCCAAGGACCCCAAAGACCCGCCCCGGGAACCAAGGAAGGCCTGGCCGTCTTCGCCGGACACCCCACGGGAGCGATTTTCCTGGGAGGCAGTCAGAGACGTGGGGGATCAACTCTCGCCTCTGAACATCCAGGCAAGTCAAGAGAACATCGACGAGAAAGATGCCTTTCGTCTGGCCGGAAAGCACAATCCAATCAACATCCACACCGATGAAGAGTTCGCCCGCCGGAGCATGTTCGGCGGCACAGTCGTCTCCGGTGGGGCCGCCATGTCCTACGTGGACCAGATGCTCCAGAAATCGTTCACCCTGGGGTCTTTCCACGGAGGCCGCCTGTTGCTACGGGCGATAGAGCCATTTCGGGCCGGCGACACCGTGACCTTTCAAGGTGAATTGACTTCTCGGGGTGATATGACGACCACAGAAGATGGAGGCTCCCAGCGGGTTATCGAATGCCGAATCAAAGGCGTCAACCAACGGGGTGACCTAGTGAATATGTCTGACGCCACGCTGATTTTAAAAGGGTTGGGAGCCGAGTACTAAACACTTCCAGTTCCGGCGTGCCGTCCGTATCCTCTGCTATGGTGAAGTCAGCTCTCCACAACGATTGACGCGTCGCGCTGCCATCTCTAGAATCAGGCAGGATTCCACCACTTATAGGAGCATGAATCGTGACAGATAAGATTCGCTTGGGGTTCGTGGGAGCTAACGTTAACTCGACCTGGTCAGTCCAGTCGCACTTCCCGGCGCTGATGGCCAGTCCGGATGTCGAGCTTACCGCGGTTTGCACCACCAGGTCTGAGAGCGCGGAAGAGGCGCGCCAACATTTTGGAGCCAAGTTCGCCTTCCACGATTTCCGGGAAATGATGGCGTCGCCGGAGATCGACGCGGTGGCCGTCGTCGTACGTGTGCCGTCACACTATGAGCCAACAAAGGCCGCCATCGAAGCCGGCAAGCACGTCTACACCGAGTGGCCGCTGGGACGGAATACCGCCGAAGCCGAAGAACTGGCGGCGCTGGCTCGGGCCAAGGGGGTGCAGACGGTGGTCGGCCTCCAATCGCGGGTCAGCCCCGCATTGCTATATATCAAGGAGTTGATCGAGGATGGCTATGTGGGCGACGTGCTGTCCTGCAATCTCATCACGATGCGTGACGGCTCCCTGCAACGCCCTTCCAGCCGCAATTGGAATCTCGATGCCAGCCTCGGCGCGAACACCCTGACCATCGCCAACGGGCACGTCATCGACGCCTTGCGCTTCGTGGCGGGTAATTTCACGCGGGTGGCGTGCATGGTCACGACCCAGATACAGCAAGTTTATGAGACCGACACTAAGCGATTCGTGGAAGTTTCCTCCCCGGACAACGTGCGGGTATGCGGACAGCTAGAGAGTGGCGCGGCGGCGTCGGTCCATGTCGGTGCTGTCCCCTGGGCGGGCGGCGGCTTTCGGATGGAGATCTACGGCCGGGAAGGCACGCTGGTCACCACCGGCAGCGTCTCGTCTCAGCGCGGCGAGATGCTACGTGTGCAAGGAGCGCAGGGAAGCCCCGAGTTGAAGGACTTGACGATACCCGAGCGTTTCGAATATGTCCCGGCCGACTTCCCCCGCGGCGATCCGTTCAACGTGGGTCAGATGTATGCCCTGTTTGCCGAAGCGATCCGAACCGGACAGAACCGCCTGCCGACCTTCGATACCGCAGTTGACCTGCATCGCTTTATCGATACGATCAAAGAGGCGTCGGACACGGGCCGGGAGCTTCCTGTCGCCTGAGGCAACTCTGTAGTAATCGTCAAAAGCCCCCCTTTCGTAAAGGGGGGTTGGGGGGATTTTACCCCTTCATCTAGAGCCTAAATGCTAGCCTACCTGAATCGCGCTCCAAGTTCTACCGGTTGACCGTGCGGCGTATGGCGATATGAGTCTGCCCACGCTTCCTTGCGCTCATTTAGAGCTGTTAGATCGGTCAGCTTCTTGTCCGTCGCCAGCTGTTCTAAGGCGGTGATCCAGTGTTCGAAATATCGCGAGCCATCGTCTGGTTCGCCGCGCTTGACCGCGGCTTGGAGTTGCTCACCAAGGGCTGTAGTCCATTCTGTCCAGGTGAAGTGCCCATCCGCCGACAACTGCACGGCCATGGCAAACGCCTGCGCTTGCCATGGTTCCGCAAACACGGGGCCACCGTCGTCTCGAGGCAAAAGCGGTGACGCCGCGAACCGCTCCGCTACATCTTTTGCGTCAGGCCGGCTCAAGGTAGTCCTCCCACATATCGATGTACACTGAGTCGTTCGGTGGCGCTTCCTCCCCCCATAATTCGCGCCCAGCATAGCGAATCAGATAGACGTGCTGTGGCTTGTGTTCGGCTGACGTTTCCTCGTTGTCAGGCAAGTTGAAGACACCGCGGTCGCGCTCCACGACACCCGTCTTGCCACGAGTGTAACGCGGCATACGAGTGTGCGTGGCCGGGTTAATGTTCCGCCCGCGTACGCTTTCTCCGATATGAAACTGCGCCCTAAGTTCGACATCCTGCTCCGTCTTGGTAGATCTGAAGAGAAGATCACGAGCGATCTCCGGCGTCAACGCCGGTGACGCATTCACCGAAGCTGTATCTGGCCGGCCACTATCGACCTCGGCGCGGGTGACGATTCCTCTCTCAATGATTTTTGTAATGAGCGCGGTATACCAGCGCTCGTAATAGCCCATCCGAAGATAATCCGGGGCTGGAATGCTCTCGATATACGTCCGCAAACCGCCGGTTCGCATGGCTTGTACCAGTGCAAACAACCTTACTTCCCATGGCTCGTTAAACCCAGGCGCGCTCTCTTTGTAACCGATCTCGCCCAACCCCTGCATGCCGCCCATATCGTGGATGCCGTTCATGAAACACCTCCCGCGGTTGGTGAGGCCACCTTCGCGACCCCGATCATCGCATCCCGCGTCACCAGCGCCGCAAGGCCGGCTTCGCTCATGGAATCCGTTCCATCAGGGCGCTCCGGCAGAACGAAATAGCGGGAAGCCGCATTGCTGTCCCAGACCCGTACTTCGATGTCTTTGGGTAGTTCCAACCCCAGTTCGCTCAGCACGCCACGTGGATCTATCACCGTCCGAGAACGAAAGGCCGCGGACTTGTACCACGTGGGCGGCAAGCCCAAAACGGGCCAGGGATAACACGAACACAAGGTACAGACGATGACGTTGTGGACCGAGGACGTATTCTCCACTACGGTGAGCTTCTCGCCTTGCCCGCCGGAATAGCCGAACTCCGCCATCGCCTCGGTGCCGTCATCAAGCAGGCGTTGCTTGTAGGCCGGGTCTACCCAGGCTCGAGCGACTACCTGTGCCCCGTTGCGCGGACCAACCCTGTTCTCGTATGTATCCACCAGAACGTCCAGAGCATCTGGATCCACCAGCCCCTTTTCTACCAGCAGCGACTCGAGCGCTTTGACTCGTAGGGCCGGATCCGAGGGCACGTCCGTATGGTCTTGGGCGTGATCGGAGCTAGGTTGACTCATGCTGGTCCCCTCCAAGTAAAAAATCCCGCCGAAAGCGGTGGAGCTATTGCGAGGAAGCGATTTATCATCATGGGGAATCTATCCCCAGGGTTGTTGACCTGGAATAAACTAACTCGTTGAACAGCGGCCGCCTGGTACGCGATGCGCTTGATCCTCGCCGGATTCTGCCGGTGGCCAGTATGGAGGGAATAGTACGTCGGTCATAGCGGGTTTGTCCACGGACAAGGGCGCCTTACCAGTTAGGAAGGCGTGAGCTTAGGGTGGAGAGTGCTGGCCGCAGATTGAAATTCGTACGTTACTCTGGACCCTGGGCGCAATCGTGGCCAGTGGTGAAATGACCGACACTATTCGCCGGTAGTGTCATATGAATCGCGGGCTGAGGTGGCCACTTTGCGTTGAGAATTGGACTTGAGCCACTTGGCAGCGGATTTGAAATCGATATCAGAGCCCGGCCGTTGTACTACCGGCGCTATTCGTGAGAGTGGTTGGACTCCCGGTGCTGCCGCAGCAGGTCTTTGCCGTAGTCGTTTCCGTTTGGGGTCCGCACCACGGTATGGATGTGGTTTCGTGATGCCGTGTCGTTGTCCAGGAAGATTCCGTTCTGGTGGTCGAACTCAATAAGTATCACCGGACTATGTACACGGTAATAAAAAACGCTTTCCCCTTCAGTTCCACCCATCCAGGCGAAGTAGGTTTGATTGAGATGTTGCTTGATCTCATCCAGTTTGAGCTGGGCCTGATCGGAACGCATCCGGTTAACATAGGTGCCAATCAACTCGAACATTAATGCTTGCTGCTGGCTAGTTAGATCATCAAATCTAACGCCTTCGTATCGAAGTTCAAAATTATCGCGGAACGCCGCAGTGAAGACCCCGGATGGGACATCCTCCGAAAGTATCGCTTTGCGCCGCTGCTCTACGGAAAGGGTACGGGCCAGATTTAACCCGGTGCTCTCTTCTGCTTGGAAGACCCGAGTTCCGGCGTACTTGCCAACATCGACTGCCACCGGTTCGGACCCCATGAACATGGGAGTCATCACCATCTGTCCACCCAACAAGAAGCAGTTGACGTTTAGATGATGGCCGTCGATCTGCCAGCCCCAGGGTTCATCCAGAGAGGGCTCACCCAGGATGCTCAACCAATACAACCACTCTCCCAATTCCTCATCACTACCGGTAATCTCCCGGATGGACTCATTTAGTTTCATGATATTGCGGGCTAATTCGAAACCGCTCGGGCTGAAACTCTCGCGCAGCAAGGCCAGAGATAGGTTACGCTGATCCGGAGTCAGGGACTCCAGCATAGTCCCGTGCCGCATCATGAACATATGGACATTGCTCCATCGTCGCCAGGCATCGCTGTCAACGGAAAAGAGGACTTCTTCCCGCTGACTAGGCCCCAGCGAATCGACCAGGGCATCGGCAGACCGCTTCATCTCTTCGTTAGACAAGTCTGTATTTTGAAGCGCGAACAAATCAGTAACTAACCGCCCATGGGTGATTCCTTTGAAGGGGTCCGAGATCTGGGTTTCGGCGTTCTGAATGTTGTCTCTGGCCTGCTCGGGGAGATCGGGAGCCAGCGCTCGACCAGAACGAACCGGGCGGCCTC
>JAKUQE010000193.1 GCA_022450395.1 Dehalococcoidia bacterium | reverse complement strand
AATCTTCGAGCGTACCGAGCGATGGCTGCAGGTGCACCACATGGCGTTGAGGGCGCTGGGCGCGGACGGCTTCTACTCAGACTCCAACGAGGTCAACTTGTACGGTCTCTGGGACGTGTCCCAGGCGGAATGGAGCACACGGCTCCTTGAGCTGACCGGACTGAATGCGACCTTATTCGGCGAGGTCGTGCCTAGCGGTACCCGTGTCGGCGCCGTCAGCCGGTCTGGCGCTGAAGCGAGTGGCTTTACCGCCGATACACCGTTGTGCACCGGCGCCGGTGACCAGATGTGCGGTCTCATCGGTATGGGGGGATCGGAACCCGGCACGTCGACGCTGACGCTGGGTACTGGCGGATTTCTTTGCGCAAGCAGTCCTGATCCGCGGGTCGATATCGCGGCGTTGATCGTGCAGAACCATGTGGTGCCGGACCGCTGGCTGCTGATGGCGGCGATGCTTGCCGCGGCGAGCGCCTACCAATGGTTTCGGGATGTATTCGGTCAGGCGGAGATCGATGCGGCGGAACGGGATGGCCACAGTGCCTTTGAGCATCTGAACGATCTTGCAGGGCAGGCACCGCCCGGCGCCAACGGATTGCTGTTCCTTCCCTATCTCAATTCCGCGGGTTCTCCCCATTGGAATGCTGAGGCCCGGGCCGCGTTCATCGGCATTGCACAGAATCATGATCGTGCCGCGTTCGCGCGGGCGGTGCTGGAAGGCGTGGCCTTCGAGGTCCGTGATAATCTGGAAATGTTGACTGAACACGGCATGCGTCTTAATGTGATTCGAGCCAGCGGAGGCGCGACTCGCTCGGCGCTCTGGACTCAGATACAGGCGGACGTTTACGGAATTCCGGTTCAACTGCTGGAAGAGCCGGAAGCCGGGGCGCTCGGGGCCGCAATGCTGGGTGGCGTTGGCGCTGGCGTGTTCAGCAGCGTAGCCGAGGCGGAGTCGGCGATGGTCAGGGTCGCCCGAACTGTCGAGCCTGATCCTCGTCGGCACAATGACTATGGTGAGGCGCATGCGGCATATGTCGATGCCTATCAGGCGCTTGCCAGCTCGACCTTTGGCCGGCTCGCACATCTTGGCATTCATACTTAAAGGCAATGAAATCTAGAACAAAAAAATTTAGCTTCGGTTCTTCTTAGTGTTCAGCGCCCAAGGCTGAAGATTGCGACCTGATTATGGCTCTATAGCACCATTTGGCCTTTTTGCTTCCTTTGACTTAAAAGAGTTCCAAAGCTGAAGTTTGGACTGACATCGGGCTACCAACTGGGAATACCCTAACCGTCAGGGGTCCCGGACTGGCATGGACCTGCCAGCGACTACTTCGACACGCTTCTACAGCGTATTGGGGAGGACGACCGAGTCAAGGCTATATCCTTGCTGGACGAGTCCCTGGCCATCTCTAGCGAACTGGGGATGCGGCCCTTGATGGAGCGGGTGCTGTCCCGGCGGGAGATACTTAAGGCGTAGGTCACCCAAGGCCGAGACACTATGAAACAATAGTGTGTGTGCTGGGTGGTGACAAGCCGCCGTTTCAAGGGACAAAGTCCCTCCCGAGCGTTGTTGAGCTAGATGAAGAGCTAAGCATTGTTGGTACCGGGAGGGGCCAGAGAGCCGCTCCATTGTCGTAACGACGGTTGTGAGTACCAAGTTAAGCTGGAACCCCACAGACTACGGGGCTATACTGGCTATACGTCTCAGTCTCGTCCCATGGCAGTGTTTTCGTCGGCCGTCAAGACGAGACGGCCGAACTTAGAGCAGCCTAGCCGGTTCTTGTCCGTGGACAAATCCCATGTCTCCGGCGTATTATTTCCCCATAGCAAAACAGCTCGTTACCTACTGATTTACGGTAAGGAGGCAACCATGGTTGACCAACTAGCCCGGCCTAAGGATAAGGTAGAAGTCTACTGGTTCTCTGAGCAGCCCAACGGCTACATAAACGACGAGCTTCTTAATCAGTACGACTCGGGGCGTCTCGGGTTCCCCAACACCCACTTCGACCCGGAAAAAGCCCACGTACTCTACAACGAGTACCATGACCAGTACGCCTGGGCTGACGAAGTGGGCTTTGACGGAATCATGAGCAATGAGCATCATGCCGCCTACTGGTGCATGAAGCCTGCGGTGAACCTGGATGCCGCCGTTATCGCCAAAGTCACCAAACGGGTGAAGATTGCTATCCTGGGCAATGTCATTGCCATCAATGACCCCGTAAGGATGGCCGAAGAGATCGCAATGCTGGACTGCTACTCTGGTGGCAGGATAATCTCCGGATTTGTGCGAGGCGGCGCCGTAGAGAGCCTGCAGGGAGGCATCGACCCCACGGAAAACCGGGAGCGGTTCGAGGAGGCCCACGACCTTATCATCAAGTGCTGGACAGAGCCGGGACCTTTCCGGTTTGAGGGGAAACATTATCATCACCGCGTGGTAAACCCCTGGGTGCTGCCCATGCAGAAGCCCCACCCGGACGTCTGGTTCCCCGGCACCGGCAGCCCGGAGAGCGTGGTATGGGCCGCCAGCCACGGCTATCCCTACATGAACCTTGGCGCCGCAATAGACGTCACCATGTGGTTGAAGGACATTTATATCGATACCGCCCGCGAAGCTGGGTACACGCCGGGGCCCGAGCACTTCGGTTACCTCCTGAAGGTATTCGTGGCTGATACCGATGAAAAAGCCCAGGCGATTGGACGCGAATACCTGTGGACCGAGCAAAATCGCATGAAGGGTCCGAGCGAGCACAACGACCCGCCCGGATACCAGTCCCGGGAGGCGCTAAGGGTGAAGAGGCAGCGGCCCACCGGGCGTTTTGGCGATATCACCAAGAGGCTGACCTACGAGGAGCAGCAGGATATCAACATCGTAATCGTGGGGAGCCCTGAGACTGTCATCAGGAAGCTGACAGAGGCGGTAACCAAACTCAACCCCGGTTACCTGCACATCTATGGCAATGAGGGCGCCATGCCCCATGCCGACGTGATGCGCTCCATAGAATTGATGGGCAAAGAGGTGATTCCAGCCCTGCACGAGATCAAGCTGCAGCCCTACGACTAAGTCCAGTAACAATGCACGAAAAATATTCCCCCGTAGTCCTTCTTGCAACGAAGGATACGGGGGAATTAATCCGGCAAACTAGGGCAGTAAACCTCTGTCGAAATTTACAGGTCTGCGCCTGGCCTACCATTGGTCATGCCGAGCTCTAGGCTCCGTTTGTCTCTTTCTCCCACAGGGCTTCCAACAAACTGCCGGGGTTCATCGGTAGACGGTTGGTCCGAACCCCTGCCGCGTGGGAGATGGCATTGGCCACCGCCGCCATGGGAGGCACCAAGGACACCTCACCTACGCCTCGCACACCCAGGGGATGGCCGGGGTTGGCGACTTCCACGATTACGGTGTCGATCATGGGCAGATCCAAGCTGATGGGCATACGGTAGTCCAGGAAACTGGAATTCAGCATTAGCCCCTGGTTGTCCACGAAGTACTCTTCATTTAGGGCCCAACCAATGCCCTGGACCATGCCGCCCTGAATCTGACCCTCAACGTAGCTGGGGTGGATGGCCTTCCCCGCGTCCTGGATGGCGGTGCAGCGGAGGATGTCCACCTTGCCGGTCTCCGGGTCGACCTCAACGTCCACGATGTGGAGGGCGAAGGCGTTGCCCACGCCGCTTGGATTCACGGTGGCCCGTCCCACGATGGGACCGCCAGTGCCATTGAGCCGGCGGGCGATCTGCTTGAGGGTCATCCTCAACTCTGGATCTTCTTTGTGGTGCAGCTCGCCGTCCTCGTACTCCACGTCTTCGGGCTTGACATCCCAGATGCGGGCCGCCCGTTCAATAAGCTGCCGGCGCACGTCCTCCGCCGCCTGATAAACGGCGGTGCCCATCTTGAAGGTCACGCCGCTCCCCCCGGCGCCGGAGCTATAGCCGATGGAGTCGGTATCGGCGATGGAGGGTTTGATATCCGTGGCCGAAATCCCCAGCACCTCGGCCAGGTGCATGGCCATAGCGACCCGGCTACCCCCGATGTCCGGAGATCCCTCCACCAGACTGATGGTGCCATCGGGGTTGACGTTGGCCACCGCGCAGGCGGGACCGCTCCCGTTGAACCAGGCTCCGGCCGCGATGCCCCTGCCCTGGTTGGGGCCTTCAAGGGGGGTGGCTAGGTGGGGATGCTGCTGCGCAGCTTGAAGGACCTCAACCATGCCGATACGGCCAAAGGTCGGCCCGGCGGCCTGTCGCGTGCCTTCCTTGGAAGCGTTGATCAGCCTGAACTCCACCGGGTCCATGCCGATCGCGTCGCAAAGCTCGTCCACCAGCGACTCGGCGGCGAAGGCGGCGACCGGGGAGCCGGGCGCCCGGTAGGCGGCGGATTTCTGGGCATTGATGACCACGTCTAACCCTTCGATGTAGACGTTGGGAACGTCGTAAGGGGCCAACATGGTCCGGCAGCCCGAGGGTACCGGCGACCCGGGGAAAGCCCCCGCCTCATAGATCAGGTGCGCCTCGGCGGCGGTAATCTTTCCCGCATTGGTTACTCCCATCTTCACCTTGATGTGGGTGCCGGACGTGGGACCGGTGCCGTGAAATACCTCGGTGCGGCTCATGCTAATCTTGACCGGCTGTCCCGTCTTGCGGGCTAAGGCTGCGGCCACCGGCTCCAGATAGCACCCACCCTGGCCTTTCCCCCCGAAACCGCCGCCGATCTCCATAGGGATGACCTTTACCTGTGACACCGGCAGGCCCAGGATGGTGGAGGTGTGGTCGCGAAGGGCGAAATGGCCCTGGCTGCTAGCCCAGATGGTCACCGTATCGTCGGTGTTCCACTGGGCGGTGGCCGAATGGGGCTCGATGTACCCCTGGTGGACCGGCTTGGTGTGGTACTCCCGTTCCAAGACTACATCGGCTTCCTGAAATCCCTGCGCAACGTCGCCCGAGCGAAACTCGAAGCGGTTGGCGATGTTGCTCTGCTCGCCGGCCGCGACCTCTCCCCAGCCGCCTGATCGCATCGCCGGGCTGCTCATGGTTAGCAGCCTCTCATGTAGGATGGCCGCACCGTCCTTCATAGCGTCATCAGCGTTCAGCACGGAAGGAAGTACCTCGTAGTCGACGTCGATGAGCGCCAGCGCCTCTTCCGCTATGTGTGGACTGGTGGCGGCCACCGCGGCCACTGCGTGACCTAGATACAGTGCCTTTTCTCGGGCCATCACGTTCCGGCTGTAAAAGCCATAGTTGACGGCGGCTCCTTCTTCCTGATCGGCCACCTCTGCGGAAACGTCTGGCAGGTCCGCGGCAGTGACCACGGCATGCACTCCCGGCAGGGCCAGAGCGCGGCTGGGGTCGATGCCCTTGATGCGGGCGTGGGCGTGAGGGCTGCGCAGAATCTTGCCGTGCAGCATTCCGGGCAGATGGATGTCCGCGGCGTACCGGGCCCGGCCATTTACCTTGTCGGGTCCATCGTGGCGAATCGGGCGAGTGCCCACCACCTTATATTCCGTGGTGGAAAGGACTATGTTGGCCTTGTAATCAAGCATTGTTGCCTCCTTGCGGCGTGGCGCCGGTTAGTCGCTGGCGATAATCTATCACAAAAGCCGGGCGTTGGCCGCATGCCAGGCCGTTAGCAGGTATCAACGTGAATTTTGAACGAAGGCCCGTTGAGCCACTACTATTCGCGCGTAGTGTCATGTAGGCGGGCATGCAATCCCCGACGAAGTATAGTGCTAACCACGGTTTTTATCTCGGGAAGCAAAAGTGAAATCAGGGTCAACGTAGCCGAGGTCATTTATTGAGATCAGTCGATTTGTCTGCAAGTTGATTACACTCTAGCTTGGGCGGCCAAAAGCCTAACCTGTTGGCAACCAGCAAAAGTGGGACACTTTTGTTAAGGAGAGATCAGGGGGATGTGGCAGTATTGTAGGACTCCC
>JAKUQE010000192.1 GCA_022450395.1 Dehalococcoidia bacterium | reverse complement strand
GTCAACAGGTTTTTCCATGTCGTGCTCCTCTGTAGGATGGAAATCACGCCGATAAGTTTAATCCGGCGGACGGGGCGAATCAAACAGTCACCTTGGTTAGTAGGCACGAAAAGACCCCCTGGCGATGAACCAGGGGGGTTTTTCCTGGGTGTTCACCCGGCGTGATACGATTGCCAAGGCGTTCGGCCAGCCTACAAAGCATTGGTGACCGTGGTATTCGGCGACCGCAACCCGGCCCAAGCCCAAGCGACAACATCGCTTAGTCGCAACGGCTGGTATTTCAGCAGGACGTTTTTCCTGGCTATCATGTCCGGCGGCGGGACTTCGGTATTATGGCCATCGGCTTCAGCCCATCTCAGCGCCACCAACAATAGATGCTGAATGACTTCTACTGGCAATTCCCGCCAGGACTCCGGGTTGCCGGAACTCAATACTTTCCCTACTTCGACCCAATTACCCAGCGCCCCGACCCTCCCTGGCCCCGCTATGGCCATACGAGTGGTGCCGGTGCGCCATTATATGCCAGGGGATTATTCGCCGGTAACTAACCTGTAACGCAACGGTAACTCACGCGTAATTTTGGTTGTTGTTTAATATTAGTATAAATTTAGACCATGCGAACCGGACAAGATACAGGAGGGACGATTATGCGAAACAAACTGCTCACCGGACTCATCGCTGGCGCCGCGGTAGGCGCGGTCGCTGGTCTATTATTCGCGCCCAAACCCGGTATAGATTACAGGCAGGTAGTCGCCACCAGAGCCAAAGGAATTCGCCAAGTGACAAGCGGATATGTAGACGTGATGCGCTCTTGGAGAAAAGCCAAGGAACCTGTCTTGGCAGGTCCGTACGAATGGCGAGACGGCTAGCTGGCAGCAAGGTCTGGCCGGAGAGAGATACTTCACTTCGGGTTAACACTATTGCCGGGGACGATTCTCCGGTCCAGCACGGTAGGATTTATCCCAATTGGCGTAGGCGGGGATCCAAGGTATCGCGGAGCCAGTCGCCGAATAGGTTGGACGCCACCACGACAGCAAGTATCGCCAGGCCCGGAATGGTGGATATCCACCAAGCCACCGCCAACCGGTCGCGCCCGTCCGCCACCATCGACCCCCAGGCCGGAGTGGGCGGCGGAACACCGGCTCCCAAGAAACTGAGAGTAGCCTCCAGCAGAATCACAATGCCAATCTCTAGGGTAGTCAGCACGATCAGGGTATTGATGATTCCGGGGAAGATATGAACGATGAGGATACGCGGAGTGGAGGCGCCGGCCACCTTGGCCAGACCAACGTAGTCCGCGGATTTCAAACTCAGCACCTCACCCCTCACGTTCCTTGCGATGCGGGGCCAAATGGTGAGTGCGAGAACGATCACGATCAAGACGAAAGATTGTCCCAATGCCAAGACCATCACCAGCGCCAGCAGAATGGTGGGTATCGCCAGCTTGATGTCCACCAGGCGCATACAAACCTCGTCTACCCAGCCACCATACCAACCGGCCAACATCCCAACTGTCACCCCGATGGTGATACCCACCAGGATTACCAACGACACCACGATCAGCGAGACGCGGGCTCCATGGATAACCCGGCTCATAACGTCCCGGCCCAAATGGTCGGTCCCAAGAATGTATTTGGAGCTGCCACCGGCTTTGGTGATGACATCAATCTTATCGTCCAACTGGACGTTGGGCTGCAACGTTCTGGCTTTCTGTAGGGTGATCTGAGTACTTCTGCCGCTGATTGACATCCTCTGGACAACGGTCTTGGGCGAGGTCTCGGAGCTCGCCCATATCGGAGGCAAGTTCCGATCCTTCAGGTCACTCTTCGTGGGATCATGAGGCGAAATCAAGGGCGCCGTTAAACCCACGAATATGAAAACGCCCAACAGGATCGTGGGTATTATAGGCATTTTCCGCAATCGCCTCAGCACCCGCAAAGCCTTTACCCTAGGCGCTTCGGAGGGGATAATGACGCTACCGGCAGCTTGTTCAGCCATCTCTGCTTCTTCCTTTTCTGACTACCAATGCCAACGGTCTTTGGACCGGGGCCGGTGTGCTAGGTGTAACGTATTCTGGGGTCGATATAAGCGTAAAGCACGTCCACCCCTAGAGCAGCCGCTACGTACAGCATCGTGAACACCATCACAACTCCCTGCAAGAGCGGATAATCGGCGGCGAACAGAGCTTGGACAGCCAACTGTCCCAAGCCGGGCCAGGCGAACACAGTTTCCACCACCAACGAACCGGTGACCAGGGCTCCCAGAGTCACTCCGGCAAAGGTAAGCGCCGGCACCAGGGCGTTTCGCAGGGCGTGTTTCCAGATAACAACCGCGGGTTTTACGCCTTTGGCCCGGGCCAACTTGATGTATTCCGAGTCAAGGGCGTCCAACATGGAAGAGCGGATCAGGCGCAGGTTGGCGGCCACATAATACCAGCCTAGGGTGACGGCAGGAAGGATGATACTTAACTTCTCTTGCCGCCCATAGGCAGGTAGCCAGCCAAGATTGACCGCAAAGAAGAACATCAGCATTATGCCCAGCCAGAAATTGGGGGCCGACTGGCCAACCAGGGCAACCAATTTTCCCGCGGCGTCCAACAGAGATCCGCGCTTCACTGCAGAGAGTACGCCCAAGGGCAATCCAAGGCCTATGGAAAACAAGAATGCCGCTCCCCCAAGCTGAATCGTCGCCACCACGCGTTCGCCAATTATATCCACAACCGGGCGCTTCTCTTTGATCGATATCCCGAAGTTTCCTTGCATCGCGTCGGTAAGAAATATCCCGTACTGCTGGTAGTAGGGTTTATCCAGGCCTAGCGAAACCGTCAGCCGGTCCCAGTCTTCTTGAGTGGAATAATCATCCAGGAAGATGTGTCTGGGGTCTCCGGACGCGCGGCTCATGGCGAAGATCACCACGGAAACCACCAATAAGGTGATTATGGATATGAAGAACCTGCGAACTAGAAATCTTTGCATCGTCTACTCTCCGGGTCTGTTCCCAGTTACCAGGGAATTCTCGCCGGTAAAGACCGCCGATTCCCGGGTTATCGTCGAAATAAGGGCAGAGCTCGGTAACTTAGGTTCAATATCAACGCTACGACACTGGTAGCCAAGATTGCTCCAATCACGATGTAGGTTATGGGGGTCACATCCGCGGTAGCGCAACAGGGCACATCCTGCACCGAACCAAATTGATACCCTCCCCAAGAACCGCCCGCCGCCGCCAGCAGCAGCAACGAGCCCATAGCAACGAGCCGAATCCCAGAATTACCGTCGAGATTCAGCCAGCCTAAGGACACGCCTCCGGCGACGCCCACCGAGGAGCCCCCGATGAATAATAGCAGTAACGTGTCCCCCGACCGGGCACCGAAAAACACGAAAGAAATCCATCCTATTCCAACCCCAAGGAAACCGAAAGTTCCACCGAAAAGCACCCCTATGATGGTACGCACCGTTAATCCAACCAACGGCCGCAGCCGCTCTATGACGCCTTCCATAGCTAGCAGAGGCCCCGTTTAGATATCACTCTGGTTTGCATCCAACGCTGAATCAGTCACCAGTAAAAATATGGTTGTCTCCCGATTGCTCGTTACAGTTACCAGTGAAATAATTGATTCCGGACCGAGCTCAATGGCCCGGTCCGGAATCGTTTTGTTACTTCGCTCTGGCGGGAGATTGATTTACCGGCTACCCATTAACGGGGAACGATGTTCTCGTAGCCGTTGGGGAGGCGGATATCGCTAAAGCTAGTGTACTCCCAAGGTTGGATCCTGGGACCAACCGGGACCACACCCTCGATGGTGTAAAGGCCGAACCCCAGCTTCTGCTCGTTGGCCATCCATTCGTACATCTCTAGCGTCTTGTCCATCCGTTTTGCGTCGTCCAGCTCACCCATGACGCCGCCTATATTCTCGTTCAGGTAGGGGTGGAACGTGCCGTAGTTGAAGGTCGACTTGTCCAGGTAGTTGTTCAGGCCCAGCATCGGCTCCAAGCGAATCGATATGGCATGGCAGGTGGCGCCGGGCCAGGTGCGGCCAACCAACTGAGGCCGCAGGGTCTGGTAGGGAATCCTCTGGAGTTTGACTTTGATACCGACTTCGTCCCACATGGCGGCGATAGCTTCGCAAGCCTCCGCCTCCGCGGCTACGCCTCGAATGGCCGCCGCCAGGTCGATGGTGAATCCGTCGGGATATCCGGCTTCAGCCAGCAACTGCTTCGCCCTGTCCGGGTCGTAATCACAGGTCCAATCAGCCGGCATCAAGTGTTCATATCCGCCCCAATCGCGAATGCATAAGGGGGCGCCGAACCCACCCAGCAACGTGTCCACGATGGTCTGCCGGTCGATGGCTATCGACATGGCCTCACGCACTTTCCGGGCATTCTCCCACTCGGGGGAATTTATATCAGCGGTGGCCGACACCCAGGCCCGGTCGCCATCGAAGTCGCCTTTCTGATCTGGGTCGCCGATGCCAGTGTAAAGTTGGCCGTAGATATTGAGCCCTGACTGGCTGATTAGGCCTACGGAGTTTAACATTGCGCCTTCCACCTGCTCAACCAGAGGGATGTTGTCGAATGACATGATAAAGGTGTCAAGCTGTCCGGTCTGGAACCCGGCCAGGCGGGCCGACTCCTCGGGAATCTCCCACAGCGTCAACTCCGCGAAAGCCGGAACCTTGCGCCAGTGGTCTTGGAATGCTTTCATCCTCCAAAACTCGCCGGTCTTGGTCTCCACCAACTCCCACGGTCCGGTCATGGCGGTGTCCCGGCTGGTGGCTTCTATTCCGATTTCCTCGCTCTGCTTCTTGCTCACCACGTTGCCGCTAGTGCCGCCCACGTGGCGCATGAATTCCAAGGCTCGGGTGCTGACCCAGGGCTTAGCAGTCTTCACCACAACGGTGAATTCGTCGGGTTTCTCAACACTGCCGTCGGGGTTTGCCCAGAAATCTTTGATGAAGGAGGACCGGGCGTGGACTGCGTCTTCACTCGCCCATTGCTGGTAGGAGTAAATAATATCGTCCGCGGTCAACTCACCATAGCCTTTGTGGAACTGGACCCCCGGCCGAATGTTGAAAGTCCAAGTGAGCGTGTCGTCGGCGACGCTCCAGGACTCGGCCAACATTGGAGCCGCCTTCCGGTTCTTGTCGTAGCGAACCAAAGCCTCTCCCATGGTTGTGCTGACCACGTAAATCGCCGGGTTACCGGCGATGGACGGATGGAAAATGAAGGTACCTAAGGACGATTGGCCGATGTTAAGGCTACCTGCGGGCTCCATTGCTTCCGCCGGCGCCATCGCCGTTGGGGTGGCTACAACTACAACCTCTTTGACAACTTCCCTCACCACCTCCTTTTCTACCACAACCTCTTTGAGTACTTCTTTGATTATTTCTTTTTCAACCACAATTTCTTTGATGACTTCTTTGATTACTTCCTTCTCCACGACGATCGGCGTGGCGGAGGCGCCGCCACAGGCGGCCGCTATCGCAAGAGCTAAAATCAGGGGGAACCAAATGATTCGTTTAGACACCAGGAGCTTTTTAAAAGCCAAAATCATACCTCCGCGCTTTTTAATATCTAGGGTCTTCGATTCCTTCAGACACAAGTTAAATCTGGATGAATTCAGTTTGAACTACGCCAGGAAAACAGTCTCGGGTTAATCTGCGGCAATGCCAGACGCAATTAATTTGAGCCTAAATATGTCGCGCTATGCGAATATTCGGATGCGTTTGTATCCAACCAAATATTATATATCCGAAGTTATCATGAAAGTCAATTTAAATTGGTAGTCAGCCACTGCCCCGCAGGCGACTGAAGAAAAGAGAGCGCGATGCTGAGGGTGACCGTGCCAAGGCCATCACCCTGCTGGACGAGTCCCTGGCCATCTCCAGCGAGCTGGGCATGCGGCCCTTGATGGAGCGGGTGCTGTCCGGGCGGGAGATCCTGAGGGCCTTGACTTAACGTTGGGGACGCAAGCTCGCGAGCCACTATGAAACAATAGTGTTTGTGGCG
>JAKUQE010000191.1 GCA_022450395.1 Dehalococcoidia bacterium | reverse complement strand
ATCGCATTCCCGGGATTGCGTATGGCGGTATTCGTGCTTGGCTGTTATTGGCACCGATGTGAACGTTGCGATCTACCTATCCCAAAATCTAACAGCGAGTTCTGGAGTCGGAAATTCGCGCTCAATAAAGAACGGGATAAGAGGAAACGCACCGAATTGGAGGATATGGGTTGGGATGTGTTGGATCTGTGGGAATGTGACATCAAAGACTCGTTGGGTGAGTGTGTCCGCCTTGTGGGTGACATGCATGCCCGCCTCACCTCGAATAGAGGGGCACGATTGAGCCAGTCGATGACTTTGACCGTAAAATGATTGATTTACGGACAGCACGTACTTATCTATCGGGATCCCTAGCGGATACAATATCGCCGCATGGGCTTTAAAGAACAGCACAGGTGATTAACCGATTCCCAAAGGGATATCGTCATTCCTGAGATGGAGCGTATGGGGAAACCTCGTGCCATAGAACTGTTCGCCGGAGTAGGTGGGTTTCGGCTTGGTCTTGAACGTGGTGGCTGGGATGTCGTCTGGAGTAACCAATGGGAACCTTCGACCCGTCGCCAGCATGCATCTGAGATATACACGACCCATTTTGGAGATGTCGGCCATACTAACCGGGACATCCAACATGTCCTCGATGACGTAGAAGCAGGTACCTATCGGATACCCGACCATGACCTTTTGGTTGGGGGGTTTCCCTGTCAGGACTATTCGGTCGCCCGTGTGCTAAGTCAGGCCACCGGTATTGCGGGTCAGAAGGGTGTGCTCTGGTGGGAGATCCTTCGGTTATTGCGGCATAGTAGGCCTAGATTCGTCGTCTTGGAGAACGTGGACCGGCTTCTGAAATCCCCCGCCAACCAACGCGGTCGAGATTTCGCTGTGATGCTTTCATGTTTGTCACATGAAGGTTATGTCGTGGAATGGCGGGTCTTAAATGCAGCAGAATATGGGTTCCCGCAAAAGCGCCGACGCGTATTCATAGTCGGCTATCTGTCAGATGAACTTCCAATACGAGTGAGTCCATCCAAATGGATCACTCAAGAAGGAATACTGGCGCGTGCATTCCCTGTCCGAGAAGCTAACGAGGCTTTCCAGGTAGATACCGGGCTCGACCCGGATATAGTATTGTCGCCTGACCTTAAAAGTTTGAGCGACGAGTTCGGTGTCGGTGCCAAGGTCACACCGTTCAGTAATTCAGGTCTCATGATAGATGGGAATGTGTGGACCCGGCGGGTGAACCCGTTCTTTGAGCATCGCTCAACGGTGCTTAGTGATGTGTTGGAGCTTGAAGACGAAGTACCAGAACGGTTCTTCATCTCGGATAGCGATCTCGACCGTTGGAAATATCTAAAAGGGTCTAAGAACGAGGACCGTGTACATCGTGCCAGCGGGACACCCTACCATTATTCGGAGGGTGCTATCCCGTTTCCTGACGCTGTCGACCAACCTGCTCGGACTATATTGACTGGAGAAGGCGGGAGTACCCCATCGCGGTTCAAACACGTGATTCGCACGGAAAGCGGACGTCTTAGAAGGTTGACCCCTGTGGAGCTAGAACGCTTGAACGGATTCCCCTCGGGTTGGACTGATGTCACTGGCATATCTGATGGTCGACGTGCGTACATGATGGGGAATGCTTTGGTGGTGGGGTTGGTCCAATCGATCGGGGAACAATTACTTCCTCACGCCAAGTCAACTCTGACACCAACGAGTGAAGTGCATACAAAGGCAGTGGCCGCTAATTCCTGAACGCGTGCCAAGCCGTCAGTCGCTAAGTCAACGGACTGATCCGGTGGTTGGTTTACGTTATGGTAACTCTGTGTCACTTCTACTCTGCCGTGACTAACGAGCGCACATCGCCATAGTCACCCGTCTCAGCTTCCGGATACGGCGAATCCCAGAAGAATTGCCGGACACGCCGCATCGTGTAACCATCTTCCAGCATATGGCGTGCTCTGGTGATGACGAAGGTATTCAGCCTTATCCCACGGGTGATCCCGACCTGTGATGCGTAATCTCGGAGGGTCGACAGGATCATCGTCTCGGTCATCGGTTCTCCATCTTCAGCGACGAAGATCTGAGCATCCCAGAAGGTGTCGCTGCGCTTTCCTCCCATGATCGATCTCCGTGGGCCGATGCAATAACCCTTGAGGACCTTCCTTGCTCTCCATGAGATGCTCCGTATCCTCCAATGACCCGTGTACTCGTAATACCCGCCCAGAGATACTGCGAACCAGTTATCCTTGATATCCCTCATCTTGAGGTTAGAGACCCTCCTCAGATCGAGCCCACTGGAATAAGAGACCTCTAAGATAGCCAGATCCCTCTGGCATGTCGGCAGAGCTTGTCTAAGGATCTCGCCCCTTAGCAGATCGAGCTCACCTTTGGCGAATCCAAGTCTAGATGGCCAGGCGATGGCGGGCTTATCCCAGGAATCTTCGGCAGAACGTGTCGGTACATAGTCCTCGTAATAGCTTCTAGCCTGCTCGAAACCGCGCTCACCGAATTCATCTATCGCCCGTTCGACCCCTAGACGGTCGTCCGGGAGATATGGCTGTTCGTTGTCTATACAGACCTTGCATTGGGAGATCAACTTCCATCCCCTGTTGTTAGGGTTGTCCGGTGTAACCATCCACACCGGAGGGTCCACATCCAGCCTGACGTAGCCTTCAGATGTAGGCCACCATTGTTTGTGATCGGACTTCGACTGGACGTGGCGACATCCTTCCCTATGAAGCCTCCCGGTGGGCCCGAGATACAGTGGCCGTAGGTATAGGTCGCGCCTGCCTCCTTCGTGATGACCGTCCATCAAGCTGTGACAGTCCGCGCATAACGATACGAATATCCCCAGCTCTTGCCTCTGTTCTTGCGGGATATGTCCTATGTAGTGGACCTGGAAGAACCGGTCATCTAGGAGCGTGCCGCACCGACAACATCTGCCGTCATGGAACTCAAAGATCGCCTTCCTATCTATCAGGTCGCTAGTCTCCCAGCTACGGTGCAACGCGAATCCATCTATCCCCAACTCGGCACCGGTCTGGAATACCGGTTTATGGGTCATGAAATCCCTAGCAGCAGCTTTGCCCATCGACCTGAGTGCGGCGGTTGTGACGATATAACCGGGTATGCCGTATCGGCCTCGGCGGTACGCGCTACTATGCACATCGACAAGGAATGTAGCTGGATCACCCAGGTCGAACTTGATAAGTGGGTAGCGGTCTGAGATGGCGGCTACTATCTCGTCGAACCACCTCGGGAAGGACGTTTTCTTCTCTCGGACGATCTTCTTCGCTTTGACCACCCGACGTTGTTCGGCGACCAGTTGGCTCAATCCCCCGAACCCTATGAAACTTTGGTACATCCTGATTGCTCTGTTCATGATTCCCTCCATCAACGACCGGAACGGCGGCCGTTCGTTACCCGCAGAAAACTAAAACCCCTCTGAAGACCTTCAGAGAGGTTTGCCATGTCTAGATATGATGCGCTCGACCTCTAACGATTACCCGGATATCTGATCCAGGCGCTCTTTGTGAGACCGTCCGTTACGCTCGACGGGTGTAACGGGTACTGTCACACCGGATATATCGAGGTATTGAGGTAGGAGCTTGCCTTCCACGCTGAAGGATTCCAGCAGGATACCTCCTACGTCGGTCTCGCTGGGCCCTGTCTGGTAGTAGAGAGGCCGGCTCCCCCCTCCGGCTTCTAACGGTTCCCTGGGCCAGCACCACGAGAGCTCATCTACTCCAGGGAGGTTCAATAGGCAGAACCCCCGTGTGCTGACGCCGAAGACCTCCACCTCCGAATGTGCACGGGTGATGACGTCTTTGATGACCGCACTAGCCTGCCCGGAATCGGTCCAGATGACATCTCCGGCATCGTGCATCCCGAGGGAGTCTAGTATCTTCCGTTCTCCGTCCGGGTATTCGATCTGACAATGCCCTTGTAGGGTCGCATGCAACGCGATGACTAACCCGGGCCTTGGCTGGGCCGAAGTAGCGTAGCGCCGGTACATGCTGGCCCCTAGATACCCAGGGCGGGCCAAACGGCCTTTGTAAGCAAGGTGGCCCGTCTTCAGATCTGGGTCTTCTAGCTCCGGGAAGTATGGGAGCGTTGGGGCCGTCTGGCCAGATAACCCTGGTATCTTCCGGGCGGCAGCCATAGCTTTCCGGGTCTGGCGGAGTCCGGGAGAATCGATTAAGCCCCGCCCGACGTCTATCCGATTGTTACGAGGAGCGAGGCCACACCGTACCGCCAGCTTACGTACAGCGTCCCCGAAACTTATCCCTTCTATACGTGCTACGAAAGATGTAGCGTCCCCACGGTTAGCCGGGGCCAGCTTATCTAGCCTACGGCTTACGGCGCATCTGCCCGAACATAACCAGGTCTGGTTCTCGGGGTATATATTCAAGGATGCGCCATCGTCCTGATGGAAAGGGCAGACACCTTCGTATCCAGGGCCTTTTCGCCTTAGTGGCAGGTATCCAGAGATGATCTCGACGATGTCTAGTTTGCCTTCTAATTCGTCTGTTAACAGGGTGTGTTCTTTTTTCATTGCAGTCTTCATTGTCCTTATCTGACGTCTTGATGGGTAATGGGTCTGAGATAAGGTATCTAGGCAGCTTGCCGGGAGCCTGTGACGAGACTACAATTGCGGGCGCCCGACAGCTGCGAACGGTCGAAACGAGCGGTGCTACGCCCGAGTCGATTAAGCGTTGGGTCCATCTGAGCCTACCGGGTCTTCTCGGTAGGCTTAGCTTATTTTTGCCATCTTCACCTCCTCAACATAGGATCTCTGATGCAGGTCGGCCTCTTGGCGTTAGAGACAGCTCGACCCAGGCATTAGATACATATAAAAAGAGCACTCTGCTCATCGGAGGGCCGGTAAGGTTGGCCGAGCGCTGCAACTCGACGTAGAACCAAGAAAGGCCCGTTCAAGGGGAGGAATGGGAAGTTTAGAAGAGGGTTACCCTAGAAGACCACCGCACAATCACCCCACCGAGAATACTCACTATTACACGGCTTAAACGGCCCCGTCAACGGGTACCCTTTGGGCTTTTCCGGATACCCAATTAAGGTGCGGTTTGCTAGGGCTTCGTTGGATATCGGCCGGCCTAGTGACTGGCATCGACTAGGATGAAACGGTTAGCTATCGGACTGACAACTCCGTATATCGGGCCGTAAATCGTCTCGACTAGAATGGATCGCAGTAACTATATGACTCAATAGTCCAGAGCAGACAATCATGAATCAAAATAGGCTTGAACGGCGGCTAGGAATTCTGGAATTCACCCAGGCCTATTGCCTGGAAAATAGTATCTCACCGACGGTCAGAGATATCCAAAGGGCCTGTGAAGTAAGCTCGACGTCGATCGTTCACTCTGACCTGAAATGGCTCCACGCAACGGGCTATATCGACTGGGTTTCCGGGACTGCCCGGGGCATTAAAGTATTGGACCGCGATGGAGAACCGGTCCCGAACGTTCCCCGGATCCAGGTTGTTGGTTACGTCCAAGCTGGAGAGCCTATTCATTACTTCAGTCTCCAAGGAGCGGGATCTAGCCAAGAGTTCGATACTGTAGAGGTCCCTCCGGGATTGCGCGGACGACATGACGATTTGTTCGGACTTAAAGTTAAAGGCACGTCTATGGTAGATGCCCTGGTTGATGACGGAGATGTAGTCATTGTTAGGCAGACACCGGTTGCGAACGATGGTGAGATGGTTATTGCATGGCTCAACGAAAATGTTGAGACCACATTGAAGAGGTTCTATTCCGACGGCCCACGAATCCGATTACAGCCGGCTAATAGTGCGGTTGATCCCATATTTTGCTCTGCCGAAGACGTGGAGATTAAATGCAGAGTCGTCCACATCCATCGTAACTTGATCTAGTTGAAGGATAGAGGTCGTGGGTTCGGGTCCCGTTAAACGGCCCCGTCAAAGGGTAGCCATTGACCGTTTTCGGATACGCAAGCTACACTCCCGCTTAACTGTAGCGGGCCAAGTAACGG
>JAKUQE010000190.1 GCA_022450395.1 Dehalococcoidia bacterium | reverse complement strand
TGGCGACCTGCCCCCGATCAACAACCCTGCGGCGTTTAAGTGGTGGAGTGGGTTGGTTTAGTTGCCTTTCTGTGTGGGCAAACGATACAGAACACAGCCAAGCCAACCCACCATCACCAGATAGAACAGGCTCCACCCGCGAGTCAGGGGAAAATGCTTTGCTATCCTAGGGAATGTTTTGACGTACCAGTTCACCCCTCTTGTTGACCACGCGAAACCACAGCAACCAATGGAGTCCAGCACCAACATACCCCAGAGGATTGTTTCAAAGTTTAGTTTCATGTGACGAAGTTGCTGGGGCTTCGACAATTATTCAAGCCGTTTTAACTGTTGCCGCAGAGGTGCGCTTGACCACTTCCCTTCAGCTTTCAATTCTTCACCCGTCTTGCCGCCGTGTTTGAGGAGAACGTCGGCTGTTTCGTATGTTGTCGAAGATGAATTACCCAAGCACCACCCCATAAAGCACATTGCGTTGCAGATGAATGTTGTTGCTTTGGATGGGATAACTGGGTGACAATGATGCCTAGGAAGCCATGTTTGAATACTCGGGCCGATAGTGGCGTCTCGCTTGATCACTTCCTGCGTTGAAAACTAAACCAACCCTTAACCATAATACTATGAAATACCATCGGATCACCCAATACTTTGCTAGCGTGTGGCAGCGTCTAATCACATGGAGCGCATTGGCACCGCTAGTCGCCCTGTGCTTGTTCCTCGGGCAGACACAGACACAGGCCCAGGCACCTCCGGCGCCGGATAACGGCTGGGTATTTAGCGACCAGGATGGCGAAACGGCTGCGCCGACCTTTGGCGACGCCGCGGGCACCTTGTCCGGCGGAGTCGAATGGGTCACGGACGACCCCTTTGGTGGCGGTGGATCGGTCAGTTTCGACGGGAGTAACGGCGTGGTGACAATGGAAGACTTGGCCGAGGCTTTCAATGGTGAGTCCCAATTCACGTTGTCGCTCTGGATTCGTTCCAACGGCATGAGCCAGGACCGCGGATTCTGGGAGGCGGTCGACAGCGGCGGCGCGGACGCCTGGGGACTACGCTACGACAGCACCGGCGCGAACGCGGGGGGCTCAAACGTGTTCAAGGTGGGAATTACCACCACCGAGAGCAACGGAAACGTCAACCGAAATCAGGAGCAACAGGAATCACATGAGGGCGCCCAGACCACCGAATGGCAGCACGTCGCCTTTACCTGGGACGATGGCGCGGGATTTAAACTCTATATTGATGGGGTGTTGGATGAACCGACCTCGGCCATGCAAACCACCGCGGGCACACTGGACCGGATGGACCGCTTTGTCATTGGCGACGGCGCCAAGGCCTATTGGGATGGACTCATCGATGAGGTCGCGGTTTGGCGCGCTGTGCTCACCGCGGAAAACATCGAATGGTTGTCCAATAATAGCGTTGCTGGAGCCACCGACCCACAACCGCCATCGATCCTGGATACAGTCCCTGCGAGCGGGGTCTCCTTCTATGCCGCTGATGACGGGCTTTCCTTCCGTCTCACCTCCACCGGGGCCATCGCAACTGAGCGCGTGAAGCTCCTTCTCAATGGGATTGATGTTTCCGGTGATCTGGCTTTCTCAGGGGATCCCACCGATTTGGAAGCGACCTTTTCCAGGCTCCAGCCCAACCAAATCTACCGCACCGAGATCCGAACCCTGAATGCAGCCGGCGCCGTCCGCAGCAAGATAATTATTTTTGACACCTTCTCCGCTGATAACCCGACCGTTGAAGTCGAGAATTGGAATTATGACGGAGGGGGGTTCATCGATGATCCCATGATCAGTTGGCAAGAGGCCAATTCCTATATTGATCGTGGCGTGGAGATCGGTGTGCAAGGCGTCGACTTCATGGAACTCAACACGGACGAAGGCCGCCCCAATCCAGACGAGTGGCGCATTCCCTTCGAGGGGCAGTCCATGCCGCAAACCGCAATCTCCCAGGACGAGGTCCGGCAGGAGTATTTGGACGCCGAGATGGATGATTATGATCTGGTGTTCTTTCGACCCGGGGAATGGGTCAATTACACCAAGACATTTGAAGAAGGGCATTACCAGGTCATTCTCAAAGCGGCCGTGATGAGTTCGGGCGCCACCACCCTGACCTTGGAACGGGTGATCGGCAACGCCACCCTACCCGATCAAGTCACCGCGCCGGTGGGTGTGTTCATCGCGCCCGGCGGTGGTTCTTCCTACGACTGGATTACTGCGACCGATATCAGCGGGGCGCCGGTCACTGTCTCGCTCAATGGGAAATCCACTCTGCGCCTCACGAAAGTTTCTGGCGATACGCGCCTCAATTATTTGATGTTTGTCGCGATGGAAACTTCCACCGCCGCGCCGAGCGTGGTGATCACCGCGCCCGTGGATGGCGCGGCCTTTATCCCCGGGGCCGATGTCTCCATCACAGCCGACGCATCTGATTCCGATGGCCAGGTGGCCCGGGTCGAGTTCTTCGCGGAAACCGCGGAAGGTCGACAGAGTGTTGGGGTGGATACTCAGGCGCCTTACGAAATCATCGTGCCCAATGTGCCGGAGGCTAATTATATTTTAACCGCCGAAGCCACCGACAACGACGGGATGATCTCCCGATCCAGTGCGATCGCGGTATTCGTGGACGCGACGCCCCCTTCTGTAATCAGTGTCGTGGGAAAGCAGTCCTTGACGGCGGTGCTCATTCAATTCTCCGAGGTTCTCAGGGCGGATACGGCAACAAATGCCGCCAATTACGCCGTCAGCAGCGCCAGTGGCGCGATCGCCGTCACTGAGGCTGAGCTGTCCGCGGATGGAACCACCGTGACCCTGATCACCGACCTGCAGGTCACGGGGGATGAATACACCATTACCTTGAACAATTTATCCGACCTGGCTGGGGCGGGCAATGTGATTCCCGCCGACACCCGGGTGACGTTCAACGCCGTGGGCCCCCTGCTACAGGGAGAGGACGGCTTCGTGATTTGGGAAGCCGAAGCTTTTGACCGCAACCCGGATGGACTCTGGATAGAGGACACCGATCGCCAAGGCGCCTCCGGTGGCGTTTCCATGGTGAATCCCAATGGCACCGGCGGCAACGAATCCAACACCCAGTTGCAATACGACATTATTTTCACCAAGACCGGCACGCATATCATTTGGTATCGCGCCGGTGGGGACAGCGGCACTGACGACTCCATGTGGCTGCATGTGGATGGCGCGCGGCCGCCGAATCGAACCACGGGCAACCGGGCCAGCATGACCGGATTCAATGGCGCCATCTTCGAATGGAACAGCAGGCCACAGGATGGTGCGGGTCAAATGACTTTCGACATCGACGAACCCGGGCTGCACACCATCACCGCCGCCCGGCGTGAGGACGGATCCTACGCCGACAAATTCATCATCACCACCGATCCCAATTTCAATCCCAACAACTTTGGGGAATTTGGGCCGCCTTCGACCCCCCGGCAGGGCGAGGTGGTGCAAAGCAACAATCAGGTGGAAATCAGTCTGGATCCCGTGGATACCGCAGGGGTGGAAAACGCTTCTGTGACTTTGACCGGTGACGCGGTGATCACACCCGAAGACGCGCTATTGGTATTGCAATGGCAGCGCAAAGTTGGCGATGAATTTATCGACCTTTCCGGGGAAACCGGAACCAGCTTCATGGTGAGTCCGCTCACGTTGGATTGGGACGGGGCTGTCGTGCGTGTGAAGGCGACGAGCATTGGCGCCTCGGCCGTGAGCCAGGAGGCGGTTATTTCGGTCATTCCAGAGACCGTCCCGCCCCAGGCGCTTAGAGCCCAGGGCAACGCGATCCGGCAGCGCGTTAGCGTGTCGTTTTCAGAGCCCTTGAACGTCTCCTCCGCCGAAAAGGCTGGAAATTATAAGATCACCAGCGCCGAGGGGTCCTTGGAAGTCCTCACCGCGACATTGCTGGGCAATCCCCGCTTCGTGCTGCTGGAAACGTCGGAGCAGGTTGTGGGTGCCAAATACACCATCACGCTAAACAACATTGCCGACACCGCGGCGACGTCCAATATTCTCAACGGGGGCCAGGTGAAATTCTACAGCCTCGGCGCCCTGCTCCCACAAACGGACGACGGGCTCATCGTCTTCGAGGCCGAGTCTTATGACTTCAACACCGACGATCTCTGGGTGGAAAACTTCTCCCGGGGCACACCTTCGGGGGGCGTGTCGATGGTTCTGCCCAACGGCGCCGGGGGCAATGAGACATCCTCCCAGCTCCAGTATGATGTGGAGTTCACCAAAACCGGCGTTCACATCGTCTGGTATCGCGCCAGTGGGGACAGTGGCAACGATGATTCGAGCTGGTTTTGGCTGGATGACGCGCGTCCAGCCAACCGCGTCGATGGCAATCAGGCGAGTATGACCGGTTTTTCCGGCAAGTCCGATTTTGTCTGGGTGAGCGATCCGCAGGATGGAGCTTCGCCGTATACCATCGAGATCGACGAACTTGGGCTGTACACCATCGCACTGGCGCGCCGTGAAGACGGGTCCTTCTTCGACAAGTTTGTTATTACCGACGATTTTGACTTTGATCCCAACGACTACGGTCCAATGGGACCGCCGGAGACGCGGGAAGGATCGCCGGCCCTGCCGGAGGTGACCTTGATGACGCCCATGGATGGAGAACAATTCGAATCGGGGACATCGATTCCGCTCGAGGTGGAAATTGGCGCATCGGATCGCAAGATCGTGCGTGTGCAGTATTTCGCTGGCGGAGAATTGATCGCTGAATCGACTACAAAACCCTTCAGCGCCGAGTGGGCCGGTGCCGCCGCGGGGGAGCATGATCTGAGCGCAGTGGTCATTGACGACGTCAACGACTTGGTGGCCACCGAGTATGCGCTCGTTACCGTTGTCACCGTTGAACCGATCCAAATCACTGAGCTGAATTTGGATGGCACCGGCGCCAACCTGATCATGGAGTGGCAGGGCGGCGTAGGGCCTTACACGGTTCAGAAAACCACAAGTCTCAGCGCGCCAGTCTGGGATGACGTGGGCGTCGATGTTTTTAGCCCACTGACCCTGCCCGTCGATGGCGCGTCCGGATTCTTCCGCATTGTCGCTCCTTGATCGCGTACCAACGGCGTTTGATCCGCCGAAAGGAACGGGAAGATTGAGTGGCTCGACGGAGTTCGCCAAAGTCGTAGCTGCACCAATGGGGATCAGAACCAGTATTCGGGCCGAATACCGGGGGCCGTGCGAATCTTCATCAAGCCAAAATCCCGCCATTGAGTGTGGCCGTCGAGGAACAGAATATTTCCCCCGGCCGGCAAGTTGTCGGTCGTTAGATGGCTGGTGCTATGGTGGTCGATCACACCGCTGCCGATGCGGGTGAAGTTGTTACCATTTTCCGAGATGACACAATCGACCACAATTTCCGCGCTGGAGGGTTCACCATCGGTGATTCGCTCGTAAAGAAACCTGGGGGCCAGGCCGCGAGATCCACCGTACAAGGGTTGGGGTCCGCGAAACAAGGGATTCCTTTTTATGAGCCAGGCATAGGAGGTCACGGTGTAGCCGCCACGAAAGTCCCACCAGAGGTCGATGTCCTTGACGCTGGCGAATTTGCTCGGGCAGTAGAGGACCTTTCGTGTGCCTCCCGAGTCGACGATGAACTGCGCGGTCTTGGTGGGTATGTCCCAAAGCCATGTCCCCGCGTCCGCACCATAGGATGGCAGATACTGGTTGTTTTCTCCGGCGTAGATTTGAAAGGCCAGGCCGATTTGCTTTAGGTTGCTCATACATTTGATCCGGACACCTTTTTCCTTGTCCTTGGCCAAGGCGGGCAAAAGGAGGCCCGCAAGAATTTCGTTGATGGCGATCACAACCAGCAGTTCAATTATCTTGAATCCTCGTCTTTGTTTCGTTTTCATTTCCCTTCTGCTTTTAATTCTTCACCCGTCTTCCCGCGGTGTTGGCGGAGGCGGGCGGCGCCTGCGGTGCGGTTCCTGGATTTTGCCCAATCGCGGGCCGTGCCCCCCCCACCACCCCGGACATTT
>JAKUQE010000019.1 GCA_022450395.1 Dehalococcoidia bacterium | reverse complement strand
CATTCTTGTGGCCCTCACCCCGGGCCCCTCTCCACGCGGGAAAGGGGCCCGGGGTGAGGGCATTAAAGCAGATTCCACCGG
The DNA here is from genome assembly GCA_022450395.1 of Dehalococcoidia bacterium. GTDB lineage: Bacteria > Chloroflexota > Dehalococcoidia > Lucifugimonadales > UBA3495 > UBA11650. The sequence continues at coordinate 52,831 of JAKUQE010000019.1, read as the reverse complement.
GGGTTCTTGGCAGCCTCTTCTTTCATATAGTCGACGATCCAGTCCCGGACATTTTCCTCTACGTAGATAGTCGGGCGGATCAACTCGGATTCGTCGGAGATCAGTCCTTCCTTGATGGCGGTGGCTACTAAAGGCGAGCCGGGCAGGACCGGGCTTCCGATGCGGAGGTTGGCCATGGCCGGCTTGATGGAATGCAAAAACGCCAGCTTATCGGCCACCGTTTGCTCGGTTTCCCCCACCTCGCCGAAGCTCTGGGCGATGGTGTAATGGAGGCCTCCCTCTTCGCACATGGCGCAAACCTGGCGTAGCGGCTCCAGACGTTCACCAAGAGTCTCGCCGTCGTGCAGATCACCTCTGATGCCTCCCATGATTACCAGGGCGCACCCCGACTGCTTCATCAGCCCCACGATCTCCGCATCGCAGCTAAATGGGGCCAGACAAGTATTCCAGTTCAGTTTAAGGTCTGCCTCCAGAAACGCGTGGCACAGGGCCTTGGCGTGATCCAGCGGGATGTTGAAGCCGTTGTCTATGAAGAACACTTTCCGCAGACCGAACTTCTCTTCCATCTCCTTAACTTCGCTGACTACTTCATCGATGGGCCGGATGACCCGCCAATCGGGCTCTTTCACTTGACCGTTGGAATCCGGCGTTGGGTAGGCGAAGTCGCCCAGCTTGGTCAAGACGCCGATGCCGAAACCCGCCTTGGTGTACTTTTCCATGTCCAGGTCTTCCAGCCTTGGCGGCTTGTTGAAACCTGATTTGGCGCGGACCCCGTTGAATACCACCTCTCCGTTTTCCCGGTACACCAACCCGGACAGATGCCCGTAAGAGCTGTTGGAATCCAGCAGATCGGCCAGCTCGGCGAAAGTCTCGCCTCCATCCCCGGCGATCCCCAGATCCGGACCCATGTAGGCGAAACACTCTTTAGGCAGGAAGTTGAACGCCGGCCCGCCGACGACGATCTTGGCCGGGGAAAGGCTGCGAACCTTGTCGATGACCTCTTTAGAGGTAGGCAGCGCCCATTGGGGGTCGATATAGCTGTGATTGCCCAGATTGCGGATGGATATACCCACCATCTCCGGCTGAAACTCCTTGACCGTGTCCTCCACGTCGGCGATGTAGTCGTCGGAGAACATCAAGTCAAGGACCTTAAGGCTGTGCCGGTCCTGGTCTAAATGGCCGGCCACGTAAGCCAAACCGATGGGCAAAGGCCGAGCGTCCATGCGGCCCATCAGCCGGTGGTGGCGATTGGTGGCAATCAGTAAGACTCTCATTGATCTCTCCAACTGATGGATGGCGTTGGACGATTTGATAAAATCGCCCCTGGATTATCGTCCGTATTATCGTCTAACGAAGTTTGTTTGACAAACGGGTGGTTTAATTGACAATGTGGCCGGTTCGTCCACGCGAGCGCCACGCCCCCATCAGTCTCCCTTTCGTGAGGGGAAACACTTGCAAGTCCCCTCCTTACGAATGGGGGGGATTTAGGGGAGGTCGCCACGCGTCTCTATCAAATCAGGTCCACGCATGAGGAGATCCCTCCACTTTTCCACGTCACACCTGGGTATGCATACCGGCTGATAACAAGTTGTTGACAGTGAGAAGAGGCGGGATTACACTCCCAACGACCGCCCCGGTCACCCGGTTTTTAGACTTGCTTCCACCAGAAAATCCGGGCTAACGTTATTCATTAACATCTGCAAGGAGGCCTCCAACATGAGCCTGCCCCGTCCGTTAGAGGGAATCCGGGTGGTGGACTTCACCTGGGTTAGGGCCGGCCCTTGGGCCGCCCGTTGGCTCGGCACATTTGGGGCCGAAGTTATCAAAGTAGAGTGGCCGGAAAATCTGGACATCCTGCGCATGAACCGGTTCACCGTTCCTACAGGTGTGGAACCCGGACCCAACTCCACGGGCCAGTTCGCCGACACCAACGCCAACAAACGGGGCATCACCCTCAACGTTCGAACTCCCAAGGGGCTTGAGGTCATAAAGCAGCTCATCGCGATTTCCGACGTCGTGATCGAAAACTTCAGCTCCCGGATCATGCAGCGGTTCGGCCTAGGCTACGATGTACTGAAGCAGATCAAGCCCGACATCGTTTACATCTCCATGGCTGGATTCGGCCAGACCGGACGGCATCACTATTACGGCACCATGGGTCCGGCCGCCCAGGCCTTATCCGGGTTGACCTTCCTGTCCGGCCTACCCGGTGCCCCTCCGGCGGGTTGGGGCTGGTCTTACTTGGACGACACCGGCGGAATGTATGGGGCAATGTGCGCCTTGACCGCTTTGCGGCATCGCAATGCCACAGGGAAGGGACAGCACGTAGACCTGTCCCAGATGATCACCGGCATCACATTGACCGGCTCCGCTTTCTTGGATAAGACCGTCAACGGCCGCCAAGCCCGCCGCGAAGGGTATCCCCCCGGCAACCGGACCACCTGGCCCGGCGCGCCCGTGACCAACAACTACCGGGGCCCCACGGTGGCCCCTCACAACAGCTACCGAACCAAGGGCGGCGGCTACAACGACTGGTGCGTCATCGCCTGCTTCTCTAATCAGGAGTGGAAGAATCTGCTCAAACTCATGGGGCCGCCCTCGTGGGCTGACGACTCCAGATTCGACACGTTGAACGGACGCCTCGAACATCAAGAGGAAATGGACCGGGGCATCGAATCCTGGACTAAGACCTTGGAGAAGTACGAGTTGGCGGACAAGTGCCAGGCAGCCGGCGTGCGGGCTATGCCGGTGCAGAGCTCCGAAGACCGTGTGGAGCACGACCCACAACTAAGAGACCGAGGCATGTACACGGAGATGGACCACCCCATGTTAGGACGGTGGAAATTCCAGAACGCCCCGTTCAAGTTATCCGTTTCACCGCCGGAGATGCACCGGCCCCCTCCCATGATCGGTCAGCACAATCGTGAGGTGATGGAGGAGCTACTGGGCCTCAGCCATGACGAACTTGAAGATGGTTATAAGGACGGCACTTTTTGGCCTGAAGAGATGCCGATGTACCCCTACGTCGAGGAGGCATTGAAGTGACCAACGATGCCTCGTCCAACTCCGCCGGACTCGCCGGACCTTTGTCGGGGCTTAGAGTCCTAGAACTGGCCGACGAAAAAGGCCAGTTCTGCGGCAAATTGATGGGAGACTTGGGCGCCGACGTTATCAAGATCGAGCCCCGAGGTGGGCAGAACACCCGCTCGGTAGGCCCATTTTACAAAGACATCCCCCACCCGGACCGTAGCCTCTCTTTCTGGCATTACAACACTTCCAAACGGGGCATCACCCTGAATCTGGAATCAACGGAAGGGCGGGAATTGTTCCGCCGCCTAACGGCCACCGCGGACCTAGTTCTAGAAACCTTCCCCCCCGGCTACCTTCCCGCACTGGGTTTGGGATACAAAGACCTGGCCTCGGGGAACCCCGGTTTGATCGTGTGTTCATTGACGCCATTCGGGCAGACGGGACCGTGGCGCGACTATCTCACCTGCGATCTGGCCCACCTGGCGGCCGGCGGGCAGATGGCCTCGTCGGGCTACGACTCCGACGATGTCGCCGACGCGCCCCCCATCGCCCCTGGCGGCGGCAACGCCTGGCACATCGCGAGCCATTACGCCTACATGGGTATCATGGCCGCTCTTTTTTACCGGGATGCCAGCGGCGAAGGCCAATACATCGACGCTTCGGTACACGAAGCCTGCGCCCTGACCACCGAAGGGGCCATCGCCATATATCTCTCAACCGGTGAGGTGGTGCAACGGCATACCGGCCGCCACGCCTCTCCCGATAACTCGGTCAAGATTCAACTGCCCACTCAGGACGGCGGCTGGGTCAACGTCACCCGGTCCGGTTCGGCTCTCAACCCGGCCCGTTTGCGCCGGTTGGCCGAATGGATGGACGAGCACGGGCTGGCCCAGGATCTGCTGGACGAAAAATACCAAGACTTGGCGACAGTTCAGGCGGACGCCCGGCACACCACCGATGTACTAGCCAACTTTTTCGCCAACATGCCCCAAGAGGATCTATGGACCGGCGGTCAGGAGCGGGACTTTCCTTGGGGAGCGATCCGCACGATGGACGAGATAATGGGAGACCCGCATCTGGAAGACCGAGGGTTCTTCGTGGAAGTGGAACACCCAGAACTGGGCCAAAGCTTTACCTATCCCGGAGCGGCGGCGATCTACAACGGGTCACCCTGGGCCATCTCCCGCCGCGCCCCGTTGATCGGCGAGCACAACGAGGAGATCTTTTGCGGGGAACTGGCGCTCAGTAAGGGAGAACTCACCCTGTTGGCGGAATCCGGAGTGATTTAAAGGAGTAAGAAGATGAGTCAGGACAAGATATCCGCGAATCTAGCCGCTGTCGAGGCCCACTTTGCCAGCGAATCAACGGGCAGGATAGAAGACGCGATCGACCTGTACACCGACGACGTCGTCTGGGAAGCCCCCGCCCGGAATCTAGTGATTTCGGGGAAAGAGGCGGTGGCCGCCAACTACCGGGATATTTTTTCCGTGTTGAAAAACGTGGAGTTCCATACGAAGGACCGCTTCGCCACCGAGGACCGGGTCGTCGACGACAGCGTGGTTACCTTTGAAGTGGCTAAGGAAGGGTTCGTCCCCTTCCCGGTAGGCACTAAGTGTGAGATGCGGCTGACCCACATCTTCGAGATGCGCGACGGCAAGATAAGCAAGGAGATCGGGATAGAAGGGCCTCCCAAAGAGAGATAGCAAGTGGTGCACACGGCGATTCTTCGACTAACCTTCCAGTAGGGTGAAGATAATGACTATCACCATAGATGAAATGCTGGATCTCCTCAGTTTCGCCGGGACCGAGCGTGCCAATGGTAACGCCAACCACGGACCCATGGCCGCAGAGGCTCTGTTCACAGTGGACCGGGGCGAGTCGGTCCTCCCTTGGGCCGAGAAGTACAAGTCTGGCTCGATAGACGCGCCCGAGGCTACCAACCCAATCTCCCAATCTGACTGGCGGGAGTTTCTTGGGGACCGGAGCCGGTTGGGCCGATCTAGTAACTTGAGAAATCCTCGCTATTTTCCCCAGATCAGATGATAACGGCAGGAGGTAGCTCTTTATGAGCTTGAGAGCTAAAGCGGCAGTGGTCGGTTTCGCCGAGCTGCCAACCCTACGCACCTACCCCGGCAGGACGACCAACTCCCTCTTGGCGGAGGCCTGCCGCATGGCCATCGCCGATGCCGGGTTGACCAAGGCGGACATTGACGGGCTGATCACCCGGGGAACCGACGTTACCCCCGTGGAACTGGGCGAATACATGGGTATGCCATTGAGCTTCAGCGAGGGCATCACCCAACACGGCTCCAGCGGCGCCCACTCCCTGGCTCTAGCGGCGTCGGCGATCAATTCCGGACTGGCCAATACGGTGATCTGCACGTTCGGTGGGACGAGAGACCCTGCCATCGGCGGGCTCGCCCCTGGACAGGTTCGGGGGACTCCACCGGCTACCAAGGGTACCGAGTTCGAGGCCCCCTTCGGTATGGCCCCCGGCGCGAACACGGGTTACGGCCTGATGAAACGGCGGCACATGTACGAGTTCGGCACCACCCAAGAGCAGTTTGCCAAGATGGCGGTGAACCAGCGGTTCAATGCCCTGACCAACCCCAACGCCGTGTTTCACGACCAACCCATCACGGTGGACGACGTGTTGACTTCCCGGATGGTCAACGACCCTTTGCACCTGTTGGAGTGCGTGATGCCCTGCGCCGGGGCCGCGGCCTGCATCGTTACCTCGGCGGAGCGGGCCAAGTCCTTGCCCAATCCTCCGGTGTATATCCTGGGGGCCGCCGCCGGAGTGAGCGGCCACGACACGATCTGGCAGGCGGACCGGATAACCACGTCACCGGTGGTGATATCCGCCCGCAAAGCGTTGGAGATGTCGGGCTACAGCCCCAAGGACATTGAGTTCGCTGAATTCTATGATTGATACACCATCCTTGAGGCCGTGTGCCTCGAAGATGCCGGATTCTGTGAAAAGGGCGAGATCGGACCCTTCTTCGACGAAGTAGACACAACCTATAAGGGTACCTTCCCTATAAATACCGACGGGGGGCAGCTATCGGGCGGGCAGCCCGTGGGCGGCGCCGGCGGTTTCCGCCACGTTATCGAGGGCATCCGCCAGATCATGGGCCGGGCGGATGACCGCCAAGTCGCCAAGCACGACCTTTCCATGGTCAATGGTTGAGGCGGCACCGGGAGCGTGATGTGCACGCTCATATTGGGGACCGAAGCGACGGCGTAGCGGCCCTAAGTCCGTTCATCCTGAGCTTGTCGAAGGACGTATACCAAGCGGACGGTTCGACAGGCTCACCATGAACGAAATGACAATGCGATGACGAGGCGATACATATGACCACGGAATACCAAAAACCTTTGCCCAGACCGCTTAGTCCCGAGCTGACCAAACCCTTCTGGGACGCGGCCAAGCGTCACGAGCTGGTGATGCCCCGTTGCCAGAAATGCGACCACTTCTTTTTCTACCCCAGGGAGGAGTGTCCCAGATGCCTCTCCCCGGACATCCAGTGGGCTAGCGTGAGCGGCCGCGGACGGCTACATACCTATACCATCGTCCACCAACCGGTGAACCCCGCTTTCCACGAGGATGCTCCCCACGTGTACTCTGTGATCCAGTTGGATGAGGGTCCCCGTATGATCTCCAACATGGTGGAATGCGATTTAGACGACCTGAGGGTCGATATGCCGGTGGTGGCAGTCTATGATGACGTGACACCGGATTGGACTCTGGTAAAATTCAAACCGGCATGACTTCCGGCAAACTCGGGTAAGGGTTGAGGTAGGGACGGCAATGACGTTAGATGGCAGCCCGCCACGGCGGGTCGGGGAGGTGGTGGAGGCTAACTCGGCATCGTTCACTGCCCAATGCTACACTCTCTACGACGCTCCACCGCTGGGCTGCATCGTGCGCGCTGGTTCTCCAGAGATCTACGGAGTGGTCTGCCGGGTGGCAACCGAGCCCTTGGACTCCTCCAGACCGGTGTTGGCTCGCGGGGAGACTGCCGAAACCGAGGAAGAAGTCTTTCGGGACAATCCCCAACTTACCCGTCTGCTGACCTCCCGATTCGAGGCGTTGATCGCCGGTCACCGGGAGGGTGATGCCGATCGGCATTACCTGCCTGCCTTACCGCCCCCGGTACACTCTTTCGTGTACACCTGCAGCCCCCAAGAGGTGGCCCGGTTCACGTCCCGATTGGATCTACTGCGACTGCTACTCAACTCCGGCCTCACTATTGCCGATGAAGTCCTTGGGGCCTGCCTGCGCCGGGCGGCGGTGGCGCACGATGATTCGGAAGCATTTCTCCTGAGAGCAGGAAAGGCCCTGGCCGCCGAGTTGGCCGGAGATTTGCCCAGGCTGAATTCCATCCTCAAGAAGGTGTCCCCATGACCGGTGGCCCAAACCAGAACGGAGATACTCCCAATCCCGCCGCGGACGCTGATCTTGATTCCCAGGGCGCCGCATTGGGATTGGTTGTAGACGGATCGCTGAGTCAGGGAGTAGAAGTGCGCCTCGACCCAGCCACCTCGGTTGAGGAGGTCAAGGTCGGGGCCTTCGTAACGATCAGGGGCGACAACAACAACTTCTTCGGCGTGGTCACCGACGTCAGCCTGGGAACCACCGACCCCAGGTTGAAGCACACCCCTCCCCAGGTTGACAACCCGTTCATCGCCCAGGTAATGTCCGGCACGGTGGCCTACGGGACCATCTCGGTCCTTCCCAACCTGATAATGCCGGCAGTCATGGGCGACTCCCATGAAGGCCCCTCCGCGGCGAAGACCATCCCGCCCCACTTTTCCCGCGCCTATGTGGCGTCCCAGCGGGACGTGGAAGCCGTGTTCGGGCAAGAGGACCAGCGCCACTTCTGGATCGGCAGTCCCCTGGACATGGAGCACAAGCTCTGCATAGACCTGGACGAGATGGTGAAGCGGTCCATCGGCGTTTTCGGCAAGAGTGGCACTGGCAAAACCTTCCTCACCCGGCTGCTTCTGATAGGTATCTTGCAGCAGGGCCAAGCTTCGTCACTGATATTCGACATGCACAGCGAATACGGTTGGGGCGCCGCCGACCCGGAGAATCGCCGGTTCGCCAAGGGGCTGAAACAGCTATTCCCGGCCCAGGTTTCCACGTTTACCCTAGACGAAGAAAGCTCCAAACGACGACAATCTCCGTCTGATGAAGTTGTCCGCATCGGCTACGGGGAGATCGAGCCCGAGGACGTGGAGATGCTCCGGGAGACACTGAACCTTTCGGAGGTGGCGGCTTCCGCCGCCTTCAACCTGCAGCAAAAATTCGGCCAACGGGAATGGATGTCCAAGTTCATGGCCCTGGAAGGACGCGATTCGATATTCGAGTTGGCCAATGACATCCAGGTGCAGCCCAACGCATTAGGGTCCCTGTACAATCGGTTGAGCCGGTTGAAACGGTTCGACTTTCTGGTGGAATCCACCCGCCACGACGCGGCCAACCGGGTTATCGAGCATTTAGACCAGGGCCGGCACGTGGTCCTGGAGTTCGGGAAGTACGGCCGGGACCTGACAGCCTACATGCTGGTAAGCAACCTGTTAACCCGGCGCATCCATAACAAATACATAGACCGGAAAGAGGAGGCGGAAGGCGGACAGGGCCGCGAGCCCAGGCCACTGGTGATCGTCATCGAGGAGGCCCATAAGTTCCTCAGCCCATCGGTGGCCTCCCACACCATCTTCGGGACCATCGCCCGGGAATTGCGCAAGTACAACGTCACGCTGATGGTCATCGACCAGCGCCCCAGCGGCATCGATTCCGAAGTAATGAGCCAGGTCGGCACCCGGTTAACCTGTCTGCTGGACAACGAGCGTGACATTGAAGCGGTGCTGGAGGGAACGCCCGGCAGCCGGCAACTGAGGACGGTGTTAGCTCGTCTGGAGCCCAAGCAGCAGGCCCTTATTTTCGGCCACGCGCTGCCGATGCCGGTGGTGATCCATACCCGGGAATACGGCTCCACCGACTCCTACGAGCAGTTGAGCCGCAGCGCCGCAGGATGGACGGCGCCCAGCCCCGGCGAGACCATCGAAACCCAAGGCGAGCGGCTGGAGCGGGAGATTTCCGAGCTGTTTCCGGAAGACGGGTAAGCCAAAAAAGGTTTCAACGAAAATTGAGGTTGACAGCTCCTAGCACCGGAACCGGGTGCGTTGTTAAAATAGTAGTATGAAAATCCTAACAGCGAAATACATCAACGGCCGCTTGGACCTGCCCGAAGGGTCTCTGAATGAAGGCGATATCGTGACCCTCTTAGTAGCGGATGAAGATGAGCAATTCAGCCTAACGCCGGAAGAAACGTCTCGGCTCGAAGCTGCCATCGCTCAAGCCAATAAAGGCGAGTCCACCGACGGCTGGAACCTGCTGGAAGAGCTGCGGAACTAGCGATTGCCACTCGCGATTCGGGTTGTCTTCTGTATGCACAGCATCAATTGCGCAAATTTGCCCGCCTCTACCCCTCCGCCAAATCAGTGAGTCTCCTGATAATCTCCCGGTTGGATGGGCGGTCGTTGATGCTCTTCCCTACGTATTGCCATTGAACCTTGCCAGTCCGATCTAGCAAAAATGTGGCGGGGGCAGCCATGCGGTCGCCCAGCAGATTGAAAACGCCGTACTTCTTGACGACCGAGGCTTCGGGGTCGTAAAGGATAGGGAACTCCAGACCCAATCCATCAACCGCAAAAGCAGCGCCGGAAAGATCGTCGGTGCTGATGGCCAAGATATCCGCCTCCAGACTCTTGATCAGATCGTAATCCCCTTGCAACTCCACCAGTTGCGCTCGGCAATAGACTCACCAGAAGGCCCGATAAAAAATCAGGACGACGTTGCCCCGAACCAGGTAATCGTCCAAAGAGACCTGTTTACCTTGGGCACTGGGCAACACGAAGCGGTGTGCGCTGGCGGAATCTTCGGGGGCATCCACCACGGCTATGGGTTCAGTGACGCTAGCCTGCGCCGGATCTGGTAACGGCGTCAGAGCCGGCTCAACGGCGATAGCCACCGCCGTGGGTATTGGGCTGGCTTCCGCCACCGAATTCTCCTCCCGCAGTTTATCCTCGGTGTCTCGCTGGAGAACCGCCGTAGGCAGAGGAGCGGGAGTTTCTGTCAGCAGTGGCGCAATCGGCAGGTCCACCGCAACGGCCACGGGCGTTGCGGGCGGCGGTGTAACAACAATAGCGGGGGTGGAAGCGAAAGGTGGTTCGGTGGGGAAGACCGGCGCGGCGTTCGAGACCACCGCTTCCGGCGCTGCCTCGTCGATTGGAACATGGTTATCTAGGTTTGGCGGACCGGAATTAATCTCAATCGGCGGGATCTGAGGAGATGGGGTGAAGGCGGCCGTCTCAGGCATACTTACGGGCGTGGTGAAATCGGTCTGTGCCGGAGGTTCACCGATGGGTGAGGAAGCTTCGGCGACTTCGGCGGCTTGCCGAGGGAGCCGCGGTGGTTGGGAATCCCGCTGTACCGAGGTAAGATTCCCGGGTGGTGCGGACGTCGCGCAAGCCGCGAAGATTAACAACAAGGCGAGCCACGCGGGCCACTTCAATTTGGTGATGGGGAAATTTTGGCGGGTCATCAGGTTACATACGAATGGCAGGGTCGAAAGGTTCCCTGGAAACACTTGTCAGGTTGAATACGCCGTTTTCTATCAGTAGGCTCTACGGCATGTCCTCCGGGTAATCCATCCCGATGTGGCCTTGAGCTTCCAGCTCGGCGTATTCTTCGTCGCTGCAATCCAGGAGCGTCTTGTAGATGTATTCGTTGTCTTCACCCAGACGCAAGGGTCCTCGCCGAATCTTGATGGGCGTCTCGGACATCTTGTAGGGCGCGCCGGGATAGCGGTGGGTGCCCGTGTCCTCCTGGTATACCTCTTCGAACACCTCGCGTTCATTCAAGTGTGGGTCTTCATAAGCGTCCCGTTGGTCCATGACCGGACCGGCGGCGACGCCCACGCTTTGAAGCAGCCGCATCACGTCATAAGACTCTAGCTGTTCAGTCCATTGGGCGATATACCGATCCAATTCATCGTGGTGACGGTAGCGGGAGATGGCGCCGGCGAATCTGTCTTCCCGGCACCAGTCCGGATTACCCATGGCTTGAACGAAGGCGGCCCAGTCCTTGTCGTCGAAAAGGGTGATCGTCACCCATCGGTCATCTCCTTTGCATGGATAGCAACCCTGAACGGCATACGGATGACGGTTGCCCAGTGTGCTGGCGTTGCGGCCGTTCATCGAGAAGTCCATGAAGGACTGTCCCATAAAGGGCAACGTGTTCTCCGCCTGGGACAGCTCGATCAGATGGCCTCTGCCGGTGCGTTTCCGGTGGTGCAGCGCCGCCAGGACGGCGAACGCCCCCTGAGTCCCACCGGCGGCATCAGACATCAAAACCGTGCTGTTGGCCGACGGGTCCATGTCGGCATAGCCCCGCTGCAGGGTGTGGCCGATCACTCCCTCGATGTGCAGACCATAGGCCCGGTGGTTCCGGTAAGCGCCAGTGTTACCGTAGGCGGGCATGCGCAGCATGATGATGCCGGGGTTCTGCTCCTGGAGCAACGAGTAAGAAATGCCCAGTTTCTCCATGGTGGATGTGGGATTGTTCTCCACGAAAACGTCGCTGATCTTGACCAGACGTTTAAAGATGTCCATGCCGCCGGGCCGGAAAAAGTCCAGGGTCATGCCCAGTTTGTTCCGGGCGTGGGCATTGAATATGGGATACCGGTTCCAAGGACGGGCGCCGGGCACCCGGCCGGGCATGGCTCCGGCCCAAGGAGACATCCCCTTGAGGTCTTCCACCGTGGGGTGCGCCATGGGTCCTCGTCCTAAGGGAACGAAGGTGTTGAGAGACTCGATCCTGATCACTTCGGCGCCCAGATCGGCGAGAAATGACGTGCAGTACGGTCCGGCCCATACCACCGTTATGTCAAGTACCCTGATTCCTTCCAATGGCAACTTAGGCATTTCCTAGATCGCTCCCTGCTGCCGAAGTCGCACGACATCGCCGTTGCTGTAACCCAGCCGATTGAGAATCTCCATGTTGTGTTGTCCCAGCAGAGGGGCCGGCCGGCGGATGGACCAGGGCGAGTCGTTCATGATGAATGGGCGCGCTGGGTAGTTCAGTGTCCCCGCCACCGGATGGTCGATCTCAACGAAAGCGCCCCGGCTGTTGAATTCAGTATCTTCGGCCAACTCCTCCATCGTATTCAATGGCGCGCTGATCACTCTGGATTCTTGAGCGATGGCCCAGGCCTCCGACTTGGTGTGCTCCAAGGACCAAGTCAGAATCATCGTGTCGAACTCTTCCTTCAGTTCGGGATCGGACTGAGCGCCGGGCGCGTACCACTTGGGGTCTTGCAATTCGGCGGGAGACCCCAACATGCTCACCACACGGGGGAAATAATTGCGTCCCGCTGAAATTTCCAGATACCCGTCGCTGCAAGGAATCGCGCCGTAGGGGTAACCGCCCCCACTGCCCAGAGGACTCCGGCCCGTGATGTCACCGCTGTATTGATAACCGATCAACGTACTCATCCGCCGGTCGATGGACCCCACCTGGGTTTCCATGATGGACACGTCCACATGTTGGCCGATCCCCTGATCTCTAGCCGCGAACAGAGCGCCCATGGTCGCAACCGATGCGGTGGCCCCAGCCTGGTAAAGGAGAACATTCACGCCCAGTTTGACCGGCTCCCGCTCGGCGATGCCAGTGGAGTACATCTCGCCCCCCATGCCATAGACCATCACTTCGGCCATCCGGAAATCCCGGTACGGGCCGGTCTGGCCGAAGTTGGAGACGGAGGTCATCACCAGAGTGGGGTTTATGGATCGAAGAGTATCGTGGTCCAGTCCCCAACGAGCCATCGTTCCGGGACGAAAGCTCTCCACCACAATGTCCGTTTCCTTAACCAACTCCCGGATAACGGCGCGCGCGGCCTCGGTCTTCAGGTCCAGCGTTATGCTCTGTTTGTTGGTATTCAGGTGGAGGAAAAGACCGCTCTTCTCACCATGGGGGACGTCTCCGGGGAACGGCCCAAGCCGCCGTGCGCCGTCGCCAACTCCTGGACGCTCCACCTTGATGACCTCCGCGCCGTAGTCGGCCAGCAGCTTCGTGCAGTAAGGTCCGGCGATCAAGTTGGTCAGGTCCAGGACTTTAACATCACCTAGAGCCGAGTCCGGCAAGGCTTACCTCCCTGTGACATCGGAGCCGTTGCTACCGAATATACCTGCCGCCCAACGCCTCGGCAATAGGCGCGGCCACATTCTTTTGACATCATCGGACCTAAAGCTATAATGCAGGGTGTTCAAGCCCAATATCTCAGCCCATAAATTCAGGAGGATTCAGGTATGCCCACTGCGAAAGTGGCGTATTTCAGCCCCCCGGGCGAGCGCGCCGACTTCATGATCAGCGAAGCGCCGGACGACGTGGAGATCGTCTTGGTGGACCCCAGTCTGTCCGACGATGAACAAGCGGCTTTGTGCCGCGACGTGTCGGCCATGATTACCAGCAAGGTCTCCGTGGACGTCCTAAAGCAATGTCCCAACGTCAAGATAATCCAGACCCTGAGCGCCGGTTACGACATGCTGGATCTGGCGGCCATACTGGAAATGGGTATCCTGGTGGCCAACAACGGCGGGGCCAACGCCATCGCCGTATCGGAGCACACCATCGCCATGATGATCAGCCTCAGCGGCAACCTGTGGCACCAGTACGACCTGACGATGAAACAAAAGACCTGGAAGACCGGAATGGATAAATACCGGGTGAAGGAGATCACCGACAAAACCATCGGCATCGTCGGCATGGGCCGCATCGGCAAGCAGGTGGCCAAACGGCTCAAGGGATTCGACACCAAAACGATCTACTACGACGTCGTTGACATTCCCCAGGAAGTGCAGGAAGAACTGAACGTGCAACCGGTGGAGTTGGACGAACTGCTGAGGGAGTCGGACATCGTCACATTGCACGTCCCCCTGACTCGCCGGACGCGGGGCATGATCTCCGACCGGGAACTGGAAATGATGAAACCCGATGCCTTCTTGGTAAATTGCTGCCGCGGCCCGGTGGTCGACGAGGCGGCGTTGCATCGGGCGCTGTCCCAGCACAAGATCGCGGCGGCGGGCCTAGACGTCCTGGAGGTAGAGCCTACTCCAGTGGACAACCCCCTGTTCGACCTGGACAACGTGGTCATCACGCCCCATATGGCCGGTCCCGGCGAAGAGTCGACCCAGCGGGCCGCCGACTTCGCCTACTACAACATCGCGAAGTTGCTTTCCGGGGAAGAAGCCGAGTCCCTGGTCACGCCGGAGTAGGAAATCCTCCCAACCCCCCTTTACGAAAGGGGGGCTAGACCGCTTTAGCAGCGACATTTCGGAGAGTTTCGGCCATGGCCGGCCCCGCTTTACCAGAATCTCACACGTCAAATTCCAGGAGGTGACTCTTGTATCAGACAATCAGTCCCGAGCTTATAAAAACGCTCAGCGAGATAGACTGCCCCAGCATCTGCAACGCCATCGAAGGGTTCAACGTGCAGCCCAAGAACGAGGGGTTCATGCTGCCGGAGATCAAGGGTGTGTTCCAGGACCTGCCCCCGGTGGTGGGGTATGCCGTTACCGGCGTGATCAGCGCTGTTCGGCAAGAAGGACGCAACGTGTCCCGGGAAGACTGGTGGGACCTGATCGCGTCAGTGCCCGAGCCTCGATTCATCGTTCTCCACGACATCGACACCCCTCCCATGGGAGCGTATTGGGGCGAGGTACAGGGCAACATCCACAAAGCATTGGGCGCCGTTGGCGTGGCTACGGATGGCACGGTGAGGGACTTGGACGAGGCGCACGCTCTGGGGTTCCGGTTCTTCGCCAAAGAGGTATCGGTATCCCATGCCTACGTTCACCTAGTTGAGATTGGCATACCGGTGACTGTCGGCGGACTAACCGTGAAGACCGGCGACCTTCTTCATGGCGACAAGCACGGCGTCACGTCCATCCCCTTCGGTATTGCCGACCAGATCCCCGACAAGGTGAAGACCATCGCCGACTACGAGAAAATGATTATCGATCTGTGCCAGTCCAGCGACTTCTCCATGGAAGCGTTGAAGGAAAATGCCAAGATCACCAGGCCGTATTAGGCCGGTGTTTGCCCTAAATCGGGCGTGTGCGAATCGAGGCGTACCAAATCCCCCCTCGCCCCCTTTATAAAGGGGGGTTGGGGGGGTTCTCCTATTCACAGCTATCGTGAATCCGATGCATACCCTAAACTGTCCAAAACGCCAAGCCCGCAGATGTAATCAGATCTATACCGCCGTATTCCGCCTCGCCCCCCTTTCGTAAAGGGGGGTTGGGGGGATTTCCACCCCCCAACAACATAATCTTCCCCATGACAGGAGAAAGACCATGATCTGGTGCCGCTTTCAATCCGGCCAAAAAATCAGCTTCGGCATCGTCGAAGGGGACGTTGTCACCGAGGTTTCCGGCAGCCCGTTAGACGAGCACACAGTCACCGCCACAACTCATCAACTGAGCCAGGTGAGACTGCTGGCGCCGGTGATTCCTGGCATGCTCTACGCCGCCGGACCCAACCACCGGGGGCATGTCGAGGGAATGGCCGCCCGCCGGGGCACGCCCCCCAGCTACCCGGACCGGCCCTCTCCCAACTACCGTTCGGTCCACGCCATCATCGGCTCGGAAGAGAATATCGTCGTGCCGAAAGACTGCTCAGG
The DNA here is from genome assembly GCA_022450395.1 of Dehalococcoidia bacterium. GTDB lineage: Bacteria > Chloroflexota > Dehalococcoidia > Lucifugimonadales > UBA3495 > UBA11650. Next base: position 37,052 of record JAKUQE010000019.1, on the reverse strand, counting down.
CGCGGTGCAACCCGAGGGGCAACTGGCGGTGGTCATCGGCAAGAAGGCCCGCAAGGTTTCGGTGGACGAGGCCCTGGATTACGTCTTCGGCTACACCATCGGCAACGACATCTCTCAGCGTCCCTGGCAGCAGGAGGACCGGACCATGTTCCGCAGCAAGAACTGCGACACCTGGAAGCCGATGGGGCCGTGGATCGTTACCGGGCTGGACCCGACGGCCTTCCGGATAATCGTCCGCCACAACGGCATTGTCTGGGAAGACTTCTCCTCATCGGAGCAGATCTGGTCCGCCGCCGAGTGGATCCACGAGCTAAGCAACTACGCCACCCTCTACCCCGGCGACGTGATATGGATGGGCACCCAAGGCGCCGACGGCGACATGGTCCCCGGCGACACCATCGAGGTAGAGATCAGCGGCATCGGGACGCTGAAGAACTACGTGGTGGCGGAGGAGTAGGGGGAGGATGAAATCAATTGTTCAACATAGGATATAATTGGAATATAGATTATTTGAACCTAGGTTTGTCGACATCAAGGAACGCAGAATGAGTGAACTCGACTCAAAACGTACACTTGCCAAAGTAGCGAGGGCCACCAAGCTTGCCCACAAAGCCTTGGCGCAGTACGGTGAGCCTACGATGTCGTTGGAAGAACTTAGGGCAATCTTAAGCCGAAAACTAGAAGGCATCTCTTTGAGTGACCTTATCATCCAAGAGCGACAGCAAGGATGGTAGCTTCCAGTTCCGGCACGAATGTGTCGGAACCACTTAATCCCGCCACGTAACTGGCCGCAATACTATGCCGCGCATCTCTGGTCCACAGTAGCCCGGACCCACGAGCTAAGCAACTACGCCACCCTCCACCCCGGCGACGTCATCTGGATGGACCCCCAATGCGCCGACGGCGACATGGTCCCCGGCGACACCAACGAGGTAGAGATTAGCGGCATCGGGACGCTCAGGAATTATGTGGTGGCGGAAGAGTAAGGGGTTAGGAAAGTCCCCATCAGCGAAGCCGAACAGTACCGGTGGACTAAATGTGAGGTCAGCTTTGTGCCTATCTTGAATTGTGCGCCATCGATCAGGAAGCTCCTGCGGGAAGCTTTAAGCCAGAGTACAGGCGGTGGTCTTATGATTGGACCAACCGAAGAACTTCCATATCCTCTCGACTACACCACTCTCTATTACCGACTTGGAGAAAATCTGGCGGGCCTGTATTTGGATGCGCTCAATCAGCTCAGGTGGGAGCTACACCCACAACATACAGAGGATGCTGCGGTCGTAGAGGGTTTTTGGGCATTGTTCACCCAGATAGTATCGAATGCGGAGACATTTTCTAGCCGTTCAAACTTGAACAAACGGCTTGAAGAGTTCGGTCAAAATTTAAAACTTCCGCTGTCAGAATATGAAGTGGCGTACGCGATTGAGTTCATGGACATCGGAAGTGACTCCATCTCGATCGGTCCCGTCACGTTTGTAGAACCGACTAAGACACCGGCAGTAAATTGGGCGACAGAAACCGACTGGTGGGACGTGGGTTCTTCCCACAAGGGACTCATTTCCGCAGCCTACATTCGTACATCAGGTTCCAATCATGGTCGCGCTTCAGAGTCGGGGCTCCAGCAGGTTTCAGATGCTATCGATGTGATTCGAGTCGCCGCACTAAGCGGCCTGGCCGGACGAACTGCTAACGATGAGCTTCTGCAATGGCAATTGACCGGTGCCTGGTCCGCAAGAAAAGTTGACGACTCATCTGCCCGTGTCCTCAGCGGCTGGAGCCACCGATTCCGACCCCGAGTCATGGACATTGGCCCAGCGATACGAGCTGGGTTAAAAAGGGCGCCATTTGATGAAATCGTGTCCAACGCGTTGCAGCCTGATATCCAACGCAGGTTGCTCCGTGCCGTGCAATGGATTTCAGGTAGCGTCCTTCACCATGATCATGCTCACAAAATCGTGGACTTATGCACAGCGCTAGAGGTAATGTTGTTGCCCAACGAAGTTGGGAGGACAAAAGGTGACCTTATAGAGTTGAGATACAACCTTCTAGGCGGTGACCTCAATCCTGCTGGGATTCGTGGGTTTTACAATCGCCGCAACGATATCGTGCATGGCTCTGCATTACGGGCAGTGGGTGTCCTCGACACTTGGCAATTGAGGCTCGAGTGTTACAGTGTCCTAGGCCGAATTTTAGCTTTAGCAAATGACAATCTAGAAGTGAAAACCCTTCAGGAGTTAATCGGTGGGTTAGAGACTCCTAAAAGATTGGAAGAGTTTATCCACCGCTATGACACGAAACACTACCATGGCACCGGGATAGGAAAAATCAGAAGTGTTGCCAAATCACGTCTCAATAAGGTTCTCCGAGATTAATTGACTGCCGAAAGCTAAAAGCTGATAACTACCCCGTCACATACCCGTTCTTCAAATCCCACTCCCTTGCCGCCTTGTCTCGCTCCCCAGGGTCGCCGTAGCCGCCTCCGCCGGAGGATAGGCAGTAGACGTGGTCGCCGGGGTTGACTACTACGCCGACCTCCTTGGATCCAAGCACCCTTTCAGTGCCGTTGGACAGTATTCGGTAGTCGTGGGGCAGGCCGGGTTCCGCGCCGAAAAGGCCGAAGGGCGGGACGACTATGCCGTCGCCGGCCGTATTCAGCAGAGCCGGTCCGGTGCCCTCATATACCAGGTCACAGATGGCCCCCAATCCGCCGCGCCAGGTACCAGCGCCACCGGAATCGGCACGCAGCTCGTGGCACTTGATGAAGAAGGGGAAACGCTCTTCGGTCAGCTCGATGCTGGGGGCGCGGATGCCCCCGGCGACGTTGACCTCCCCCACGTTGGGCCAGCCGTCGTAACCGTAAGAGGCCCCGCCACCGCCCCGGGCCAGGAAGAAGTGCCAGATGAAGCGGCGGCCGGTGCGGGGGTCGATGCCGGTCATGGCGTAGCGCAGGCGGCGGGAGAACCCGGCGGTAACCGACTTGGGCACCGCATGGGACAGCGCCTTGAATATGGCCTCGACGATCTCCTCGGCGCAATGGTTGGTGCTCATGCACACCGGGGCCGGGGGATTGGCGTTGACCACCAGCCCCTTGGGCGCGATCACCTGCACCGCCCGCGCCGACCCTTCGTTGCGGGCCACGTCGGCGGGAGCGATGTACATGATAGCGGCGTGGGTCAGAGAGCGGGTGTTGGCATAGGAGCTGTTGATGAACCCGGTGACCTGGGGACTGGACTCTCCCAGATCGATGGTCATGGAGCCGCCCTCTATGGTGACCTTGGCCCGGATGGGGACCAGCTTGGCATCGAAGCCGTCGTCGTCGACGAAAGACTCCCCATAATAAACGCCGTCGGGCCACTCTGAGATGAATTCCCTCACCTGCCGTTCCGTAGCGGCCAGTATGTCGTTGACCACCGCCGTTAAACGGTCTGGACCGTAGCTTTTCAGCAACGCCAGGATGCGCTGCTCGGCAATCATTACCGAGCCGATCTGGGCGTTCAAGTCGCCCAGGAAGTTCTCCGGCATCCTGACGTTGGCCGCCAGCATCTGCAGAACATCCTCGCGAGGCACGCCCTTGTCGTACAGCTTCAGCGGTGGTATGCGGATCCCTTCCTGATAGATCTCGCTGGCCGCCGGGTTGTAGCCGCCGTGAGTGCCGCCTCCGACGTCGCTGTGGTGGGCGCGGTTAACGCCGTAAAACAGCAGCTCGCCCTGGTAGAACACGGGTTTGATGATGGTTATGTCCGGTAGATGGCTGCCCCCGAAATAGGGGTCGTTCAGGATGAACAGGTCGCCCTCGGACATCTCCCCGGCGAAGTAGTCGCGTACGGCGGCGCCGGCGATGGGCAGGGCGCTGATGTGCACCGGGATGCCCTCGCCCTGAGCAACGAGTTGGCACTCTCCGTCCAGGATTGCGGTGGAGAAGTCCCGGCTGGAGTTGAGTATCTGAGACATGGAGGTGCGCAGCATCACCTCGGTCATCTCCAAGGCGATGGACTCCAAGCGATGCTCCACCACAGCCAGGGTGATGGGGTCAGGGCGATATTCTCCTTCCTCCGTTCGTGGTGAGCTTGTCGAAGCACCAGCGCTTTCTGGAGCAACATCAGCAGTATCGAGGGCCACATGCAGTTCTATCCCACCGGTCCGGTCCACGGTGACGCGGTCGCCGGTTTCTACCAGTATGGTGGTGAAGTCCGACTCCAGGATGGCCGGTCCATCCAACCGGGCACCGGGAGGCAGCGTGCCGATGGCGTAGACGGGGACTTCATGCCACTCGCCCAGGAACACCCGGCGTGTGCCCACGGGGATGGCGGAGGCCGTAGCGTCCCGAGAGGAGGTGCTCTGGGACTGAGAGATCCTGGACAAGCGTCCAACCACCGTGACCCGCAACGTGACCAGCCGCACTTCCTGTTCCTGCTGGTGGTAGGAATACAATTCCTGGTATCGCCGATGAAAGTTGCCGGACCATTCCGACAATAACGCGCTGTCCTGCTGGGACGGGTCAGGGAAGGCGACGTTTACCTCGTACACCTGGTCCAGGTAACGCATATCCGCCGATCTCTGGACCTCAATGTCCTCTTCGGAGATCCCTTGGACCCGCAGCTTTTCCCTACCCTGGGACTCAAGTCCGCTCAAGATTGACCGCACGGTCTCCAGGTCGATCCCGTCTAGGCTGGCCGGATGAGACCGGGAGAAGTCGTACTTCAGGTCGGTGCATAACATCCCGTAGGCCGAGAGCACCGGCCCCGCCACCGGAAGGTGCACCTTTTTAACCTGCAACTCTCGCGCCACCTGTCCGGCATGGAGCCCCGCCGCTCCGCCAAAAGCGAGAATAGTGAACGCCCGAGGGTCCACGCCTCGTTGTACCGACATCAGGCGGATACCTTCCGCCATGGTGGTGGCAACGACTTTGGAAACGCCGTAGGCCGCTTCCACGGCCGTCATCCCCAAGGGCTTGGCCACCCGTTCTTCCAGCGCCTTTTCCGCCAGAGTTTTATTCAACTTGGCTTTGCCGCCGAGGAAGTTGTCCGGGTCTAGATAGCCCAGCATCAGGTTGGCGTCGGTAACGGTGGCGTCTTCTCCGCCCTTGCCGTAGCAGGCCGGTCCCGGGTCGGCTCCCGCGCTCAAGGGGCCAACGTGAAGGATCCCCCCCGGACCTACCGAAGCGATACTGCCTCCGCCGGCCCCCAGAGTGTGGATGTCGATCATGGGCACTGCTATCTTCCAGCCACCCTCGAATTTCTCGTGGGCCAGGTGGGGCGCGCCATCTTCGATCAGGGAAATATCGGTGCTGGTGCCGCCCATGTCGAAAGCGATGATCTTGGGCTCGTCCAGAAGCTCTCCGTGGTAAGCGGCGGCGCTGACGCCACCGGCCGGTCCGGAAAGGATGGCCCGGACACCCATGCGGCTGCACTCGTCGATGGGCGCGACCCCGCCGTTGGATTGCATGATGAGGACTTCACCGAAGCTGCGATAAGGCGCGAACCGGTCTTTCAGGTGTTGGAGATACCTGCCGAAGACCGGTCCGACGTAGGAGTTGATAACGGTGGTGCTGAGCCGGTCGAACTCCTTGATCTGGGGAATCACTTCGTGGGAGAGGGAGGTGTAAACATCGGGGAACTTCTCGCGGATCTTTTCGTAGACCCTGGCTTCGTGGGTGGGATTCAAATAGGAAAACAGGAAGCATACCGCCAGGGCTTCGACCCCCTCCTGACGGAAGTGCTCCAGGGCCCGGTCCAGGGCTTCCTCGTCCAACGGCGTGTACACCGCGCCGTCATACCGTACCCGCTCCGGGATTCCCAAGCGCAAGTAGCGGGGTACCAGCGGCTCCACCGGGGTCATTCGTAGGTTGTACCGGTCTTCCTTCAACCCTTCCCGCATCTCCAGCAGGTCCCGGAAACCATCGGTAGTGATCAGGCCGACTTTGGCGCCTTTTCGCTCTACCAGCGTGTTGGTGGCAACCGTGGATCCATGGATCACCAATTCCGTCGCGTCCAGAAATTCCTGCAGAGACAAGCCGTAAGCCTGGGCCGCGTCTTCAAGCCCGGTCATCACCCCTTCCGACGGGTCGTGGGGCGTGGACTGCGTCTTGAAATACCGGGGCGGTTCGCCATCGCTGTCCACCACAAAGTCGGTAAACGTGCCTCCGACATCGATCCCTATCTTGAACACTACCTACTCCTTAACTTTGATTATCCCACCAGTGTGTCAGAAGCTCGCTCCGTTCCGCGATCAGAGAGGCGGCCAAACCAGCGATCACCGCCCACAAAGCCGACGTGATTCCCACGAAGGAGAAGGAGGTGGACGCCACAGCGAATGCTACCAAGGCTCCGAAGCGTAAGCTGCTGGCGAAAGCTTTCTCGAAGGCGTCTTGTAGGGACGCAAAGATGGCCAAGCCCGCCAGTGCAAACACATACGACGACGGTAGAACGGCGAGAATGGGGATCACGAGTCCAGCGGCTAGCGCTATCGTCATTGTTAGCACCGCGGCGAGAATGGTGCCACAGTACCTCTGGGATTCCGGCCCGGCATCGGGACTGGCCAGAATCGCGATCCCGGCGCGAGCCACCGATGCGGGATGTCCTCCCAGTATCGCGTTAACTACTGAATTGACACCAACCACGATCGATATGGGATTGACCGGCACTTTGTAGCCTTGCCCTAAAAGGAAGCCCAATCCTTGGACATTTCCCAGACCCAATGTCAGCGCGACCATCGGCAGGCTGATCGCAGCAATGGCGGCCAACGAAAACCCCATATCGGGCACAGCCAGGACCGGTAAGCTCCAAGACATAGCTTCCGTAGTGGCTTGACCGCCTACGAGGATCGCGATCCCCCCAAATACCACGGCAAGGCCCACGGGCGGGATGCGCGGGTTCGCGATGAGCCGGCCCAGGAAATAACCTGCGACCGTCGGACCAGCCACCAATGCGTCCTCCACGGTAACGGTCACCAAGCGAGTGACGTAGCCAAAGATACTGCCGGCAAACATCCCCATCACGATGGGCAGCGGTAGCCAGTTAATGATTCGTCCGCCGACTCCCAGGAGTCCAAGAAGCAGTATCAACACACCCGCCACCAGGTTAGCCCCTACGATCTCAGCGAAGGTGAAGTTACCCGCCAGCGTACCCAAGTATATGAGCCCCGGAATACTCCAAGTGATTGGTATAGGCATCCGGAAAAACAGGGAAAGGCCGATAGACGCGACCGCGCCGCTGGTCCAGATTATGAATATCCAGCTAGACGATTGGGCCGAGGTGAGTCCGAGCTGCCCGGCGACGGCCATGTGCACGGGCACCGCTCCAAAGGCATACCAAATGAAGGCGGTCACTCCAGCCCATAACGCCGCGCTGTTGATATCGCGGGCAAAGGTGCGCACATTCACCTGCAAGTGGGAAAGATTCGATCATCTCGAACCAGGAAGACCATACCGTCTCTGGCGAGGAATGGGTATCCGAGAAAAAGTTTCTGGGCTAACCCTAGATTACCTCGACGGCCCGCTGGGTGGCCGACCAGGCGGGGAACCAGGAGCTGTGACGCCCGTCGCCGCCGGCGACCACCAGGACCAGTTTGTCCACATCCGCCACTAATGGAACCATGAAGTCGTCCGGTTTGCTGTCGTATTCGTCGGGCCAGGACCGGGTGCCGTAGTGTCCCCTATTCTTGATCTGTCCCATGGGCAGACGGACATTCTCGAAGAGGTATTCTTTGATCTCCTTGCGCCCAAAACCGTCGGCGGCGATCTCCGCGGCGTGCTCCGGCCCTAAAACGATGACAACGGAAGCACCGCGAGACTGGAAGCTATAGCCTGAGATTCCGCCGGCGGTCATGGAGCCAACCATCGTCTCAAGCACCCCGAGTCCCGTTTCCTGGCTAGACTCCACCAAGGTATGTATGCCCCGGGAGGCGACAACGGTAACGGTGCTGTCGTTGGGTTTGTACCCCATCTCTTCGTGAAGCGGCTCCCAGGGGTTCGCCTCCTGGTTCTCGGAGAAACACATGGTGTACTTGCCGGGCCAGCCGTGAGTGGACTTCTCCATGGTAGCGGCCACTGCCCCGCCCAGGTTACGCATGGTCAGCCGAAGGGCGCGGCCGATGGTCGCGTTGGCCCGGTGTCCCGAGCCAAATACCGCCGTGCCGCCATGAATGCCCAACCTGTCGGCAACCGGCCCGCTGACGATGACCACCGGCGCGGCCCCGCCTGTGGTAGTGGTGATGGAGCCAACGTTGAACTGGGGCTGCAGTACCGCCTTGACCGCCGCCAGGACCACCGGGAAGTAGTCGGGCTTGCACCCTGCCATCACGCTGTTGATGGCGACCTTCTCTACCGTGACCGTGCCATCCAGGGGAGGAATCCGGCCCAGAACGCTGGTGCCCGACACCTGACAGGCCTCCAGCATCTCCAGAACCAGGTCCTCGGTGGGCGGCACGATGGGCAACCCATCGGTCCAACCTTGGTCGTAAAAGTAGTCGTTTACCTGGCTGATCGGCCCGGACACCTGGAGACGGCTGGCCGATTTTCCGGTGCCTGTTTCACTCATCGTTAACCCTTATTTCTTAGCTGGAAGGCGACACCAATCCCTGGGCGACCTCTTTAATGCTGGCCAAGGCCATTTTCTGAACCGCTTCCGGTGGTTTGCTGGCGATCGGATGGTCGATCACCACCACTGGGTGATCAGTCATGCCCAACGCCTTGGCCCTAAGCTCCGCCGCTTTGGTGAACGCCCGGGTGATTACCGTTACTGCGGGACGGCCCCGCTTTTCCGACTCTATTCCGTCGTGGAGACCCCACGCTGTGCAGGACCCTCAATCGGCCACGGCGTGGACGATGGCGTCGCATTCGGCGGCCAGGCTATCCAGCACGTCGTCAGGAGTGGGTATGCTCTGGCTGGCCTTGCGGTAGGTCACCACTTTGGACACACCGTACTCTTCTTGCAGTACCCTGCTGAGCTCGGCGATGTACACGTCGGCGTTCCTTTTGTGGTTGTCGATAAGGCCCACGGTGGTTCCTTTCAGATCGGACAATCTCGGAGCCAATTCAAATTTTCGGGCCGCGTCCTCGGCTCCGGGATGAAGCACCGTGGTCGATTGACCTGATACCATGGCTATCCCCTCCATCTGCCGGCGCCGGCCGATACCGCATCGCTTTGACTGGAAGATACAAGCGCCGGTTTTGCTGCCTTATACTAGGCCTTGAAAGTTCAATACGCAACGGGAACCCAGGGAGAAGGGATGCCAGAAGTTCAAGTAGCGCCCTATGGCTCGTGGAAATCGCCGGTAACATCGGACCTCATCGTTGCCGAATCGATCAGGCTGGGCCAGTTGGCTCTGGACGGAGAGGATATATATTGGGTGGAGCAGCGCCCCCGGGAAGGCGGGCGCAACGTCGTCGTTCGGCGGACGGACGATGGAAATATCGACGACGTGACGCCTTCGCCCTTCAACGCCCGCAGCCGGGTCCACGAGTACGGCGGCGGCGCTTTTTGCGTGGCCGATGGGGTGGTCTACTTCGTCAACTACGACGACCAGCGCATGTACCGGGGCCGCCATGGAGAATCGCCGGTCCCCGTCACACCCGAGGGAGACAAGCGATACGCCGACATGGTCATTGACCACCTTAGAGGTCAAATCATCTGCGTCCGTGAGGACCATACCTCGTCCTCTCAGGAGGCGGTGAACACTCTGGTCAGCCTTTCCATTAAAGGTGGTAGCTCCGGCCAGGCGCTGGTTTCAGGCGCGGATTTTTATTCCTCGCCCCGGCTCAGCGCCGACGGCGGGAAGTTGACCTGGCTCAGTTGGAACCACCCCAACATGCCCTGGGACGGTTGCGAGTTGTGGGTGTCGGACCTAAACTCGAACGGCACCTTGGAGCATCCCGAGAAAGTGGCCGGTGGCCCGGAAGAGTCGATCTTTCAGCCGGAGTGGTCCCCGAATGGAACTCTATATTTCGTGTCAGACCGCACGGGATGGTGGAACATCTACCGTTGGCGCAACGGAGCCGTCGAGCCGGTCACCGAGATGGAAGCCGAGTTCGGCAGGCCGCAGTGGATGTTCGGTTCGTCCACTTACGCCTTCCAGTCAGAGCGGCAGATCATCTGCTCTTATGTCCAGGGTGGCGACTGGAAGCTGGCCAGTGTGGATACGGAACTCCGGGAACTGAATCCCATACCCACGCCCTATTCCGACATGGCAAGGGGAGACCTGCGGGTGGCTTCGGAGACTGCGGTAATCATCGCCGGGTCCCCGGTCGAGGCGTTGTCGGTTGTCCGACTGGACCTGGCGGCGGGCGATACCCATGTGTTGCGGACCTCCGGCGATGTAAGCCTGGGACGGGCATATTTGTCTACCCCTGAAGCCATCGAATACCCCACCGAAAATGGCCTGACCGCCCACGCTTTCTACTACCCGCCGTCCAACGGGGACTACGAACCAATCCCCGGCGAAAAACCGCCGTTGCTGGTGAAAAGCCACGGCGGCCCCACCAGCGCGACCTCCGTCGCCCTGGACCTGGGTATTCAATATTGGACCAGCCGGGGTTTCGCCGTTCTGGACGTCAACTACGGGGGCAGCACCGCCTACGGCAGGGCGTACCGGGAACGCCTGAGGGGACAGTGGGGCATCGTCGACGTGGACGACTGCGTCAACGGGGCGCTGTACTTGGTGCGGCAAGGTCTGGCAGATGGTAAGAGGCTGGCCATCGACGGCGGCAGCGCCGGAGGATATACCACCTTGGCCGCGCTGACCTTCCGGGACGTGTTCGCCGCCGGGGCCAGCTACTACGGCGTGAGCGACCTGGAAACGCTGGCCAAGGATACCCATAAGTTCGAGTCCCGTTACCTGGACGGTCTGGTCGGAGCCTACCCTCAAGAGGCGGAAGTGTACCGGCAAAGGTCTCCCATCAACTTCACCAGTCAGCTTTCCTGCCCGCTGATCCTATTTCAAGGCATGGAGGACAAGATCGTGCCGCCCGGCCAAGCAGAATCTATGTTCGACGCGGTGCGGGCCAAGGGTATCGCCACGGCATATCTACCGTTCCCAGGTGAGCAGCACGGATTCCGCCGCTCCGAGAACATCAAGCGGGCTTTGGACGCCGAGCTTTACTTCTACTCAAAAATCTTCGGCTTTGACGCGGCGGGGCCATTGGAACCGGTAGACATCGTGAACCTCTGACGCCGTCCCGCAGCCCCATCTCGTCGTCAAAACGGGCGCTCAAACTGGCATCTAATTGGCAATGGTTGGCATCTTAATTGATTGGACCGGACAACGCTTGGGTCCAAAGGAGACAAACCGATGCAAGAAGCTAACATCACCGTATATGGCGCCCCTTGGTGCCCCGATTGCCGCCGTTCCAAGCAGTTCTTGGGCGAGCAGCGCATACCTTACATCTGGGTGGACATCGACGAGGACGAGGAAGGCAGGAAGCGGGTCCAGGCAGTTAACGACGGGAAGCAGATAATCCCCACCATCGTTTTTCAGGATGGCTCGATCTTGGTGGAGCCGTCCAATGCCGATCTGGCCGCCAAGCTGGGCATCAGCCCCAAAGCTAAACGTGAGTTTTACGACCTGATCGTGATCGGCGGCGGTCCGGCAGGATTGTCAGCCGCTCTCTATGCGGCCAGAGAGGGCATCGAAACCCTGATCATCGAACGTAGCGGTATAGGCGGACAGGCCGGGACCACCGAAAGGATCGACAACTACCCCGGTTTTGCCCAAGGCATCGGCGGCGCTGAGTTGGCCGACGCCATGCGGGAGCATGCCGAGCGTTTCGACGTAGAGATACTGCCGGCTCAAACCGTGACCAGCATCGAAGCCCAAGGCGACTACAAGATGATATCTACCGAGTCGGGCGACACCTACTGCAGTCGCTCGTTGCTGCTAACTCCCGGCGCAACCTACCGGCGCCTCAACGTGCCGGGGGAGGAAGACCTGATCGGCGCGGGTATTCACTTCTGCGCGACCTGCGACGGCCCATTCTATAAAGGCCAGGAACTGCTGGTGGTGGGAGGCGGAAACAGCGGCGTTGAAGAGGGTCTTTTCCTGACCAAATTCGCCACCAAAGTGACCATATTGGAGGTTGGCGAGCGGCTAAGAGCCAGTCAGATACTTCAGGAAAAGGCCGCCAGCCACCCGCAGATCGAAGTTCGTCTGAACACCACCGTGGTGGAGTTCAAGGGAGAGGGAAAGCTGAGTTCCGTGGTGATCAAAAACACGGCCACCGGAGAAACCGAGGAGATCACGCCGGGCGCGGTCTTCGTCTTCATCGGCCTGCTGCCTAACACCGCTTTCGTCAAGGATTCCGTCGACCTGGACCAGTGGGGGTCCATTTCCACCAGCCCCACCATGGAAACCAGCCTGGAAGGTGTCTTCGCTGCGGGGGACGCCCGGTCGGGAAGCACCAAGCAAGTGGCATCGGCGGTGGGGGAAGGGGCCACGGCGGCTTTGATGATCCGCCAATATCTGGAACGGACACAGGGAAGCCGGGCGTACAAGGGGGACTAGTCCCATTTCTAGAAGTTATTAATCATGGAAGGTCACCCCCTCTCTAACTCTCCCCCGTAAAGGGGGCGAGGACAAATCCCTTCCCCCTCGACGGGGGAAGGTTAGGATGGGGGTGAGGCTCTCCGCTGCAAGGGACAGGAGGACAATCGCTTCACCCTAAGCCAACACCCCAGTAATCTGAGAGCGGCCTCGGAAGTAACTCTAAACCGATGCTTGGGTGGGCGCGCGGTTGCCGGCGGCGCAGCCTGAGCACTTCCCGTAGAAGTCCACGCGCTGGGTGGCAATCTCGAAGTCGGTCCCCTCTTCCACCAATTTCTTGAGTTCCTCAACCATGCTCTGTCCCACTTCAGCATCCACCACCGCGCCGCAACTTATGCATACCAGATTGGCATGAGGGGAAAGGTTTGCGTCGTACCTGGACTGACGCTGGAAAGGCAACTCCCGCACGATCGCGGCCCGTTCCAGCAAGTCCAAAGTCGCGTATACCGTTGCCAGGGTTACATAGGGGAAGAATTCTTTTACCCTTTCGAACACATCCTTCACCGATGGATGGTCCCCGGAATTGATCACTACTTCGGCGATAGCCAACCGCTGGGGCGTAACCCGAATGCCCAACTGCTTAAGCCTGACCGCCAGTTCTTCCTGAGTCGTCAAATTTCATTGCCCCTTATTAGCGCCATAAGTAAGATCGGCCAGATACATTGATCTAAAACCATTGGGAACGCCGTACTCTTCGGCTAACATTCCCATACGTGATAGTAACCATCAACCGATTAGGTGTCAACCGGCCATGCGACCCGCTCCTTTCGTCGCAAGATCGGACGATCGCGGGCGTCCTGACTGTGTTAGCTGGAGGAAGAGGTACTGGAAACCTGCTCGCCACCGAACCGGCGGCGGTGCACTCGGAGGGTTCAATCATCCATCACGACGGGGATCCCCGCGGCCTCCGCTTTGGCTTTGGCGGTCTCGTCGATCACTCCGTCCTGCATCCAGATGTACTTGACGCCCACCTCAATGGCCTCGTCAACCACCGGAGCCACCAACTCGGAGCGTCGGAAGATGTCCACCATATCGATGTGCTCAGGCACCGACTTCAGGTCGGGATAGCTCTTTTCCCCTAAGGATTCCTCAATCATGGGATTGACCGGGATTATCCGGTAACCCTGCGATTGCATGTATTTGGACACCCCATAGCTGATCCGCTCCGGATTGTCGGACAAACCTACCACGGCGATGGTCTTGCTGTTGCGCAGTTGCTCCTCTACCAGATCCATTACAACCTCCCCAAGATATACAGTTGAACGGCTATTCGATGATTAAACCCTCGGGTCCACACGGCGAGGGTCTGAAGGCACTCTACCAGGATTTACCTCGGATGAATTTAAATGCCGAGATGGCCGCGGTTGCGCCGTCTCCCACCGCCGATGCCAGTTGGGACACCGACTTCTGTCGAATGTCGCCCACGGCATATATCCCCGGCACTTCCGTCTCCATTGAGACATTAACCGGGATGTGGCCGGCATTGTCTACTTTGACCACCCCCTCCACCACACTGGAATTGGGCTCCAATCCCACGAAGACGAAAAGCCCGGATAAGTTCACCTGGTTCTCCAGATTTGTCACCACGTTGCGTACTCGGACTCCCGTCACCGTATCTTCGCCGACCACCTCTTCCACCACCGAGTTCCAGACTACCTCAATCTTACGGTTCTGGTGCACTCGCTCCTGAAGGGACTCGTAGGCCCGCAAACTGTCCCGCCGGTGGAACAAAAGGACCCTTTCGCAGTACTCGGTCAGGGTCAACGCTTCGTCCGCCGCCGAGTCTCCGCCGCCGACAACGCCCACGACCTCGCCCATGAACATCGGTCCGTCGCAGGTGGCGCACTGGGAGACGCCCCGCCCGAATAATTCCTGCTCGCCGGGGATACCCATCTGGCGCAGAGTAGAACCGGCAGCCACGATCAAAGCCTTAGTCCGATATCCTCCGGCATCGCTGGCCACCATGGTGAAGTTGCCTTCCCTGGAGATGCGGGCGACGTCGGCCATGATGAACTCCGCCCCGGCGTTCATCGCCTGTTCCTGGACCGACGGCCCCAGCTCGGCCCCGGAGATCCCTTGGGGAAAGCCTGGGAAGTTCTCTATCTTCTCTACGTTGATGATGGAGGCCCCGCCCATCATGCGCTCGACCAGTCCGGTCTTGAGGCCATATTGAGCGCCGTACATCGCCGCGGTCATACCGGCAAGGCCGCCCCCGATGATCAACAGGTCGTAATCGTTAGCCAAATCGGAACCTCCTAAACACACCACACCGTAGATTCTATCCCTAGCCCGGCTCTTTCATGTCATTTGCGGACCGGGCGGTGTTTGTTTCTGAAATTTTACTATAGTCTCGGCTGGTTTTGGGTGTCAACGGTAACAGCATTGGACGGTTGAGACGAACGGTTGCACCGTTACTGTCCGATGCCTAGAATAGGTTGCTATTGCATCGTGCGATATTTATCCAATCCGGTAGGCGAGGCGAAGATTCCGTGAGTTACCAAGTACAAGTTGAGCATAACGTCCCGGTCCCGATGCGGGACGGGGTGGTGTTGGCGGCCGACGTGCACCGTCCGGCCAGCGGTGGCGAGATCATCGGGGGAGCGTTGCCTGTTCTGTTACAGCGTACCCCATACAACAAGGCTTCCGAAGCCCGGATAGAGGAAGCGGCCTTCTTCGCCGCCAACGGCTACGTTACCGTGATGCAGGATTGCCGGGGCCGGTTCGAATCTGAAGGCGGGTTTTCCAAATACGTGGACGACGCCAGGGACGGGTATGACACGGTGGAATGGCTGGCTCAACAATCTTGGTGCAACGGCAAGGTCGGCACCTTCGGGCTATCCTATGCGGCGCATACCCAAGCGGCCCTGGCCTGTTTGAACCCGCCCCACCTGGCCGCCATGTGGCTGGACTGTGGGGGCTTCTCCAACGCCTTTCAGAGCGGTTGCCGCAACGGCGGCGCGTTCGAGCTTCGGCAGGTTACGTGGGCCTTCCGTGAGGCGATGCAAAGCTCGGAGGCCAAAGCCGACCCGGCGGTTACCAAGGCGGCGCTGGAGAACCAGGACATCCACGAATGGTTGCAACGGATGCCCTGGAAGAAGGGCCACTCTCCGTTGCGTTGGACCCCCGATTACGAAAACTACCTAATGGAGATCTGGAGCCAGGAGAACTTCGGTGAGTATTGGCAACAGTCCGGCCTGTGCGCCGAGGCCTACTACTCCGACTTCTCCGCCGTGCCCCAGATGCACATGGGCTCCTGGTACGATTCCTACACTCGCACCACCACCGACAACTTCGCCGCCCTTTCCAAGACTAAGGCAGGGCCGGTGAGCCTGCTCATGGGACCTTGGACCCACGGCGCCCGTTCCGTCTCATTTTCCGGCGACGTGGATTTTGGCGCCCGTTCCACGGTGGACAACAATCTGGCCCCAGACTTCAACCATCTGCGCCTGCGTTACTTCGACCGCTGGTTGAAAGATATCCAAAGCGAACCGGATCAGGATCCGCTGGTCAAGATATTCGTGATGGGCGGCGGAAGCGGCAAGCGCAACCCCCAGGGACGGCTGGACCACGGAGGCCGGTGGCGAGAGGAAAAGGAGTGGCCATTGAATCGGGCAAAAGAAACCCCGTTGTTTCTGCAACCCGATGGCCGTCTTTCCCAACAGTCTCCCCAAGGCGAATTCTCGCCGTCGCGCTACCTGTTCGACCCCAACCATCCGGTGCCGACGATAGGAGGAAATATTTCCTCGGGACGGCCTATTATGGAACCGGGAGGGTACGACCAGCGGGAAACTGCTGAATTCTACGGGAGCCGGCCTCCCTACATGCCCTTGGCCACCCGGCCCGATGTTTTGGTGTTCCAGACCGACCCACTAACCGAAGAACTGGAAGCAACCGGACCGGTCAGCGTTCAGCTCTGGATATCATCGTCCGCACTGGACACGGACTTCACCGCAAAGCTGCTGGACGTTTATCCGCCTTCGCCGGATTATCCCGAAGGATACGCCCTGAACCTGACCGACGGCATTCTACGGGCCAAGTTCCACTCTTCATGGTCGGAGCCCGAGCTTTTGGAGCCTGGGAGGATCTACCCAATCACGGTCCAGCTTTATCCCACCAGCAACCTGTTCGCCAGAGGACACCGGATCCGGTTGGACATCTCCTCCAGCAACTTTCCCCGCTTCGACGTCAACGGCAACACCGGGGAGAACCCGGCCCTGTCCTCCGTTAAAGTCTCCGCGCAAAACAGCGTGTACCACGACGCCCAGCACCCTTCCCATCTGATATTGCCCGTAGTCCCAGCGGAGGGATAAGACTTGCTAGATACGCTGCGCACCGGGCCACGGTCCCGGCGTAGTGCCGGGTAGGTCTTGCGGGGCCGTCTCCTCAAGAAACACCCGCATCCCTCGGGCCCGGTAATTCGACAACGCGGTCGGATGGTCCAGGCTGCAGGTGTGGAGCCATACGCGAGACGCCCCAGTCTGCCATCCTTTTTCCAAAGCCACGCTCAAAAAATGTCCGCCCAGACCACGGCCTATGTACTGAGGAAGCAGGCCAAAGGACGTGATTTCCACGCTTCTCTCGGGCTGGCCGTCTAGTTCGAAATAGCCGGCTGGACTCCCAGAGACGTAGGCGACCCACGTCTGAAACTGGGGGCGGTCCACCCACTCGTGCCATTGACGATAGGTCCAAGACAACCGGTCAATCCAGTACCAGTCGCCCCCAACCGCAGTATACAAGAACCTGTTGAATTCCGGGGATGGCTGCCCTACCCGTTTAATCTCAAGATCCTGAAGCGGGTTAGGTTTTGGACGGAGGTCACTGGGGTCGGTGATCTCTAAATGGTACGTCGTAACGTCGATCAGCATACTTATGCGCTAATGTCAGGTATTACGCAGAGTCACGATGTAATGGTCGCCGTTAATGTCCCGCCAACCCATGGTGCGGAATCCGGCCTCTCGGGCCACGACTTCCAACTCACCCGGGTCGAGGCGGCGCTCTAGAGGCGGCCCCCATTCGGTCTCTTTTTTATACCATTCGAGCACCGAACACCAGCCCCTGGGTTGAAGCGTCTCCCGCACCGCGCTTAAGAAGCGGTCCTTGTCCGAACTCGCCTGAACCACAAACGCCAGAAATGCACCGTCGACCGAAGCCGGTTCGATGGGAAACTCAAACTCGGAGCATTTCAGTATCTCCACGTTGCCCATCCTGGCTTTGTCCACTCGGTCCCGGCACGCGGCCAACATTTCATCGTTCAGATCCAACGCCAGCACTCGGCCGTTTTTCAGAGTCTTGGCCAGAGGCAGCGTGAAGTATCCAGGGCCGCAACCTATATCGGCCACGGTGTCGTGGACGTTTATGGGACATAAACTCAGGATACGGAGCGAGTCCAAGGTTTCTGCGCGTTCCGGACTTAGTAAACGCCGGATATGATCCTGTTGGGGCGTTGGTTCAGAACTGGAAGCCACGGGCACACCTCTACTTAACTGCGGTTAACTCTACACGATGGACAGAATGGGCGCAATTTGGAGCCTTGCCCTGCGAGCACAGCCTCGTTGACACAAAATTGGGCCGGGCGGTACACTACTCCTAGCCCCATTTGCAGGCAGACACGCCTGGCAAATTCGATCTTTACCAGCCATCGTTTAATCCCTCTACAGCGGCGCCCGTGCGTTCAAAACGATTGGCAGGAGGCGGAATGACGACCATAGGGGAAAGGGACCCGGCGATAGCCGAAGCCCTGCGGCTAGAAGACCAGCGCCAACGCGACTGCATCGTGCTGATCGCCTCCGAAAATTACGCCAGCCGGGCGGTGCTGGAAGTCCAATCCAGCGTCATGAACAACAAGTACGCGGAAGGGTATCCGGGCCGTCGCTACTACGGCGGATGCGAATACGTGGACGTGGTTGAGTCCCTGGCGATCCAACGGGCCGGGGACCTATTCGGAGCCGAACACGTCAACGTCCAACCTCATAGCGGAGCTCAAGCCAATATGGCGGCCTATTTCGCGCTGCTACAACCCGGCGACAAGGTAATGGGGATGCAATTGGACCACGGCGGTCATCTGACCCACGGATCCAAGGTCAACTTTTCCGGTAAGCTATACGACTTCGTGCCCTATGGCGTGGACCGGGAGACCGAGACCATCGATTACGACGAGGTGGAGCGGCTGGCCAAGGAGCACCGGCCCGCGCTCATCGTCACCGGATGCAGCTCCTATTCCCGGACGATCGATTTCCCTCGTTTTCGGGCGATCGCCGATTCGGTGGACGCTCCATTGATGGTGGACATGGCTCACATAGCCGGGTTGGTCGCGGGCGGAGTCCACCCATCGCCGGTGCCTCACGCCCAGATCGTGACCTCCACCACCCAGAAAAGCCTCCGCGGTCCCCGTGGCGGCTTCGTCCTGTCCACCAGCGAATTGGCCAGAAAAATAGACTCGGCCGTTTTCCCCAACGCCCAGGGAGGGCCTTTGATGCACATCATCGCGGCCAAAGCGGTATGCTTTGGGGAAGCCCTCACGCCCGAATTTAGCCGATACGCCGCCCAGGTCGTCGCAAACTGCCGCACCCTGGCCCAAGAGCTTTCCGAAGCCGGACTGCGGCTGGTCTCCGGTGGGACCGATAATCATTTGGTCTTGGTGGACCTCACCCCCCTGGATATTACGGGACAGGCGGCGGAAACAGCCCTGGAGAAGGTAGGCATAGTCACCAACAAAAACGCCATTCCCTTCGATACCAAGCCCCCACGGGTGACCAGCGGTCTGCGTTTGGGCGCGCCCGCTATAACCTCCCGTGGCTTTGACGAAGAGGCCGTCAAGCAAGTGGCGGGCATGATAGTCAAAGTGCTCACCAATCTGGACAACCAATCCGTGCAGAAAGAGGTAGCCGGGCAAGTGAAGGAGTTAACCTCCGGTTTCCTTGTGCCTGGGCTGGACTTATAGTTGAGCAGCCCAGTCCCCGATGCTATAATCCTAATACTTATTTAATTCCCGACTCAATTCTCTAGGAGTGTTCATTGCGCCACTACGAACTTGTTGTCATTTTGAGCCCCATGTTGAACCAAGACCAAGCTGCGGACACTTGGGGACGGATAAAAGGATTCATTAACAATCGCGACGGCGAAATCTTCCATGAAGAAACCTGGGGCACACGGCGGCTTGCGTACTCCATCCGCAAAGGCTCTCACCATTTTCTGGAAGGAACCTATCACCTGACCCGTTTCAGCACTGAAACCCCCTTTAATCAGGAATTAGAGACATTCCTCCGCCAGGACGAGCAAGTGTTACGGTCGATGGTTGTCGTCGGAGATCCTCCCAAGCCCGTTTCCGAGACGCCGGCCGTGACAGCTCCGCCCGCCGTTGAAGAGGTCCAGGTCCCCAAAGAGGCTCCCGTGGTGGCCGAGGAATCTGCTGAAGCAGCCACGGATGCGGTTGAAGAAGCGGTAGAAGAAGCTCCTGCAGTGGCCGAGGAAACCCCGGAAGAAGCCACCGACGTAGTTGAAGAGACTGTCGAAGAAGCTCCAACTCCGGCTGATGAAACGGTGGACGATGCGCCGGAGGACGAGCCTGAAAAAACGTAAGGGTAAGGGGGGCTGAGTTGAATAAGATCATCGTCATAGGCAACCTGGGGCGGGACCCGGAGATGCGCTACACCCCCAACGGCCAGAGCGTCACTTCCTTCAGTATAGCCTCCAACCGTAAGTACACCACCGCCGCGGGCGAGCAGCGTGAGGAGACAGAGTGGTTCAACGTCAGCGCCTGGGGACGCCACGCCGAGTTGTGCAACCAATATCTGACCAAAGGCCAACAAGTCTACGTGGAAGGCCGTCTCCATTCCCGGACGTACGAAACTCGGGACGGTCAAACTCGGTTTGTCAACGAAATTAACTTGACCGACGTGCAATTTTTGAGCCGGGGACCTGACATGGGAGGGGAAGCGAGCGGTTACGCGCCGGGCCCTGGCCCCGGCGGGATGGGCGATGAAGGCCCACCCATGGAAGAAGTTGACGACCTGCCGTTCTAGGCAACAAGAATCTGGTACATGAATCTGGTAAAGGAAACGGACTGATATGACCACCGAAGCACCACGCCCAGCCCCCGCCGCCGCCCCTGCAGGTGCTCCTCCAGGCGGAGGACCCAGCCGGGGTCCGGCCAGAACCGGCGGCCCCGGCGGACGTCCTGGAGGGCGTCCCGGCGGTGGACGCCCTCGCGGAAGATATGCTCCTAGGCGAAAGGTATGCTCATTTTGCGTTGACCACGTGAAAACCATCGACTACAAGGACGTGGACCGCATTCGCCGGTTTATTTCCGACCGGGCGAAGATAGAACCCCGGCGTCGTTCCGGGGTCTGCGCCAAACACCAGCGAGCCCTGCGGCTGGCGATCCAGCGAGCCCGGCACATCGCATTGGTCCCCTTCGTGCCTTACGTCCCCACCGTTGGGGCAATGAGACGTTAGATCAGGCAGAGCCGTCTCTTTAAGCCAGAGTAATCATAACGGGGTAGGTCTCCACTGGTGGCGGCTCTACCGCTGTTCTGCTACCCGAATCCGTGAGGAACATTTATGGCCTTCCCTTGGAACCGCGGCGACGGTCAAGACCAGACTGCCCCAGCAGATGCCCGCCGCCGGGCAAGAGGACGGCGAGCACGACAAGAAGCGGCCCGGGTCGAAAGCTCGCGCTCAACCCGTGAAAAGCGCCATGAAAGGTTGGCCTGGGGAATCGGCGCCGGTCTTCTGGTTCTGGTTATCGGCATCGTTGTATTCGGCTTTTATCAAGAGTTTTACCGGCCGCCCAGGGTTTGGGCCGGCAGCGTCCGCGATCAAGAGTTCAAGATGGGCGACCTGGTGGAGCGCATCCGCGTCCTCCAGGGACTCAGCGGGCAGGTCGACCTCAGTACCGTACCCTTCGAATACCTGCGCGACCTGCTAAACGCCGAGGTCCTGCGTCAGGCGGCGCCCAATCTGGGGTTCAGACTGGCCGACGAAGACATAGACGGGGTGATAAAAGCCCAGTTCTATCCCTCCGTGCCCGAAGGACAGGAATCCGACCCTGGGCAATTGGATCAGGAGTTCCGGAACAATTACCAGATATTTTTGGCCCGCACCGGCTTGGCAGCCGCGGATTTCCGTGTGATTGTCCAAGAGCAGTTAGCGTTGCAGCAATTGGGGCTGATGTTGGGTCGAACCATCCCCGAAACCACCGAGCAGGTAGAGGTCGAATGGATCAGATCCGAGATCGAAGGGAGAATCGACGTCGGAGCAATCAGGGCCAGACTGGGCAGTGAAAAAACCGGAGGCGGAGAAGAATTCGTCAAGGTAGCCGGAGAGGTTGGGATTCCTGCGGGGTTTGCCGATCGAACGGGCTACGTAGGTTGGGTGCCCGAAGGGGCCTTCCCAGAGTTGGATGGCGCATTGTTCGGTGACGAAGAGAGGGACATACCGCCTCTGGAGGTCGGCGAGATAAGCGGCCCGATCTTCACCCAGGACGGCATATACATCGTACGCCTGCTCACCGGTCCCACAGACCGGGAGTTCTCCAACCAGATGCGAAACAAGCTGAACATTGAACTGGTTACTAAATGGCAAACCAACGAGCAAATAAGGGGAGCCAATGAAGGTTGGCTCAGAATGAATTTCAACAGCAAATGGTACGCGTGGGTCGCGGATCAAGTTCGGTTGAGCGCCCCCAGGGTAGCTCCCGGACAGCAGGGAGCCTCCGGCCAAGGGGCGCCCGGAGGTCAGGGGTTTCCCGGTGGGCAAAGGTAGCCGGATGGTAGAAGAATCCGATGATATCAACGTTGGATTGTTGGGCCTCGGCGTCGTCGGAGGCGGTGTCGCCACGGCCCTGTTGGAGCAATCTGACGATATTTCCAGAAAAGTAGGCCGGCGTGTCAAACTCAAGAAGATTCTTGTCCGGGACGCCGCTAAACCCAGGGACCCCGGCATCGCCGCCAGCCTGATAACCACCAACCCGGAAGAGATTCTAGCCGACCCCGGGATTCATATCTTGGCAGAGGTAATCGGCGGGACCGACCCGGCCACCCGCTTCCTAAAGGACGCTCTTGCCGCCGGCAAGCATGTCGTCACGGCCAACAAAGAGGTGTTGGCCAAGTCCGGCCCCGAGTTGATGTCCCTGGCCAAACAAAACGGTGTTAGCCTATTATTTGAGGCCAGCGTCGGCGGTGGGATACCCATCGTCGGCTGCTTGATGAATCAACTCCTCGCCAACGACATCCAGTCCGTCCACGGCATCATCAACGGCACCACCAACTACATCCTCACCCGCATGGCCCAGGCCCACACAAGTTTCACCCAAGCGCTGCAAGAAGCCCAGGAACTTGGCTACGCCGAGGCCGACCCCACCAACGACATCGAGGGCATCGACGCTGGGTACAAGCTGGCGATTTTGGCTTCTTTGGCTTTTCACCGCCGCGTCAACCCGGAGGACATCTTCCTTCAGGGTATCTCTTCGTTAGAAGCCAAGGACTTCCAATACGCCCAGGAATTAGGATACGCCATCAAGCCATTGGCCATCGCATCCATGTCCAACGGCGCCGTGCAGGCCAGAGTGCATCCGGCCCTGATTCCTCTGGGGCACATGCTGGCCAAGGTAGATGGCGTTTACAACGCGGTGGAGGTTACGGGGTCCCTCTGCGGCAATGTGCTGTTCCACGGCATGGGGGCCGGGCGGGAGCCCACGACAAGCGCCGTGTTGGGAGACCTCATCGAGGCCGGCCGGAGATTGGTGTCCCATCCCAATGGTTCGTCCCCGCCCATGTCTTGGCCGCCGGAGAATGGGTCTTCCGAAGAGACTATCGGCGTATCCTCCATCGACGGACTGCAGAGCAAATACTACCTGAGGCTAAACGTGTCCGACCAGCCCGGTGTCTTGGCCCAGATCGCTAAGATTTTGGGTGATGGCAACATCAGCATAGCCTCGGTGATCCAGAAGGACGCCGATCCGGACAATCAGTCGGCGGAACTAGTTATCATCACCCATCCGGCACTGGAAGCCTCAGTCCAAGAATCGCTGCGGAAAGTAGTAGAATTGAACGTCGTAAAAGAAGTAAATAATCTGCTCAGGATCGAGGAATAGGCTCCGCAATTCTAATATTCAACCCGATACTCCAAATCAAAGAAATTAACCCGCGCGGGTTTCCAAAGAGCGCTGGTAATACTCAAGCCAAATCTGAGACCGGAACGTTTGTGATAAGCAGTGGAACGGATTAGATGGGCGCCGGAATCTTAGAAACGTATAGGGAATTTCTGCCGGTGACGGATGCCACTCCTCTCATAACCATGGGGGAAGGCAATACGCCGCTGGTAAAGTCCAACCGGCTGGGTAAAGAGTTAGGCTGCGACGAACTCTACTTCAAACTGGAAGGCTGCAATCCCACCGGCTCTTTCAAAGACCGGGGCATGGTGGTTGCCATTGCCAAGGCCCTGGAGGATGGCAGCAGGGCGGTGATGTGCGCGTCAACCGGCAACACCAGCGCCTCGGCCGCCGCCTACGGCGCTTATTGCGATCTGCCCGTCTTGGTGTTGATTCCCAAAGGCGAGGTGGCCATGGGCAAATTAGCCCAGGCCATGGCCTACGGGGCTAGGATACTGATGATTAACGGCAATTTCGACTCGGCGCTGGCCCTTGCCCGAGCCTACACCTGCAAACATTCGGTGACGCTGGTCAACTCGGTGAATCCCCATCGGTTGGAGGGGCAAAAGACCGGCGCTTTCGAGATAATCGAATCCCTGGGAGACGCCCCAGACTACCTATTCATCCCCGTTGGCAACGCCGGCAACATCACCGCCTATTGGCGGGGATTCCTAGAGTATCAAAGGGCGGGACGTAGCCTTCGGTTGCCGAAAATGATGGGGTTCCAAGCGGAAGGGGCGGCGCCCATCGTCCGGGGGGCGCCGGTCGCCAACCCTCAGACCATTGCGTCAGCGATACGCATCGGCAATCCAGCCAGTTGGCAGGGCGCCGTGGACGCCCGGGACAGTTCCGGGGGAACCATCGACATGGTGAGTGACGACGAGATTCTAGATGCCTATCGGATGATTGCATCCAAGGAGGGCATCTTCTGCGAGCCGGCCTCCGCGGCGAGCTTCGCCGGATTGGTGAAGATGTGCCGCCAGGGGTTGAACCTGGAGGGACAGCGAGTAGTATGTATCTTTACGGGCAACGGCCTGAAAGATCCGGACCTGGCGGTTAGGAGCGTTGTCAGCCAAACTACCGAGATAGAGCCGACACTCGAGGCCGTGGAAGCCGCCTCTCTGGCCACGGCATCGTAACATCAAGGGGACAGGACATTCAGCCACAACTCATTCAGCAGGCAATAACCACCCTCCTAGACGGAGTTGGCGAGGACACCAAACGCGAAGGGCTACAGAAGACACCGCACCGGGTAGCCCAAATGTACGAATGGCTCCTATCCGGCACCGGACTGGACCCAGCGTCGGCCATCGATGCCGTGTTTGAAGCAGACCACCAAGACCCGGTGGTTTTGAGCAACATCACCTTTTATTCCCTGTGCGAGCATCACCTTCTGCCGTTCTTCGGCACCGCCCGGGTTGCGTACATCCCCAATGGCAAGATCTCCGGGATAAGCAAACTGGCTCGCGTGTTGGAAGTAGCCTCTCGCCGGTTGCAAGTACAAGAACGCCTCACCGGCCAGGTAGCCGACGCCATATTTTCCGCCTTGGACCCTCATGGCGTTGTCGTGGAGTTGCAGGCGGAACACATGTGCATGTCCATGCGGGGAATTCAGAAACCGGGTAACCGGGTCGTTACCACCGCCATCAGGGGCCGCTTCGAAAACAAAGGCCTTGGCGAAGAGGGGCTATTGGCCCTGTTACACCGGGAGGTAGATTGATGGCGCCCAAGCCCCTCACATCCTTTCGTGAGATAGAAGCCGAGTGGGAAGGCGTGCTGACGTCCAGCCCGGTAAACACTGTATTCCTCACACCCCAGTGGCAGGAGGTGTGGTGGGACACCTTCGGCGACGGCAAGGACATGGCCGGATTTTACATTCCATCCAATGACGATCCAGATGCTAACAGTGTCGACGGTGTAGCCTCACTGACTATATCGGGCGACACCCTCTCCTTCGTCGGAAACCAAGAAACGGTCGATTACAACGATTTCATGGTGCGTCCGGGCCACGAAACGGATTTCTACCAAGCGTTGCTGACCAGCTTGGAAAACCGGCAATGGGACGTCATGCGCCTGGATTCCCTAGTGGAAAATTCCCCCACGTTGACTCACCTCCCGGATCTGGCCCGCCAGCACGGCTATTCGGTGGAGATAGAAAAAGAAGACACGGCATCGGGCATTGAGTTGCCGTCATCATGGGATGAATACCTGGCTATCCTGTCAAAAAAGGACCGCCACGAATTACGCCGCAAATTCCGGCGATTGGAGACTGTTCCTGATTGGAAATGGTATGCGGTAACCGGCGAAGAGCAGGTGATGTCCCGCTTAGAAGATTTCCTTAGGCTGATGAAGCAAAGCAGCGAAGCGAAAGACGAGTACATGACCGAGGAACACGAACGGTTTTTCCATAATATGGCCCGGAGAATGGCCCAAATAGGCCTGCTCCGGTTGTATTTCCTTGAAATGGAGGGTAAGCCGGTCGCCACAAGCCTCTGTTTCGACTACGCCTCTTCCAGGTTGCTGTACAATAGCGGCTACGACCTTGATTATGGTTACTACAGCGTTGGGCTATTGCTCAACGCTCTGTGCCTCCGAGAAGCCATTGAGCAGGGAATCGAATATTTTGATTTTCTACGGGGCTCTGAAACCTACAAGCAACACTTGGGCGGCAAGCAGCATGACCTATACCAGATGGTGGTAAGGCGAAATTGAACGTAAATAGAGTAGCTTTCATATCCTTCCACGCCTGCCCTCTCGCTTCTCCGGGAGAGGGAAAATCGGGGGGTATGAACGTGTATGCCAGACAGCTCGCTCTCGCTTTGGGCAACGCCGGTGTGCACGTAGACATTTTCACCCGGGACCATACAGAGTCCGAATCCAAGATTACTGAGATCGCTCCGGGAGTGCGGGTGATCCACCTGCCAGGAGGCCCCGCCGAAACGGCGTTGGACGGGCTATTTCCCCACCTGCCCGAATTCAGCCAAGCCCTACTGGAATTCCAGATAGAGACCGGGCTAACTTATCAGGCAGTCCACTCCCACTACTGGCTTTCGGGTTGGGTAGGGCAACAGATGGCCACTGAATGGCGGGCCCCACACATCCTCACTTTCCACACACTATCACTAATTAAGATGCAGTCCCGGGCGGGAGAATCGGAGCCGGCGACCCGGCAGCAAGTGGAGAAGGAGCTGATGGCGTCGGCGGATCACATCGTCGCGTTTAGCCCCCATGAAAGGGACGCCATGGTTCGGCTATACCAGGCCGACGCAACCAGAATCGGGTTGATACCGTGCGGCGTGGATCTGTCCCTGTTCCGCCCCTTGGACCAACAAGAAGTGAGGGAAAAGTTGGGGCTCAACGGCGAGAAAGTGCTTCTGTACGTTGGCCGCATCGAGCCCTTGAAGGGACTTGAACTGTTGCTGCACACTGCCGCCCAACTCCAAACCTTCGAGCAGATAAGGGTGTTGGTAGTGGGAGGTGGCGTCGGGCGGGACCAAGAGATAGACCGGTTACGAGAATTGGCCAAAAGTCTAAACGTTGACAAGGTGTTCGATTTTATAGGCCGAGTAGATCAGCAGGACCTGCCCCTCTACTACAACGCCGCCGACGTTTGCGTGGTGCCATCCTTCTACGAAAGTTTCGGACTGGCCGCCCTGGAATCCATGGCATGCGGTACCCCGGTTGTCGCCACCCGTGCGGGAGGCCTCTCCACAATCATTCAACACGGGCGAACCGGTTACCTAAAGGCTTGGCGCTGCCCGGAAGCTTTCGCCAGTTCCCTGGAGATGATAATATCGAGCAGGAACCTGCAACATAGCATGGGCCTAGCGGCCCGCCGCAGGGCCGAGGGATTGAGCTGGGACAACGTTGCAGGGCAAATCGCCGGTGTCTACGACTCACTGATCACCGAGAGCCGCTAGAACCAACCGGAGGAGCATTTGGCCGAGCCACCCCTGCCGCCGTACATACCTCCACGTTCTGACCGCTCTAACCCATTTCGCAAGGTTATAATCCACATCCAGCGAACCTTGGGCGCAGGCATATTGGTGATGTTGCCCATCGGCATCACCATTCTAATCCTCAAATTCCTGTTCGATCTCCTGGACGGTATCCTCAAAGAACCCCTTGGATTGCTTCCCGGCCCGGAAATACCCGGCATTGGCCTCGCGGTCTTGATTGTATCTGTCTACTTAGTGGGCATCATTGCGGCCCACGTGGTGGGCCGTCGCCTCATAGCATTTGGACACCGAGTGCTGGAGGTGATTCCCCTGGTCAAGAACATCTACGGCACCACCCGGTCTGCGGTAGAACTACTTTCCAACAACAACGAATCCCGCTACAGCGGCGTGGTTCTCATAGATTGGCCCCGCCCAGGGATTCAGTCCATCGGTCTGGTGACTTCAAGGATGGTCGACACCGACGGCAAGGAAGTGCTGGCGGTCTACATACCCACCACGCCGATCCCATCATCAGGCTTTCTGGTCATGGTGGCGGCGAAGGACGTGACTCAAACCGAGATGTCGGTGGACGACGCCATGAAAGTGATCATATCCGGGGGGATACTGGCGGGACGTGTCTTCAAGCAGTTTGGGGTGATGGCTCAGGAAAGGAGCAGCTCGAACCAGTGAAGCTCTCCCACTTTCTCAAACCCCACCGAGGTGTATAAGCGAGTCGCCGGGGTGTTGGTGCCGTCCACCTGGAGGCCGATATCGGCCACATCCAAGGACCTAAGGTATTCCATTGACGCCAGCAGTATCGTCCGGCTGATTCCCCGGCCACGGTACTCTGGAACTACTCCGATCATCCCTATAACACCCCTGGTGTTTTCGTTCAGGGGACTTAGGCAAGTCCAGCAATATCCAGCAGTCTTGTGCCCGTCATTCAGGATAAGTATCCCCTGGTTGGACGTGTTAGGCATCTGGCTGCGGTATTCTATCTGGTCCACCGTGTTTGGACAAAATCCCCAGCTACCCTCAAAGGCCGAATTCTGAGCTTCGGTCAGAGCGGTAGCATCCCCCTGCTGGTATGAACGAACACTGAAGCCCGGAGGTATCTCCTGATCTGGCAGCTCATTTTGGCTCCAGACCATGTCCCAATAGACACGAACGAGAGAGAAGCCCTCAGCCTCTAGCATCTTGGCCCTGGACGGGTTGCCCGTTACACAGATATGGGCGACCCCAGCGCCGATATGCCGGGCCCGGTCCACCGACCGCCGTACCAAGTCAAGCTCTTGGGGCGTTCCTTCTAGATCGCGGGCTATACCCATCTCTAATACAGAACGGCCGATGGGCAACTCCGGGAATATCAAAGAAAACCCCCGCACCCGCCCGTCTTCCTCTAGTAAGAAACAGTTGTCCTCCGGGGCCAGACCCGGCACACCCAGAGATTGTTCAAAGGTGCCGAGGCCCAACTCCCTGGATCTCGGGCCCCAACTATTGAGAGACTCGATGAATTCTAGCAAGCCGGACATCCGGCTGCTGTTGAAGTTGACGATTGGCAAGAATCAATTTCCTCGCCGGGTTCGACCGCTATCGTTAGATAGAGCCCGTTCCGGCCCAAGAATGGCGATCTGGCGTTACAGGCATGGAAATGGCCTTCGGCGCTCTCGGCGGATTGTAGCAGAGTAGCCTACCCTGGACAAGGCGGAAATTAGCTTCGGAATCGGCTTTTTCAGCTACGAAGGACCCCACTGGGGCGGAGCTCGAAACGACGTCGCAAAGACCTTGTGAATGATCGTTACCCAGCACCCTAAGGGCCTTCCGGTACGCCCTGAGTCTGTCGAAGGCATTCTCTTCAACCCCTACTGGGCATGGTGAAGTTTGCTAGCCTGCCTGTCCCGGTTATAATGCCATTCGTGAAGCATATCGATTGCTTGCCGGCCAGTCGCTACTCTGGCAGCAACGACAGCATCAAGGAGGAATCGTGCCGGAGATAGAGATCCTGTTACCCGGATTTAGCATCAACACCGACCAAGCAACCCTGGGCCTTTGCACGGTAACGCTGGTCCGAGGAGAAAAGCTGACGGTGGTCGACGTGGGTCACTTCGGACGCCGGTCCATGCTGGTGGATACCCTTCGCGCCCATGGCTTGGAACCGGAAGACATCGGCCGGGTCATTCTTACCCACGCCCACTGGGACCATTCCCAGAACACCGACCTCTTCCCCAACGCGGAGATCGTGATATCCAAGCGGGAGCTGGAGTACAGCCGTAACCCAAGGGCCGGCGACTACGCCACTGCCAAGTATTTCGCCGACACCCTGGCCGGGCACGACGTAGTGGAAGTTGCCGGTGAAACGCAGATTGAAGAAGGCATAGGCACCATGGACACGCCGGGCCACACCGCCGGACATCACAGCGTTCTGGTCCAGACCTCCGAGGGCCTTGTGTGCCTTGGCGGCGACGCCGTTTCCGACGCCGGAGCGGTGCGGCGGGGACTGCCTGCTTTCGTTTTCTGGAGCGTTGAAGAAGCCCAGGCCAGCCTCAAGAAGATATTCGACGCGTCATCGGTCATCTATCCAGGTCACGACCGCCCCTTTAAAGTGACTGGGGACGAGATCGAATACCTGGTGGACGCGCCGACCATCAAGATCAGCGGGTTCTTGGACGCCACCAGGGACATGGTATCGGTGGAACTGGGCCTACCGCCCAAGTTCACGCCCAGGATCAACCCTGACGCACTGCCTGATGCCCAAAGACCGGCCGGGTTGCAAGTTTAATCTTGTAGGCAAATCTATTTGGAAAGGTGATGTTATGGCGAACGAATTGACGATATTGGTAGGTACCGCGGGCCAAGGAATCATGCGCAGCGGCGACAATGGCGAGTCCTGGCAACGAGTAGCCATCAACCAGGGGATGTACCAGAACCCGGTGATTCGAGTCCTGGCAAATCACCCGTCCAAGCCCAACGTCATCTACGCCGGGACCGACCGGGGTGTCTACCAAAGCGACGACGCCGGTAAGAATTGGCAGACTAAAGAGTCTCCGATGAGCGGCTCTTCTGTTTGGGCGATGGCCATCGACCCCACGAACCCTGACATCATGTTCGCCGGGACCGGCGCTCCCAGCCCCGTCGCCATGTTCCGGTCCACCGACGGCGGCGATAGCTGGGAGAAGCGGCCCATGGAGGTGGCCGAAGAATGCCCCATCGGCCTTCCCCAAATGACCGCCATCGCCATCGACCCTACAGATCCCCGCAGCATCTGGGCGGGCGTCGAGGTTGACGGTCTGCGCCACAGCACCGACGGCGGAGATACGTGGGAAAAGGCCGGCCGGGGCATTCCCAATCTGGACGTGCACAACATAGCAGTGACGGCAGGGCCGCCCAAAACCGTGGTGGTCGTGGTCAACAACGACGTGTTCACCAGCACCGACAACGGCGCCACCTGGACCGCCGTGGGCATCAAAGATGTCTTTCCTTACACCTATCCCCGGGGAATCATGATTCACCCCGCCGACCCCAAAACCATCTTCTTGACCATTGGCGACACCACCCCTGGACGAATTGGAACGGTGATGCGGTCCCAGGACACCGGCAAAACCTGGGAGAACCTCTCCCTCTCCGACCCGCCCAATAGCGCTATGTGGGTCGTAAACGTCCAACCCGCCAACCCCCAGATAGCCTTCGCCGGCAGCCGCTACGGCCACCTATACCGCAGCGACGACGGCGGCAACTCCTGGAACAAACAGTGGCGGGAGTTCAGCGAGATTTCTTCGGTTTTGTCCATACCCGGCTGATGTCTCAGCCTTCGAGTCGTTCAACCAGTCCTGGCTAGTTTCCTCAAAATAGTTGAAGACTTGTGGCGATAAAGGTGATGAAAATGCCAATGACCGCCAGAGTGCTGGGGTCAACCGCCCGGTTTACCGACCCTAATTGGCCGATCTGGGAATTGGTGAAGAAACCGCGGGTGGCACTTTTTTCGACGGGTCCACCGTCCGGCGTTTGATTTTGATCTCGTATAACCGGTGGTTGGCCGCCCCGGCCTTGCCCCTGCCGACGAGCCTGATCCAAGCGCTGCCGGTTCAGGTTGAGCTCCACCTCTTGGCGAAGGAGTGATTGTTCACGCTTTAGGCGTTCTTGATCCAAACGTGCTTGGTCCTCTTCCAAAGCGCGCTCCCGTCCTATGCGTGCCCGCTCGCTCTCGAATCGTGCATTTTCCAACTCTTCCTGGTGCTGCTGTTCCACCCTCGCCCGGCGTTGGTCCAAGCGCTGCTGCTCCAACTGAAACTCTTTCTCCGCCTTGATCCGGTCTTGGTCTTGATTTAGGCGCTCCGCGTCCAGGCGGGATTGCTCTTGTTGCCTCTGCCGCTCGCTTTTCAATCGGTCGCGGTCCAACCGGTCCTGCTCCTGTTGAATAATCTGGTCCCTCTTGAGGCGCTCCTGTTCTCGTCGCATGCGAGCGGCGTCTAGGCCCTGCTGCTCCACTTGTAATTCCCGCTCCTGTTTGATGCGCTCGGTTTCCAGGCGCTGCCGCTCTGCTTGAAATTCCCGCTCTCGCCGGATGCGATCGGTTTCCAAGCGCTGCTGGTCTTCCTGCAGGGCACGGTCGCCTCGAGACGTCCGTTGTTGATCCCTATTGGATCGGGAACGTCCCTCTAGGGCGCCCGCGCGTCCTTTCAGCGACGGGCACAATCGGTTGGCCTTGTTGGGCTCTTCGGCCGTCATATCTTCTTTACCCGCAGGCAACCGGCCCAGCGCATTCAAGACGCACTCTCGGATAAATCGGCCGGGCAATCGGTCTTGGCCACGGGACCTCCCTTGATGAACATAGGCATTCAGATTTACCACCGTGGATCCGCCCCGCTGCCAATCACGGCGTTCGCCCGTTTGCACCTCACCGACTCGGTAGGTGACCGTTCTCCCGGCGTAAGACTGTCCCTGGGGTTGCTCAACAAACAAGGTGAAATTGCCGCCCTTCAATCTGGACTTGGCAACTTCATGGCCGTCGATCCAGGCGGTAATGGTTGTTCTATCGGGTGGTGGATCGCTGTCGACGAAGGCTCTTCCGGCAAAGACATGGGTAGGGCGTTGCTGAGCGTATACCACGGATAGGCCGGCCAACCAGCACAGGGCTGCCATCAAGACCAGCAACATCGGCAAACCAGGTTTCCCAGCAAATGTGGATGCCAAATTGAGTCCCTTCATAACTAATCGGCGAGAATCTCTTCTAGCTTGGTACTTTAACGATACGCCAAGGACAGACAACAACTGTTTCGAGTTTAAGGAAACCGATTATTTGCGTCAACCGTTGTTGATGGCCAGAGCGACTATGATATTTTAGCTTCTGGGAAGACAAGGATAGTTGGCCAATTTCTATGGACCACATCCCTTATCGCCTAGCAACATCATGTATTGCGCCCGTTTACTGTCGTCATAATACTCGTAAGGACAGACCGCGAAGCGATATTTTTCTACGTTGGGTGAATATACATAGGGATCATTCGGCAACTCATTCCACGTCGCGGTGTTCAATACGCCGAAGTCCCAATTGGCAAATGTCGAGTTGCCCCCGGTGTAACCGATTAATTCCCCGGCCTGGAAGAAAATCGGTGGCGAGACAACAACCCCTCGGCTATCGGTTGCAGGAAATTCAGGCGTGACAACGCTAATCTTGTCCACCACGGCCCGAAGGTGATCAAAGTAGTAGGCTACCTCACAAGAAACTTGAAATTTGAACGTATAGTGGCCTACGCCTGTATAGCCTTCATAATAGGCGAAGTCAATCAGGTACGAATCGATCGGCGCGTAGACAGGGACTTCTGGGTTTGAGCCTACATTGTGGAGGTATCCATGGGGCTTGAGGTCGCCTCCTTGCACCGTACCGGCAGGCGTTAAATAAGAAATTTTGCTCAATTCTGTAATATGCGCCGTGAACTTTGGGGTGGGGTTGTTGTCGCAATCGCCACCCATACCTCCAGGAGCGAATATGTTGTACCCAAGTGCTGCTGGGTTTACAGGTTTACTCGTTGGCACAGGTGGCGGCCGTACACCGGATTCCGCCGTGAACCATTGCTTGATCACTTGTTCCGCGGGCCTTCCTTTGACGGAGTATCCAGGAAGTAGCCAGGAAATAACGAAATAACCATCAACCTCCCCCCAGCTTTCCTGGAACACCTGCTCAATAGTCTTCACCTGAGTTTCTTCTCCCTCGTCAGATCGTATATTCCATCCAAATTCGGAGATAATAACGCCACGTGCCCCATCCCTCGCGGCATATTTCTTGGCGAGCTCAACCTCTGCTCTCACCCCACCCGGGTTTTGGCGGCCAATGTTGGTGAAGCCCACGTAATCGTACCCAGAAAAGTCCATGTCAAAGACATCTTTGAGCTTGGCTATAGTCAGACCGTCGTATCGCTCGTTCATCTTGGGGATAATGTCATGAAGCCAAGTGGCGACGAGATCCTTGGGAAATGGTTTGTCCAGTTCGTTACCAGGGGGAAAAAGCGCCACGCCGTACTCTTCGGCAATATCGGCCCACTCGAGCACGATTGGCGTGAAGTTTTCTAGATATGTTTCGGCGGTACTGCGGTCTGGTAACGTGCTTGGATGCCGGAAATTGGGGACCAGATATACTTGAATGCCCTGTTCATGGGCTGCCACGATCTGACCAATCACAAATCGCTTGGTATCAGAATCGGACCTTGAGCTGAAGGTGCCATCGGGCAGCGCACGGCGGGATGGGACAAAACTCATGGTGTTGACGCCTAACTTCTTCAGGTGCTCTAGTTCACCAGCGATGGAATCTTTCAACCCAGGCTCCCAAAAGCCCAGGTAGCGTTTTGTCTCCACCGCAGGAGTAGGCACTGGCGGTGGCAGGGCTGCCGTCGGCGCCGGTTGCCTGCCCGGCTTGCGTCGTATGTGAATCGGCGTGGCTGTAGGAATAACGGTAGGTGTATTCGCCGGTACAGCCGTTGGGTTTGCACTAGGCGCCGGCGTGGGTGCGGGAACCACGGTAGGTGTACTCATAGGTCCAACCGTTGGGCTTGCAGTAGGCGTCGGCGTGGGCAAGAGAGTGGCTACCAGCAGTGTTGGACTAGGAGGAAATGTCCGCAACACTTGCGTAGGAGGAGCCGGTGTAGGTGCGGGAATCCGGGCGGTTGGCGTCGGCGCCGGTGGTAGTGGAGAGGTTGCGAACGGGCCGGCAGAAGTAGGTGTTGCGACTTGAGCGGGTACATTCGTCTTAGGAATATCCGTGGGCGCAATAGTTGGGGTGAGCTCTGGTCCACCGCAAGCGGCAAATACCAGCCCAATAGCAATTATCGTGATGATGAAGCCGCGCTTTTTCATCTGGCCAGGGTACCCTTCGTCCGCGACCACGGAGTATAGACAAATTAGTACGCCACTAGCGGCACAAATGCAAGCCTGCCCCGGTGGACAAGCCACCCACTCCGACGTACCATTCCTCCGTCATCGCCAGGCGGTGTCTCCTAAGACGCAGCCGGTTAAATTGGATCATGGGGTAAGGAATTATGGCTGGAAAGCAGATACTGTGCGCCTTCGGGGTGGACTTGGACGCCGTTGCCGGTTGGCTGGGGTCGTATGGCGGGGAGGACTCGCCCGACGATATCTCCAGGGGCATATTCGCCGGCGAAGTAGGCACCCCTCGACTGCTTAAACTGTTCGACAAACTGGGGATAAAGACCACGTGGTTCATCCCCGGCCACTCCATCGAAACATTCCCCAAGGAAACGGCGATGATAGTCGAGGCCGGACACGAGATAGGGATGCACGGGTACTCCCACGAAAACCCCATCGATTTGTCCCCCGAACAGGAAGAGGCAGTCCTGGTGAAATGCATCGACCTCATCACCAGCCTCTCCGGCAATAGGCCCACCGGATATGTGGCTCCTTGGTGGGAGTTCAGCCACGTCACCAATGAACTGTTGTTGAAGCATGGGATCAAGTACGACCACAGCCTGATGCACAAAGACTTTGAGTGCTACTACGTGAGAGTCGGCGACCACTGGACCAAGATTGACCTATCTCAAACCGCCGGCGAATGGATGCAAGGCCTGGTAAGGGGGCAAGAAACTGACCTGATTGAGATACCCGCCAATTGGTATCTAGACGATCTGCCTCCGATGATGTTCATCAAGAAATCGCCCAATAGCCACGGATTCGTGAATCCTAGAGACATAGAACAGATGTGGCGGGACCAGTTCGACTACATTTACCGGGAGTACGATGAAGCGGTGTTCCCAATCACGATACATCCGGATGTGAGCGGGCGCCCCCAGGTATTACTTATGTTGGAGCGGCTGGCCGCCTACCTGATGTCCCATCCAGGGGTTCGGTTCTGTAAGTTCGATGAGATTGCCGACGACTTCGCCCAACGCCATCCCAGAACCAACGCTAACGGATAGCAATCGATCTACTATTCACCTTCTTAGAGAATTAATCAGGAGGAAATCATGGAACTGGAATGGGAACATGTAGCCGGTCCATTCAGCCGTTTGACGGAAGGACCAGCGTGGGACGGAAACAAGCTTCTGTTCACTTACATCCCCGGCAACCAGATATTGGCCTATGACCCCGAGACCGGCGATTGCACGGTGTACCGGGAAAACACCAACCACACCAACGGCCTGGCTTTCGACATGGACGGCCGTCTTTACGGTTGCTGCTCCGGCGGACGTTCCATCGTGCGGTTCGAGCCCGACGGCGGCACGACTACCATAGTCGACACTTTGGATGGACAACCACTCAACACTCCCAACGATCTTGCCATCGACCGTCAGGGCCGCATCTGGTTCAGCAACCCGTGGAACGCGGGAAACATCGACCCCAGCGAGCAACAGGTGATTGCCCGCAAGGACATTCTGCGGGCCGACCCTCAGCCCGACGGCACTTGGACCTGCCAACAAATGACCTTCGACACAACGGGAACCAACGGACTGCTTATCTCTCCGGACCAGCGTAGCCTATACATCATCCAGACCGATCCCGACGGTGACCGGGAGTTAAGGTCCTACCCGATCCTGGATGATGGCACTCTGGGCGAATACATCGTGCTGCACCAGTTCGGGCGGGATCACCGGGGACCCCAGCGGGGCATCGACGGCATGTGCCTGGACTCCGAGGGCAACATCGTCGGCGCCGCCGGCAACTGGGTGAGCGGCCCCGGCCCGATGATCTACGTTTGGACCCCTACGGGCCGGGTCCTGGAGACCTACCCCATGCCCGTGGGCGTGGAGGGTCCCACCAACTGCGCCTTCGGCGACTACGACCAGGGCACCCTTTACGTGACTTCCGGCCAAGGCCACCTCATCCGCACCCGCGACACCGGGCGCCGGGGCTGGATAATGTGGCCCCCGGTACGGTCACTCTAACCACCGCCTCCCAAAATGGTGCGACAAGCTCACCACGAACGG
>JAKUQE010000189.1 GCA_022450395.1 Dehalococcoidia bacterium | reverse complement strand
CCCGAGCCCGAAGGGGCCTTCTATGCCTTCCCCAACATCAGCGGCACCGGTCTGAGCAGCGCGGAATTTGAAGACCGGGCGATGAACGAAGCTGGCGTTGCCCTGCTGGCTGGGGATGCCTTCGGCGAATTCGGCGAAGGATACGTTCGTTTGTCCTACGCCAACTCCCAGGAGAACATTTCCAAGGCCCTGGAGCAGCTGGATGCCATGGTCAGAAATTTGGGCTAAGCGTTACCAGGGATTGAGGCGGCAACCCCATTCAGATATACTAGCGGCTCTCAGAATGACACGATCGAGGCTATTCTACTGACATCTAATTTGAAAATCGATTCGGAGGTCCCACGATGATTTCGCAGCTTCGCAGCTACACCGTTAACAAAGGAATGATTGACCAATGGGTCAAGCACTTCACTGAGGTGCTGGTGCCCATGCAGGAGAAGCATGGCATCAAGATCGGTGGCATGTGGGTCAACGAAGACAAGAATCAATTCATCTGGACTCGCAGTTTTGCCGATGCTGAAGACGTGACGGCCAAAGAGGCTGCGTTCTATGGGTCCGCGGAGTGGACCGCGACGGTGGACCACACTCGTAGTCACATCGCCAGGACCGTCGTTCAAGCTATGGAGCCAGCCACGAAGGTGGAAGGCGACGGCCTCACCATAGGGCCCGAAAAGGTGTCCCAGCTTCGGATGTACACGGTGAATGGGGGCATGATGGACCAATGGGTAAAGTTGTTCTCGGAATCCCTGGTGCCCCTTCAGGAAAACCTGGGGATGAAGATTGACGCCATGTGGGTCAACGAAGACAAGAACCAGTTCATCTGGATCCGGAGCTTTGCCGACGCCGAAGACTTAAAGGCCAAAGAGGCCGCGTTCGGCGCGTCGCCGGATTGGCAAGCGCTCAGAGAAAACGCGGGTAGTCATCTTGCCCGGCTGGACGTCATAACCATGAATGCCGTGGCGAGGGTGGCGGTAAGCGCATAGATCCTGACGGCCGGTACGTTTTTGGATTAATTAGGAGGAAAGAGTATGGACCTGGGTCTCAGTGAGGTCCAGCAAATGCTGAAGAGCAGCGCCCAGGAGTTTCTTTCTCAGGAGTGTCCGCTGACCTTGGTTCGGGCCATGGAGGAAGACCCCATGGGTAGTAACGACCAACTATGGCGGCAGATAGCCGGCTTGGGTTGGACCGGCGTGGCCTTCCCCGAATCCTACGGCGGTACCGGCGGAGACTTTCTGGATCTGGCCGTTCTCTTGGAAGAGATGGGCCGGGCGCTGTGCCCAAGCCCCTTCTTTTCCACGGTCGTCTTGGGTGGTCTGACCGTCTTGGACGCGGGAAGCGATGCCCAGAAACAGGACATCGTTACTAAGATTTGCGAAGGTCAGATGCTGATGACCCTGGCGTTGACCGAGCAGACCGCTACCTACGAGCCGTGGGGAATCGAAACCGTGGCCACTCGTCAAGGGGACAACTTCGTCCTTGACGGTACCAAGTTGTTTGTGCCCGACGCCCACGTGGCCGACCTGTTGCTGGTCGCGGCCCGTACGTCGGACGAAGCGGACCCGTCTCAGGGAATAACCCTGTTCCTCGTGCCTTCAGGAACCGCCGGGCTTACGGTTACTCAGCTAAGCACCATCTCGGCCGACAGGCAGTGCGAGGTGATATTGAACCAGGTGTCGGTTCCCGCATCGTCGGTGCTGGGTGAAGTCGACCAAGGATGGGCGGTTTTGCAACGCACCCTGGAACGAGCCACCGCCGGCAAGTGCATCGAGATGTTAGGCGGGGCCTCGGCTGTCCTGGATATGACCGTCGAATATGTGAAAGGACGGACCCAATTCGGGCGTCCCATCGGCAGCTTCCAGGCAGTGCAGCACCACTGCGCGAATATGGCCACCGACGTTGAAGGCAGCCGGGTCGTAGCTTACCAGGCGGCCTGGAAGGTGTCGGAAGGGGATCCCGCCCAGCGTGAGGTTTCAGTGGCAAAAGCATGGGTAAGCGCGGCGTATCAACGAGTTTGCTCCTTGGCCCACCAAACCCACGGAGCTATCGGGTTCACCAAGGAGCACGATCTGCAGCTATTCACGCGGCGGGCAAAGGTGCAGGAACTGAACTACGGCGATATAAATTTTCACAAGGACGTGGCTCTGCAGTATATGGAGCGCCAATTGACCTAGCACCGCACCGGCGCTACCCCGGACGTCCTGCAGCGGCCGATATCGGAGATCAGCCTTAATGAGCACCAGCGAATGTATTTTCTGCGGTATGGCGCGGGACTCCGGCCATAAAGCTCCCATCTACCGCGACGAGCGGGTTTTTGTTCTTAGGGACATCAACCCAAAGGCCTCGACCCACCTGCTCATAATCCCCAATATGCACCTGGCCTCCTTGGCCTACATCGGCCCCGGTCAGGTCCCAATAATGGGCCACCTATTCGTGGTGGCCGAGGAGATGGCTCGCCGAGAGGGGGTAACCTTGAGCGGATACCGGCTGGTGCTGAACCAGGGCCCGGATTCGGGGCAGGAGATTGAACACCTTCACTTGCACCTCCTGGGAGGGCAATCGTTGGGGAATATGGGCTGATGGATCCCGCCGCGGTTCAGCGGCGGGTCGACCGATTGCCCGCCGGTCTGCAGGCCCACATACATCGGGTCGTTGAGATTGCCCGGGAATTGGCGGTCTGCCACGGTATCAACCAAGAGCAGGCAGCCCTGGCGGCATTGGCCCATGATGTGGCTAGAGCCATGACGGATGGTGAATTGTTGCGCCGGGCCGCGGGCATGGGACTACCCATCGGGGTGGTTGACCGGCGGGTGCCCATACTTCTTCACGGACCGGTGGGCGCCGAGATCCTCCAACAAGAAGCCGGACTAACCGACATTTCTATTTATAAGGCCGTGTACTGGCACACCACGGCCAACCCGGACTTGGATGAACTGGGCAAAGTGGTGTTTATAGCCGACAAACTGGACCCGGCGAAGATTGACTCCTATCCCTATTTGCCACAGATCCGCCAGATGGCATTCCAGGACTTGGACCGGGCGATCTTGCATTTTCTAACGCGGCAGGCGATGGACCGGCTCAATCGGGGTGAGTTGGTCCACCCGGTGATGGTGGAGACTCGAAACGCCCTGCTGGCAGCTTCTGGGGTGCCCGCGAATCCAACCGGAGCCGTTGAATGAAGCCCAAGAGGCGCACCTGATCGCCAAGAATCGCATCTAAGGATGTAGACGCAGCCATATCCGAGTTGGGCCGGTAGAAAACAAGAAGAGGTTAACCGATGCGTGTAACCCTGGGCGAAGAAGCAGTGATCCACATCCAAAAGAAGGGGGGACGGGCTGTCGTTGATCTGATCAGCATGTCATCTTGAGCCGGTTCCACTGTGGAGGTGTCGGTCGACACCAACGTTGCACGGCGAAACGTCTTGAATTACCGGACGGTTAAGCAGGACGGTGTTGAGTTGCTGGTCTCTCCAGACTTGGCTCGCAATTCCGAGAATCTTCACATCAAGCTGAACCAGTTCCTCTTTTTCCGGAACCTTAAAGCCGTGGTGGAACTAACCAACGGTGTGGTATTGGGAGCGCGGGCGATGTAGCCACCTCGCCGGGCGGACTCTGTACGTAATTCGATTATGAAAAGACCCCGGAGCCATCGCTCCGGGGTCTTTTCTTTTGACTACCGGTAACCGAACCGGGAAAAGTTAATTGCGAACACTTGTGCGAAATTGCCACCAAATTGCTTGGAAAACCTATTGACGTCTTGAGAACAGGCGTTCTATAATCTGTTTCAGAAATTAGAACACATGTTTTGGAGGCGGGAAATGTCCAATGCAACAGCGGTCAAAACCATGACGGACCAAGGCCCGGAATACTACCATTACGAAGACACCGGGTGCGAAGTTTCGCCATCCTGCCTCAGCTGCCCATTGCCTCAGTGCAAGTATGACGACCCCGTGTGGTTCCAACGGCACCGACGGTTGGCCCGGGACTTGAAGGTCTGGAGCACCATGCAATCCGAGAGGTTGACGGCGGATGAAGCGGCGCAACGCTTTTCGGTAACGGTGCGGACCATCTTCCGGATCACACGCCGCTGCCGGGACGCCATCATGGAGGCTGACGGTGAGGAGTTACTAGCCCTGGCCGCGGACTAGTTAGCGGTTGCCGCCGGTTCGCCCCGATCGCGTCGGGGTCACCGCGAACGGGAAAAGAACGCCCACCGCTCGTCCTGAGCCTGTCGAAGGGCCGGGTGAGACTGTCTTAGATCGGGGATCTAGCCTCTGGGCAGATCGAGTCCGCGGGAAGCGATGATATTCCGTTGGATCTCCGATGTTCCGGCGGCGATGGTGCCAGAAAAGGCGCTCATCCAGTTTTCCTGTATCCGCCCCTTCAGCGGCGCCCACTTGTCGTTGCGGTCCAGGGCCCCGTACATTCCCAGGATGTCCATGCTGGTCTTGGTTACCCGCTGCACGGTTTCGCTGCCGAAGACCTTGCTCATAGACGCTTCTTTGTTGGGCACCAAGCCCTGGCCCTGCATGTAGGCTACGTTGAAGGCCATAAGCCTGGCTACTTCACATTCGATAAAGCGGTCGGCCAGAGCATCCCGAACCCATCCAGTCTCCACCAGGGGTTTCCCGTTGCGCTTGGTTTCCGTCGCATATTGCAGCGTTTCCTCCAGCAAGCGGCGGGCATTGGCCGAATAGTCGATTCCCGAGCGTTCGAAGTCCAGCAGCGTAACCGCCACGTACCAACCGCGGTTTTCCTCCCCGACGACGTTGCGGCGTGGCACCCGCACGTTGTCGAAGATCACTTCGTTGAACTCGTGCCGGTTGGCCATATTGATTATGGGCCGCACCTGCACTCCCGGACTCTTCATATCCACCAGGATGAAGCTTATTCCCCGGTGTTTGGGAGCATCCACGTCGGTGCGGGTCAGCAGCATTATCCACTCGGCCCGATGGGCCATGCTGGTCCATATCTTGCTGCCGTTGATCACGAAGTCGTCACCGTCGACCACGGCGCGGGTGGAGAGGGAGGCCAAGTCCGACCCGGACTGGGGCTCGCTGTAGCCCTGGCACCATTGAATCTCGCCACGGGCCACCGGCGGAAGGTGGGTCTGCTTCTGTTCTTCGGAACCGTGAATCATCAAGGTGGGGCCCAGCATGCGGACGCCGAAGATGTCCCGGCCGGGCGTGCGGTTGTAGGTCAGTTCCTCGCTGAAAATGGCCGAGCGTACCTGGGAGGCCGCCTGCCCGCCGTACTCTTCCGGCCAGTGCATGGTAAGCCAACCCTTGTCGGCCATCTTCTTGCGGATCTGTACGGTGAAATCCCAGTCGTCTTCTTCGGGATAGCGGCCACCGCCCTCCCAATCGGGGGGCAATTCCTGCTTGATGAACTCACGCACTTCCTGACGAAATTCTTCGTCTTCAGGGGTAAACCTGAAATCCACGGCGATACTCCTTCTTCAACGTTGAGGAGGGACTACGAAAAATGTGACCCGGAGCCGGGAAAACTTAGATCGGCTTTAGGGTCAACTGCCCACGGCCACGCAGGTTACCGTCCGGACCACACCGTCGACGGTGTGAATGTTGTCGGTTACCACGTTGCCAACCACCGTCATGTCCGCACCGGTGACCACGGTAATGATGTCGTAGGGGCCGGTCACCACGTCGACGGATTCGATGTGTTCCAGACTCCGCAGGGTGTTGGCCACATCCCTGGTCTTGCCTACGGCGGTTTCCACTAGGAGATACGCTCTGGTCGTCATTCTTACTTCTCCCCCTTGTCTCCTTTGGAGACCGGCATACCGATTTTTAGTACGGTTACTGGGCTGGACATCATTTTACGGTTGGTCCATGTAGCTGTCAATTGAGTCTCGTTCCGTGAATGATCCGCGTTGGTATAATCTTGAGCGATGTCACAGCGAATGGAAATCTTGAGCGAAGGCGCCAAGGAACTGGGTATACGGCTGACTTCGCTCCAACTCGACCAATTTGAGACCTATTTTGGGGAGTTGGCCGATTGGAACCAGCGGATGAACCTGACGTCGGTGGTGGAGTATGAGGAGGTTCAAGTAAAGCACTTCCTAGACTCCTTGACGGTGGTCCTAGCGTTCCCCGGGGGATTAGGGGGCTTGGAAAGTGTCATCGATGTTGG
>JAKUQE010000188.1 GCA_022450395.1 Dehalococcoidia bacterium | reverse complement strand
TCGGGCGGGCCAGATTGGTAAGTTCTGGGAAGCCCGGGAAGGTTCATCGACGCCGGACAAATACACGATTGTGGTCCACACCGGTGACCCGGTGGTCGATCTAATTGCCGTTGGGTGGCATCAGACCCCCGGCGGAGCCTCCTCATTCATCGTTAGCAAAAAGCAGAGCGACGAGATAGGGGTGGAGGCGGCCAGCAAGAATATCGCTGCCACCGGCCCCTGGGAGATATTGGACCACCGCACGGGCGAATTCTGGCGGATGAGGGCGGTGAAGGACCACTGGCGCCAGACTCCGGCTTTTGAAGAGTTGATGGTTTGGGAGATCCCCGAAGAGTCCTCTCGAATAGCCGGGTTCCAGACCGGACAGCTGGATACCTTCCTGATGTCCTTCGACACCATACCTTTGGTGGAAAAGGTCAAGGGTGCCGCACTCGTGTCGGTACCGGACGCCGTGGGGATGAACCTCAGGATCTACGGCAACTGGTACCCCATCGAGGGCGTTGAGCCGCGGCCGGGCTACGACGGGGATTTGCCCTGGGTTTCGCCCACCGCGGACGTCACCACTCCCGAGTGGGAAACGGCCGTGAAGGTGCGAATGGCCCTGCTGATGGCCATCGACCGGGACGGCCTGGTGGAGACCATCCTGTCAGGCCGCGGGCATACCAAGATACCCCTGCATGGCTACAACAACTTCATGCACCTCCTGGAAGGGCGGGACTGGCCGGCGTTCAGCACCGAGGGGGCTATCGCACTGCTGGCCGAGGCGGGCTATCCCGATGGGTTCAGCATCACCCTGAC
Organism: Dehalococcoidia bacterium; assembly: GCA_022450395.1. GTDB lineage: Bacteria > Chloroflexota > Dehalococcoidia > Lucifugimonadales > UBA3495 > UBA11650. Next base: position 5,353 of record JAKUQE010000188.1, on the reverse strand, counting down.
TCCCTCCATTAGAGGCGCGGCCGCCGAGGTTGAGGGCTGTGAGATCATCGCCCAGATGTGGAATGACATCGGGTTGGATGTGAACTTTCAACGGATCCCTTACGGCACCCTGCGTCCGCAACTGGTGGGCCGCACCTACCAGGGGGCTACCTGCCACGCCGGGTCGCCCCTATCGACGCCGGCCCGGGGCTACGGCAGTTACCTAAGCGCCAATCCCTTCAACCGTGGCTTGGAGCATCCCTACCAGGAAGATTTGATGCTCAGGGCGCAGAAAGAGGTGGACCCGGTAAAACGGAATCAGTTGGAAAAGGACGTTGGTATCTTCCTGCTGGACAACGCGCTCACCGATCTCCGCTATTACACGATGGACGCGGTGTGGCCGGTGGGCCCCCGAATCGAACCGTGGGGCGAATTTGTGAAGACCACCGATGTTAGGCAAATCAACGGGTATGAATTCATGCAGCACCGCAAGTAGGGTGGTTAATAATCACATAAACAGGCAAGCCAATACCGGAGAGACAAGCCCCAACGTACAGAAAGGTACGAAAGTTGATTGGACCAGGTGGTAGCTAACGCCCGGCGAGGACAGATGGATATTGTACAACCGGTCCTGGTTCTCGCCGGGCGCACCGTTTTGGGTTTGCTCCTTTCCAGTGTGTTCGGCGTGATTGGTATAGGGATAGCCTGGGCGATGTTCGTCTTTTTTGGGGCTGCCGCCCATACTACTCTACTGATTGTCTTCATGGCCGGCGCCGGTCTAGGAGCAGGACTTGGTAGTTACATTGCCTTTTTTAGGGTTGATTGGGCCCCACCGGCGCCCACAATGGCAGCCATGGGGTTGGTCCTGATGCTGCTCGGCATCGGGGGAGCATGGGGCGGGTTCCAATTCGGCGCCAACCAGGAGGTGGCCTGCTGCGTCGGACCCGCCATTACACCCATCACCTACACAGCCATGGGGGCCAGCGCGGCGACCAATGCGGTTGCCCTGGCGATGGGCATTGCCCGTGCGATCAAGGCCTGAGGAGAGTGCGCAAAGTTTCTCTCGATGGCGGCTAACTCGGACATCGGCAGCTCGAGCGAGGCCGGGCGCCTTCCCCATTGGCCTCTGCCGTGCCAGGTGATTCAATTAAAAATCCTCCGACTCCCTCCATCTCGATCATCGGGGGAGGGGCAATTTTAAGGGGTAACGTAGGGCTACATGCAGCGATATTTATTACGGCGTTTCTTGATGGCTATCGTCACCCTGTTTGCGGTATCACTGATCATCTTCATCATGAGCCGGGCGGCCGGGGACCCCAGGCACATCTATCTGGACGATTATTCCACCCAGGCGGACTGGGACCAGCTGACGTTGAACATGGGGCTAGACAAGCCCTATTACCAGCAGTACGGGATATTCATTAAAGATGCCCTTAGTGGGAAATTCGGAGAGTCCCTCAGCGAGGGCCGGCCCTCTATGGAGATCATCCTAGAGCGCTTTCCAGCTACCCTTCAGCTTGGCCTGGCCGCCTTTCTCTTCTCGGTGGTGCTGGGAGTACCTTTGGGCATTCTTTCAGCTGTGAAGCGAGGGGGCGTTCTAGACATAATTGGGAAAGTGTTGGCCTTGGTCGGGCAGTCGGCGCCTACTTTCTGGCTGGGCCTGATGCTCATGTTTTTGTTTGCGGTACAGTTGGAATGGCTACCGCCTTACGGCCGGCAGGAACGGACAAGTATTATATTGCCTGCCATCACCCTGGGCTGGTTCTATGTTGCCGCCAACCTGCGCTTGCTCCGTTCTGCTATGTTGGACGTGCTGGACTCGGAATACGTTAAGCTGGCCCGGGCCAAAGGGGTATCGGGCAAAGCGGTCATCTGGAAGCACGCCCTGCGCAATGCCCTGATCCCAGTCCTCACCTTCGCCGGAATTACGCTGGGCGGTCTGGTAACCGGCTCCCTGGTGGTGGAGACGGTTTTCGCCTGGCCCGGGTTGGGCCAGCTTGCCGTCAAGGCCCTGATCGGCGTTGACTACCCGTTGCTTCAGGCTGTGGTCGTCGTCTTCACTTTGATGTATGTGATCTGTGCTCTATTGGTGGATGTGATGTACGCCTATATCGACCCCAGGATCCGGTACAGCTAGCCGTAGGAGGACAAGATGGCAGAAGTTCCCGGCTTGATCACTGCGGCGCCGCTGCCCGTACCTGTACGCATAGCGAGAAGGGCCTGGCGGTTGCGGCGCCTGCCCCTGATTCCCATGTTGATCCTCGTCGTGTTCTTGGTTACCGGTATCGCCGCTCCCTGGATAGCGCCCCACAACCCCGAAAGAGGGGATATTCGGGCCCGAAACGTGCCACCCTTCTGGGTGGGTGATGACACCCAGCTAAAAGTAGTGGTGGAAACTGTGCAGACCGGTGAGGGTGGCAGCCAGATAAGCTTGGCCGACGCTGGGCGGAAAATGGCTGACGCTGTAGTGGGTGACGAGGTGGACGTCCTAATCAAAAAGGGGGGCTCTACCAAGTATCTGTTCGGTACTGACCACTTGGGGCGTGACATGCTCAGCCGTACAATCTATGGCGCCCGTATCTCTCTGATCGTGGTGGGGGTGGTCCTAATCATAGGGGGCGGTATCGGTGTCTCTATGGGACTGTTGGCCGGCTGGTACGGGGGTGTGGTGGACGAGTTAGTCATGCGCCTGGTAGACATCAAGCTGGCAATACCAACGATACTGCTGGCGTTGGTATTGATCTTGGCCCTGGGCCAATCATTTATGATTATCGTCGTGGTCCTGGCCATCGCTATCTGGCCTCGCTTCGCCCGCAATATTCGGGGCGAGGTGCTGCAACTGAAGACCATGGACTTCGTAGCCTTGGCCCAGGTGGCCGGCGCCTCCACGCCCCGTATCTTGATCTTCCACATTTTCCCAGGTGTCGTTAATACACTGATCATACTGGCCACTCTTGAGGTGGGATTAGTAATATTGCTGGAGTCCACCCTCAGCTTCCTGGGGGCAGGGGTGCCGCCGCCTACCCCTGCCTGGGGTTCGATGGTTGCCGACGGCCGGGACCGCCTGGCTGTTGCCTGGTGGATTTCTACCATGCCGGGCCTGGCTATCATGTTCATCGTAATGTCCATGAACATTTTCGGTGACTGGCTGCGGGACGTGCTGGACCCCAGGCTGCGTCAGTTGGAGTAGTAGCGTGGCTCACCGAAAAGCCCCCCTTTCGTAAAGGGGGGTTGGGGGAATTACCCCCTCCCGCCATCAACCCTTACAGACCCAGACCGGGCGGTGGGCAGTAGCCCGAGCCGGTTGTCCTCGACCATGCGGTCGTAGGAGCCCTGGATGCCTTTTAGGGTGCCCTTGAATTGGGGCATGACGTAACGGGCGAATAGCTCCAGAGACCGGTTCCACTTCTCCGACGTGGCCCACTCCACCGCTACCATCAGCAACCCGCCGAAACCGCCGGTGGCCTCTTCGAGCTCCTTGATCTTGCCCACGCAGTAGTCTGGGTCCCCGATGATCCAATTGCGCTGCTTTATGATCTGCTCCACAGTGATCTCTTCGGCAGGCTGTCCCGGATAAGCTTCGTAGGTGACCTTGCCTCCGTTGTTAAAGAAGTATTCCCTGACCTCGGTCATGATGCCCTGGGAGACGTCGTTCAGGGCCTCATCCATGGAGTTTGCCACGTAGATGCTGGTGGACAGCCGCCAATCTTCCCGGTTGGCTTGATGCCCCGCCGCCGCGGCCTGTTGCTCGTAGGACTTCCACTGCTCGGTGATGTCGATCGCTCCAGGCTGGGTGAACGCCCCGGATATCACCCCCAGACCGCGTTCCGCCGCCACCCGGATGCTGTTACCGCTGCCCGAGCTGACCATGTAGACCGGAAGATGGGGCTGCTGGTAGGGCTTGACCTGGATCTCCATGTCCTTGATCTGCCAATAATCGCCCTCGTAGGAGACCGGGCCGTCTTCGCGGAACAGCTTCAGAATGATGTCCAGAGATTCGTTCATCATCGGGCGGAGTTCCGTGGGATTCAGGCCGAACAGCTTTATGTCCGGGGCCAGGATGCCTGGTCCGCAGCCCAACATGACCCGCCCGTAGGTCAGATGGTCTAGAAAAGCCATCCTTTCGGCTACGTCGAAGGGGTGGTGGTAGGACAGGTTGATCACCGCCGTCCCCAAACGGATCCGTTTGGTGCGTGTTCCCGCCGCCGCCAGAAAGATGTCCGGCGCGGGGATGGTTTCCCAGCCGCCGGTATGGTGCTCTCCCACCCAGAATTCGTCGAATCCCAGGGTCTCCGCGTACTCGATAAGCCCCAGATCCCGCTCAAAAGCCAGGGTAGGGTTCTCGGTGTGGGAGTGGGACGGCATCATGAAAAAACCGAACTTCATAGCTTGCCTCTGGTCAATGTTTCTGGGGAACCGCCCCCCATCCTAACCTTCCCCCACAAGGGGGGAAGGGACTTGTTCTCTCTCCCTTTACGGGGGAGAGTTAGAGAGGGGGTGAAATGTCACACGTCAAATAGTAGAATAATCAGCTACCTACCCAGCCAGCGAACCCATGGGGTCCCAGGGCGGTAGAACTATGGGCTCCAGGTCCAGCGCTGCTTGCATGTCAGCGGTCAGGTAGCTCTTGGGGACGGCTATCTCAAACATGTACTCGGCGAACCAAGAATCGTTCATCAGGAAGAACCCTTTGTCGCCAACCTTTTCGTCCCAGCTATTCTCCACCCTCCAGCGGCGGGGTTGCCCGTCCACCAGGTCTACGCCGGTGAACAGCATGGCATGGGTCATCCGCGTCTGGTGGTACTCCAGCCGTCCCGCCTTGTCCAAGGAGAAATCGGCGCTGTAGACGCCAGCATAATCGAACAGATCGGCGTCCCAAAGACCTAGGTCCCGGTGGGATTGTTTGCCGGTATCGCATCCCATCCACACCGGCTTGCCGTCCAGCAGCATCTGCTGGGTGATGTCCTTGATGGTCTGGATATCCGTATTCAGATACTTGATGGGCGGCGCGTCCACCATGTTGCCCAGGTAGGCGATGGTGTAAGTGCGGCCCATGGGGCTGGTCTCTCTGGGGTCATGAACCAGGCAAACGTAATCTTCCCAAGGAGTGTCCACGTACTTGTCGGCAAACTCCAATGGTGTCATCTGGCCGTCACGGTGGAACTTGCCGTCTTTGTCTTTCCATTGCCAGTCGAAGGAGCTGGGAGGCGTGCCTAGATGGATGGATAGGACATTGTGAATCACCTGGAGAGTTTCATCCTTGACCCGGCGCATCGCTTCCAAGCCGGATTCGGCGGCGTAGGACTCCCGGATCTTCTTTGCTCCTTGACGCATCTGGTAGTTCAGCATGGAGTTCATCCGGGCCGAACTGGCC
>JAKUQE010000187.1 GCA_022450395.1 Dehalococcoidia bacterium | reverse complement strand
AGCAATGCCATCAGAATCAGGTTTACCGGCCCTTGGTTCGAAAAACGATGAGCAACCCCAAGGCGGTGGACAGAGTTATGCCTCCGATGGCTGCGCCGAAATGCAACGAGTTGTCGATGGTGTAATGCCTGCCCATATAGGTGGGTTCGACAATCTGGCAGTATACCAAACCGATGTAGGTGCCGACGGTTCCTCCTGCCAAGACCAGGAGCAGGGAACCTGCTATGAGATACCAGCGAAGAGTCAGATTCATCCAACCGAAATAGGCGCCCAGCCCAGCGCCCAGACCGATACTCACGAAATATATATTGGTGTGTATATCCACGTCCCAAGGGTACCCGATCATGGCGTTAAATATTAAAGCCAGCCAGCCGCCCAAAATCCCCAGAATAACGCCAATGAAGAAGCCGGCCAGCATCCTGCCCAAGGAAACCGCCCAGACGTAGATGCCTCCCTCGATCATATGGGACTCTCACCTTTGCTTCCCACTTGCGTGGAATTCACCTAAATATTAAGGCGGCCTCGTCGCGTTGGATTCGGCAACCCGATAGTCTAAGTATACCGCAGGCGTCGCCAATCTGAGACGAGCCCCATGATGCATCTCACGATATTCACCACACAGACGCTAAGACCGCGAAGGTTCGGCCAGTCTTTATTTTATCCCTCTGCGTCTCTGCGGTTATGATGGATGTTTCTAGCCAACTAAAAGAGAGCCCCGCCGAAAGCCAGCGGGGCCATTGCAAAAATTAGAAAGTCCCAATCGGTTTTAGAACGTGATGCCGGCCTCCTTGGACTCTTTGGTCTGTTTCAGCCAACGCCATCGCTGCAGAGGGTCACTGACGGCCCGCAGCCACACGCCCACCAGGTTGAAGGATAGGGCGGTCAGGAAGATGGCCAGCCCCGGCAAAACTACTATCCACCACGCCGAGGTGATGTACTGACGCCCCGAGGCCAACATCAGTCCCCATGAAGATTCCGGCGGCTGGATTCCAAACCCCAGAAAGCTCAGCGCCGACTCGGTCAGAATGTTCCGGGGGACATCCAGGGCCGCGAGGGTTAGTATGGGCGTGATGAGGTTCGGAATGATGTGCCGGCCGATGATCCGCTGGTCGCTGCAACCGATGGCCCGGGCGGCATCGATGAAAGTTTGCTCTCGCAAGGACATGACCACGCCCCGGGTAACCCGGCAGAAAAGCATCCACCGGGCTATAGCAAACACGATGATGATATTGGTAAAGCTGGGCCCTAAAATAAACAACACCATCAGCGCCAGCAGCAACAGCGGCACCGACATGAAAACGTCCACTGCCCGCATGATAACGTCGTCTACGACCCCCCGGTAATAACCCGCCATCAACCCCAGGAAAATCCCGATGGTGCCGGAAACCAAAACTCCAAGAACTCCGACCGTAATGGAGATGCGGCCACCGTAAATCAAACGGCTGACCATGTCCCGGCCCAAGTGGTCGGTGCCCAGCAAGTAGTACCGCTCTTCCGTGACATCCCTGGCAGTAGTGTCCTTCACGATCGCTTCGCCGGAAGAGAAGGGCGCCAAGTGCCGCAGCTTGAGCTGCTGCTCCTGGTATCCGTGGGGGGCAACCAAGGGAGCCAATATTACCGCAAATAGGACGACGCCTAGGAAGACGCCCGACATCAACGTGACCGGATCGTTAACGAAGGCTTGTACCAGCGGCTTTTGCCAAAAAGCCGCAATCGGATTCGCCCGTTGCTGTAGCGCTGTCGTCGAGTCCTGCATGGCTGTTCTAAGACCTTACTTCCTTATCCGGATGAATAACCGGCCTCTTTTTACCGTTCCCATAAACTATTTGTAGGCGATCCTCGGATCAAGCCAGGTGTAAATCAGGTCCACGATCAAGTTGATAAGCATAACCATCAGAGCTACCACGAAGACCGTAGCGGTGACCACCGGCAAATCTCGGGAATTGATGGCATCGATCAGCAGCTTACCCAATCCGGGCCAGGCAAAGATGGTCTCCGTTATGGTGGCCCCGTTCATAAAGCCAGCCAACTCGTCTCCCATCAGGGTAACGATGGAGATGGCGGCGTTCTTCAGAACGTGGGTATAGAGGACTGTATTTTCCGTCAGACCCTTGGACCTGGCAGTTGCCACGTACTGCTTCCCAAGCTCGTCTATCATGGTGGCCCGGGTGATCTGGGCGTTGCGTCCTAACACCCTGGGGGAAAGTGCCATGGCGGGTAGAAGAATATACTTCCAGCCGTCGGGGCCAAGTCCGACGAACCCCGAGGTTGGCAACAGGTCCAACTGAACGGCTATGATCAACATCAGCATCAGGGCCAGCCAGAAGTCCGGGATGGAGATGACGGCGAAAGACAGGATGTTGACCGTGCGGTCCATCATACCCCGGGGACGCCTGGCCGCCAGCATGCCGATGGGGATCCCCAGCATCCCTATGGCCCAAGCCACGGCCGCCAGGGCCGCCGTATTGGGCAGGCGGTCCCAAACCAGACTCCGTGCCTCGATGGAATACCTTATGGAGCGGTCAAAGTCCCCGGTGAGGAAGTTGAAGAAAAAATCGCCGAACCGGACGTACATGGGCCGGTCCAACCCGTATTTCGCTCGCATTGCGTCGATGACTTCCTGTGTGGCATCATCGCCCGCCAGCAACTCCACCGGGTCGCCCAGCACGTTGACGGCAAAGAAGAGCATGGCCATCAGGCCCAAGACTATGAAAACCGAGTGGCCCAGGCGCCGGATCATGTAGTTGCGCACGGCGGTTCCTCGTCACCATTGACTACCGGAGACTTCAGCGGAGACCTCGGGCTACCGCGAGTCCCGGTTACTAGATACTACGACCGGAAAGGCCACCCCGGTTTTCGCAACAACCGTGCCCCGAGGGATCCCCGGGGCACGGTCTTCAGCGTGACTTCTCTTGGAATAGCCCGAGTTACTTGGTGAACCTCAAGGTGTTGGCCCGGATGCGGGGAGAGTAGTAGGGGTCCCACTCCAGGTCCGCCGACAGGCCATACACGGCCACGTTGACGAAGTTGCCATAGACTAGGAAGTTATCGCGGACGTAGTCCGCTATCTCAGTATTACACGTCACCCGCTCCGGCCCGAAATTAACGACGACGCACGCGTCGGTCATGGCCTGGAGGGTATTGTCGCAGACGCCGCTGCTTCGGCCGAAGCAGCTGAGGCGCAGCCTGCCTTGGCGGGAGGCGAAGTCCAGGGATTCGGTGGAAGTGGCCGGGGCGGTCAGGTGCATCGACTGGAAGGTGGTTTTACCCGGCCCCAGCGAACGGCACTTTTCGAGCAGGCCATCGCCCGCTGCGTTCTCGAAATCGGTCTTGGTGCGCCCGTGGCCGCAGTTGGACCGGCCGATGTTCGTGTGCACCGACGACTCCACCACGTGCAACTCGGCGTTGATGCCCACTTCCTTCCAGTAGGTCACCACCGCTTCGCCATACTCCGTGTCCTTGGGAATCCGCTGGTTACGCATGTGCAGCTTGATCACGTTTTCCGGGTTGTAGTTGGCTTGCTTCAGTAGCTCCCGGGCCCGGTTCGGGTCGAAGTCATAGCCCCTCGAGTTCTCCGCGGTTATGCCCTCGGTGCCCATCTGGGCCATGGCTGTGAAGCACTTGAAAAGGTCGTCGAAGATCTGCTCCATCAGGGTCTCGCAGTCGACGGCCAGGGTCAGGGCCTCCCGGACATCTTTCTTGCGCAGCTCCGGATGGTGAACCGTGTCTATGACAAACAGGTAGGCCTCGTTATTGGTGCCGACCACGTGCTTGGGTACCCGGTTCCGGTCATCCAGGGAGATCTCGGCCCAGTCGGCCTCCCCCGCCTCCAGCATGGCGGCTCGCACCAACGCCTCGGTGCGCCAGACCTGGCGGACGTTCTGGATGATGGGGGCTTGAGCGGCAAAGGCCTTGTTGGGCTTGTAGTCCTCGTAGATCTCTAGCTCCACCTGGACACCCCGCTTCCAGTCCACGAGCTTGTAAGGGCCCAGGCCAATGTTGTTGGAGACCTTCTCGTCCTCGCTGGCCGCTTGCCACCAGCCCATTTCCGTGACTTTGGTAAAGATGAGGGTTCGGGGGAGGATGGGGCAGGCCTTGCCGCAGGTGATGTCCACGGTCAGCGGGTCCACCACCTCGCCGCCGATGACACCATGGAAGCCGAAGCTGTTGGAGCCCTCGTTGCCGGCGGTCTCTTCGTCACCAGACCAGTCAAGCCAGAACTTGGCCTGTGCGGAGTCCCAGGGGACGCCGTTGTGGAACTTGACGCCCTCCCGCAGGTTGAAACGCCACCGGTCTGGGGCGACCTGCTCCCAGCCCTCTATGTGCGACAGGGGCACCACTTCGAAGGTTTTGTTGTCGATCCAGGTGAAGGGTTCGCCGATCATTTCCTCGCACGCGGTGGACTGGATATTGCCTTGGCAGCCGCCACCGGAGTACCCCAGGGCGAGCGGTTCCTCGTTACTGACGATGATGACCGTGTCCCTGGCGCTGACCGCCGCGGGGACCTCCGTAGCAGCCATGGCCTCGGTTGCCTGGGCCTGGGGTACCGGCGTGTCTTTTATTGCCGGCACCGCCGGTATCACGTCCACCACGGTTGGCGTGGGCACGGTGGGGGCCGCTGTGGGCGCCTCCGCTCCGCCGCAAGCGACGAGCGCCATTGTCATGAGAGCGATGAGGCCTAACGCCCAACGCCCAGGATGGAGTTTGATTGAAGATTTCATATCAGCTCGCTCGCCTCCTCAAGGGAATTGTTTCTTGGGTACGCGGCCCTTTCTACATCATGGGCCGTAGCGACGACTGAGAATACCTCATATGGAAAGATGCTGTCAAGGATGAAGAGAATACGAAGGCAATACTGCGAAATCGGGTCTATATACCTTAAATAGCGACGAAACCGCCAAATTATTTGACTCAAATCTTAGGAGGTTTGTTGGGCTAGTTAAACCCCAGGAATTTGCTGATGGTTCGTTTTGGGTCGGCCGGGGCCGGATACAACTCTTGTTCAAGAAAACTCATCGATCCCGTCCCGACTTATCAGAACCACCGAAGCCAAACCATCCTCGCTTCCGCTCGGTGCGGTTGAGGTTGGCTTGGGACACCTTGTTCAAGAGATCACCGATGTAGAAATAGCGGAAATCGATGCCCATGAAAGTGTCCAGCGCGCCCCATAAAGAATAAAGGAAAATTAAGAAGCCAGCCAGACCAAATACCAATGCGAGGCCGGGAGCTGCGCCTGTGTTGTCCATGCCGAAGGCCAATAGCAGGATGACGAATTGCACCACGGCAGCCTGCATCCCTTGGAAAGCTCCCCAGGCCATTCGCCGGCGCCGGAACGACCGTGAAATCATGTATGCCACTAGGGGGCAAGGCGCAAGGAACAGAGGAAATTCATGTAGGAAAAAAGTTAATGGAACACCGATGAACAGGGCGCCGCCATGGGCGATACAACTGCCCCATCGCTCTACTGTCGAAATGGATAAGTCTTCACTTCCCGGTTCGTTCAATGTTTGCCCTCCGGGAATGGCAGCCGCTATTGGCCTACTATCGCGTGATATATCGGCAGCCCACCCAGTTACTCGGCCGGCCGGTACGCCGCAGCAAGGCTAACCGCCGATGCCGGCCTGCTGGAGGGCCCTTTCACTGCTCTCCGGAAGTTCCAGTCCCTGGGATATCCCGGCTTCGTACATGGTCTGTATAGCGGCCAACCGCCCGGCCCCGGGCCGCCGCCCTTCTTCCAATCGAGATGCCAACTCCGGCAAAGTTTCGTAGGCTTGATCCACGTGCCAATAAAATGAAAGCAGCCAAGCCAACTCCCGCTCATTGGTGGGAGAAGGAATATCCGCCATGTCTATCAGATCGTCCGCGACCTTGGTATACCGCAGAATCCCGGCCTTATCTTCAGAGTCGCGGCTGTAATACCTTCTGCGGCTCAACTCACGCATCCGGCTGACGTAATCCGCCTCTCCATATATCTCTTTGGGGATCCATTCTTCTCGAAGGTCTAAGACCGTTTCACCCTTGGCGTTCACCACCGGCACCTCGATGTCCGAACCTTGCTTTTGGTCAAGCTCGAATTTCACGGCTTCCCGAAGTAAGGCCTCTTGCAGCAGCATGGTCAACTCCCTGGGGATTTTCCGGTACTTTGCGCCGCTGGC
>JAKUQE010000186.1 GCA_022450395.1 Dehalococcoidia bacterium | reverse complement strand
CCAATCATATCTCCCGCCGCGGCGATGATAACCTGCTGTCAGGCTCATAGCAGGAATTTACGCTTATCCTAGACTTCTACGTTGTTACCTGCTACGGACAGTTTTATCACCTGTTATGTCCCTGGTCACGGACTCAAGAATCTGCCTTTCGCTCAAAGGAAAGTTGACAGCAACTTTGACAGCAACCGGGGCGGACAACTGTGCACCTTGGGAAATTCCCATGGACGGTACATTGGGATTATAGCTATGACACGGACTCCCAGAGACATCTACGGACAAGTCGCACCGAACTCATAACCCGAAGGTCGTTAGCAGGAGAGGAGCCTGATCGTGGGACTCCTATTTGATTCCAGATGAGTTTTTCAAAGTGTGCCTAATTGATCTAATTCGCAATGCTTCTAGATAGCAGCCTATACGGAAAGTGACGAAGGACTAGTTCGCGAGCTACGAAATAAGGGTAAATTATTAATGGCTCTAGAAACCCTCCGGCCCGCCAGAGACTTATGCGTTAATCCCGTATACCCGAACCGCGTTGTCATGAAACATAGCAGCACGCTCGGTCACCGAGTAACCGCTAGAAAGGCGTTTGAAGGCGTTGTACAGCACGTTGTAGGAGAATGACACCTTATCGGGCGGGAAGTTACTCTCGAACATACACCTCTCAGGTCCGAACTGCCTAATGCAGAAATTCATCAAAGGAGCCAAGGAATCGGCCAGCTCTTCCGAGCCGATGGGCGTCTCCCTAGTATGCCAGTCAAAGCCGTAACGTGGCTGTCCAACGCCACCTAGCTTCATCACCACGTTGGGGCAGGACGCTAGGTCGGTGATGCCACTTCTCCAGGCGGCCAACACCTCATCGTCCTTGTTGGCGTAAGGACCGACTCGCATCAGTCCGCCGATATGATTGGAAATGATGGTCAGGTCGGGTAAAGCCCTGGCGAATGCCGCTACCTCAGGTAATTGGGGGAAGAACACCGTGTTCTCATAGACCAATCCCAAGCGCGCCAGCACCCGCGCTCCTGCCCGAAATTCGTCGCTGGCCAGTTGATCTTCCGGTGCCCGGTTTTCAACCTCCGGATGGGGGTCCCAACCACAGGAATGGCGGACGCCGCGAAACCGATTGGGGCTGGCCGCCCGTAGGGCTTCCAGCACAGGTTCAACACGGTCACCCAGGTTCAGATTTGCGTGGCCGATGATAGCTGCTGCCGCACGGCCCGGACCGTACAAGCCATTGGCGCTGGCCGCGGCAAGTCCTTGGACGAACTCTACTTCGCCAACGGTCCGCAACTCCTCCGGTCCGTCGGGCCGATACATTGACCTGGCCTCAACGAACACGGTGGAGTGCACATTGTGGCCGCTATTTATATCGGCTGCTAACTCGTGGAGAAGGTACCGGTGGTAAGGGATCCGGTCGGTGCGGAAGTCCCAAAAGTGATGATGTGGGTCGCAGATGGGCATCTCCGGCTCCAGCGTAGCTTCCGGGGCTAGCGCCAACCAGTCATTGCCTCCGTATGGCATGATGAGGCCTCCCTTGCTGTTTTAGGCGATCTTATCATAAGGGCGGACTGAGTCTAACGAGCGGAGGCTTTAGTTCACCTTCATGGTAGGATAGGATCGATTCGCCGTATTGAGGGAGGGAACTAATGGCAGATAAGATACGATTGGGCATCATCGGAGCTAACGTTCACCGGGGATGGGCTCCCCGAGCTCATTTGCCGGCGGTGGTGGCCAGCCCGGAGTTCGAGTTGACCGCGGTTTGCACCACCCGGCAGGAGAGCGCCGAGGAGTCCCGGCAAATGTTCGGAGCAAGACTGGCTTTCGACGACTACCGTAAAATGCTCGCGCATCCCGACATCGACGCCGTTGCCGTGAGCCTAAGGGTGCCAGCCCATTATGAGCCGACTATGGCGGCTATCAATGCAGGCAAGCACGTCTACACCGAGTGGCCCTTGGGGCGAACTACCTCCGAGGCTCAGGAAATGGCCGACCTGGCCCAGGCTAAAGGAGTTCGGAACATGGTAGGACTGCAGTCCCGAGCTAATCCAGCCATCTTGTACGCCAAGGATTTGGTGGAGTCCGGGTATGTGGGCGACGTGATGTCCTGCCATGTTAGCCGGATCAACGGAGGTGTGCTACAGCGGACCTCTGACCGGACTTGGCAACGAGACATTGATCTTGGGGCTAACACCCTTACGATTTCCTGCGGCCACACTATCGACGCCCTGCGCTTTGTCATCGGCGATTTCAGTCACGTTTCTTCAGTGGTGAGCACCCAGGCAAAGGAATGGTATGAGGTTGACACCAAACAGACGGTAGACGTCACTTCGCCGGATAATATCTTGGTCAGCGGCAAGTTGGCCAACGGAGGCGTTGCTTCGGTGCACATCGCTAGCAACCCTTGGGTGGGTAGCGGCTACCGAATGGAGATCTACGGACGCGAAGGGACCCTCATCGCCTCTTCCGAAGGCTCGGCAAACACCAACGCCGTTCGTCTTCAAGGTGTCAGGGAAGGGAACACTCTGGAGGACATGGAGATTCCAGAGAAGTATATCTACGTACTAGAAGGGATGCCCCAGGGGGAGCCTTACAACGTGGGGCAGATGTATTATCAATTTGGTCAGGCCATCTTATCAGGAACCAGTTGCCAACCCGATTTCAATGAAGCCGTCAAGTTGCACCACTTCATCGATGACATCCTGGCGGCGGCGGACCAAGCACAGGAAGTGGTCGTAGGTACGGTATAAATCGGATCATAAGGTCGTGCGGGCCTAACACTGAGCCCTATTCCTTTCTTCGGGGGCGTTAATCCACCTAATCCACCATCCTTCCTTTTCGAGGCTGATATGAGCGCCACCAAGACCCTAGCCCAGTTTATCGTGGATACCGGTTACGACGCATTTCCCACTTCAGTGGTAGAAGCTGCCAAGATCGCTATCCTGGACGGGGTAGCTAACATGCTGGCAGGCTCCACTCAGGAATTGGCATCAATCATCGGTCGATATGTCCAGGAGTTAGGTGGGTCTCCCCAATCCTCCGTCGTCGGATGGGGGTTTAAGACTAATGCTCCATCCGCTGCATTCGCCAACGGTGTGTTTGGCCACTGCCTGGACTACGAGATTCAAGGATACCCGCCGACCCACGGCACTTCGTCCTGTCTTCCCGCAGCGCTTGCCCTAGGCCAAGGGAGAAACACTAGCGGTAAGATCATCATTGAGGCTTATGTGCTGGGATGGGAGATTCAGGGACGGCTGCGGGCTGCCTCTGCTGCTGTGTCCAATCCTGCCTGGCATCCTCCGGGCCTGGTTGGTCCCTTGGGAGGAGCTGTTGCCAGCGCAAAAGTACTTGGGCTCGACACCCACCTCACTCAAATGGCTATGGGTATTGCCGCTTCTCGCACCGGCGGACTGACCGCCAACACAGGCACTATGGTCAAGTCTACCCACACTGGGAACGCGGCGCGGATGGGCGCCGAGGCTGCTATCCTAGCCTCAGCGGGTTATACCAGTAATGACTCCATTTTTGAGGCTCCCAACGGCTACTCAGAAGCCCTGTTCAATGGAAACCTGGACTTGGAAATTCTAACCCAAGGTTTGGGAACGTCCTTCCGCTTGGTGGAGCCCGGTTTCGACATCAAACGATTCCCTGCCCAAGTCTATATGCAAAACCCCATAGAAGCCGTGCTGGACCTTCGCCAACAGCATGACCTTCAGGCCGACATGGTGGACCATTTGACCATCCAAATGCGTGGCCGTGGGCACTCTGGGCCGCTACCCCTGAGCGGTCTTGATGGCAAGTTCAGCGTGGAATACTGCGCCGCGGCAGCACTCCTGGACGGCCAAGTGGGAATCGAGACCTTTACCGACCAGCGCCGGTTCTCGACGGATATGGAAGAGACTCTCCGAAAGATTAGCGTCGAACCCGGCGATCCGGAATCATCCGCGGTGAGAGCAACGGCGCAACTGAAAGATGGAAGCACTGTCGACTCCGAGTGCCACGCCTTCCGCGGGTCCGCAGCCAACCCGATGAGCCGGGGAGAGCGCATGGCGAAGGTATTCGACTGTGTCCAACGTGTTCTATCCCAGCAGGATACTGAGCGCCTGTTGAGTCTCCTGGAGAACCTGGAGAACGTGGCTGACATTTCCGAAGTTATGGAGATTCTTGGCCAACTGCCTCGTCGTTGAGGGGTCCCATGATTCCATCGCAAAAGGAAACATTAGAAAACATTAGGAAGTCAGACCGTGTCGAACACCCATCTAGTTCTTACCGGTGTTGATGAACGGATGACAAGTCCGGGGTTACTGAGCCGTCCTGCCGCCATCTATCACCAGCTCACTTCCGGTCATGAACGAAGACTCGTCTGACGCCAGAAACAATACCCCGTATGCAACGTCGTCCGGTTGGCCGATCCGCCCTATGGGAGTCCTAGCGATCCGCCCTCTTCGGGCTTCCTCGTCGGTAAGGATAGTAGGGAGGGTCATGTCGGTTTCTATAATGCCAGGGTGCACCGAGTTGGCACGGATATTGTCTTTGGCATATTGAATCGCCGTCGACTTGGTGAACAGCAGTTCCGCCCCGGTCTTGCAGAGGGATACGAAGCCCAGTTCATCGATGATCAGCAGTTTCAGGCCAGCCAGCCGCTTCTGCAACTGCATAGTGTGTCAAGCTAATACGTGAAGGTCCACGACAACTCGGCGCACGTATCCTCTCCTCTATTCACCGAAAAGATCGGCTAAGCCATTGGAAGCATTTATCGAAGCAGAAACCCTTCATAGCCATTGGCCGCGACCTGCGCCCGCTTGGCCCGCGCAACTGGAGCGCTGTCTGGACTGCCAAGTAAGACCCGTGCTTTACCGGGAATGTTCGCGCCCACAAACCAAGAATCAGCCTTTGTCCGGAGCAAATTGGCGCCGGCCTCGGCGACGTACTCGGTCCATGCCTCTTCTGCCTCGGGCGTGGCCGAGATATGCTTGAACTCATTCTGGCGCATATAGCCGATGCAGTCGGCGACCCATTCCACGACCGGCTCGCAGCCTCTGGTGAAGTTGCCCGCCCCAGCGCCCGGCATGATGAAGAGATTCGGGAACCCGACGCTTTGGAGGCCCATATAGTTGCGCGGACCCCCGGCATATTTGTCTTTTATCGTCTGACCGCCTTCTCCGCGGATATCTATCCTGGTCAACGATCCGGTCCCCGCGTCATATCCCGTCGCAAAGATGATGACGTCCAATTCGTACTCGGCGCCGCTGGTCTGGATGCCCTTGGGGGTGATGCGCTCGATCGGCGCCTCGCGCACGTCAACCAATAAGACGTCGTCCCGGTTGAAAACATCATAATATCCGGTCTCGCAGGGGAGGCGCTTGGAGCCGAAGGGATGGTCCTTGGGCACCAGCATCTCCGCCACCACTGGGTCTTTTACGCGTTCGCGGATCTTATTTCGGACGAATTCAGCGTAGTCCTCATTGGCCTCGCCGGGCGTCATAATGTCCTGGAAATTGGCCAACCATTTCTTGAAACCGGGCTCCGCCCACAACCTCTCGTACTGCGCCAGCCGCTCTTCCTCCGGGACTTCCAGGGCCGACCGCGGATCAAATGCGTGCATAAACGCGCCTGGAGTTTCGCTACACTTTTTAAAGATCTCCGGGTAATTTGCCTTGATCTCCCGCTGCCACTCCGGGTCGATCGGGCTATTCCGTAGCGGTGCGCAGTAGTTCGCCGTTCGCTGGAAGATGGTCAGATGGGCGACTTCGTCAGCAATTTCCGGGATGAGTTGGACGGCGGTGGCTCCAGTGCCAACTACCCCCACGCGCTTGCCGGCTAAATCCATACCTTCCTTCGGCCATCTGGAAGTATGACACCAGCTGCCCTGGAAGCTATCAATCCCCTCAAAGTCGGGAACATAACCTGCGGACAGATTACCGACCGCCGCGATCAGAAATTGCCCGCTAGCCCGCCGGCCATCCTCCGTTTGGACCTGCCAGCGGTCCTCGCGCTCGTCGTAGACCGCCGAGGCGACGCGGGCATTGAACTCGATGTCCCGGCGCAGGTCAAACTTGTCCGCTACATAATTCAAATAGCGCTCGTTCTCCGGCTGGCCGGAATAATGCTCTTTCCAGTCCCATTCCTGCAAGAGCTCCTCTGAGAACGAATAACCGTAGGTGTAACTCTCGGAGTCGAAGCGGGCCCCTGGGTAGCGGTTCCAATACCAGGTGCCGCC
>JAKUQE010000185.1 GCA_022450395.1 Dehalococcoidia bacterium | reverse complement strand
CACATCGCCCGGCTATTCGATAACGTACTAGAACCCGCTAAGGACGAATTAGGGCCAAATGTGATTTATCAGTTCCGGTTCGATGAAAACACCGGCCATCTGACTCCAAACTCTCCTCTCAAGGTTGAACAGGATGGGAACCTCGGTCCCCGTTACTACTGCTTTCATCCAACCCGGGACATAGTCTACTTTTCTGATGAGCAGGGCTGCAGTGTCACCGCGTATCATATGGACTCTTCTGCCGGAACCCTGTCTGCCTTTCAAACGATAGCGACCCTTCCTGAGGGTGTCACCCAAAGGAACACCTGCTCTCAGATTCAAATCTCTCCTTCCGGCAAATTCCTTTATGTTCCCAACCGTGGTTACAACAGCATCGCGTGCTTCTCCGTCGACGCCTCCACCGGTCGCTTGTCGGTAATTGGACAGGTGCCGACCGAAGCTGTGCCCAGTGCGTTCAGCCTCGACCCTGAGGGAAAGTTCGTCTTCGCCGCTGGCTCGGCGTCCGGCCGCCTTGCTGCGTACCGTATAAACAGCGATATGGGTGGACTTACACCATTGGAGACCTATTCAGTGGGCGAGAGACCCATGGGGGTGCTGGTCACAAATTTCGGAGGTTAGCTTGCATCAAGGGCTAGCAGACACTATGACCTGATAACGAGACCGGCAAGAGCTTCCCAACCTGGCACCGGACGAATACGCCGTGGTGAATTACGGAAGGGAGTTCTTCCAGACTCGCCGTGTCAGCCAGGCTACGTTTGATGCCGCGCTGGCTCAGTTCGGAGTCCTCGGGCTCACCGAACTTACCAACCTCGTGGGCTACTATGCCATGCTGGCCTTCAACGTCAATGCCTTTGGAGTTGAGCTGCCTGCGGAAGGGACCGAGGAGGCTCTGCCTATCTAGCGCGGTTTCCCAGGACCATTGCCTTGTTGTAGTATCAGTCAGGCTATCTCCGTATACCAGGCGTCAAGGAGAATCTCATGCCGGTCCCAGGAACGACTCTCAGGAGCTTCCGGCCCCAGATCCAGGGTGTCAATGGCGTCGTCGTCTCAAGCCATCCCAGCGCCTCCATGGCTGGCCTTGATGTATTGAGGCGGGGAGGTAACGCCATAGACGCCGGTGTGGCGGTGGGTCTGGCCTTGAACATAGTCCATGCCGACGATTGCGGGTTCTTGGGGGTCGCTCCCACCATCATGTACCTGGCAGATCGGATGGAAGTGACGACCATCGATGGTCTGGGGGTCTGGCCCAAGGCAGCTTCAGTGGAATATTTCCAACGCAATCATAATGGCCAGATGCCCAGTGGGATTCCCCGGGCCCTGACGCCTGGCGCCGCCGATGCATGGTTCACAGCATTAGCCCGGTACGGAACCATGAGTTTCGCGGAAGTAGTCGGTCCCGCCATAGCACTAGCGGAGCAGGGATTTCCCATGTACCGCTACCTGGCGGACCGGCTTCGGGATGCCTTCGACCTATACGCCGCATGGCCCAGTAACGCGGAGATATTTCTGGCGGGAGGCCGGGCACCGACCGTGGGAGAAATGTTCTACCAGAAAGACGCGGCGGAGACCTTGGCCCAGTTGGTTGCAGTGGAAGATGCCAACCGTGCCCAGGGTAGAGAAGGCGCCTTAATGGCGGCTAGGGATTTCGTCTACAAGGGGGAATTGGCCCAAAAGATCGTCTCGTTCTATCAATCCCAAGGAGGCCTTCTGACCATGGCCGACCTGGCCGAATACAAGGTCCGCATCGAGCCGCCGGTAACCGTCAATTATCATGGCTACGACCTGTATTGCTGCGGACCATGGTGCCAGGGACCGTTGCTTCCCCAGGCACTGAAAATCTTGGAGGGCTTCGACCTGAAGGCCATGGGCCACAACTCCGCCGAGTACATTCATGCCGCGACCCAGGCACTGAACCTGGCCTTCGCAGATAGGGAGCAGTATATTGGCGATCCTGCCTTCGTGGACGTTCCCATAGATGAAATGATGTCTGAGGCCTACGCTAAAGAACGCCGGACATTGATAGACCCAGAGCGTGCCTGGCCTGTGATGCCGCCGGCGGGTGACCCGCGCCGGTGCAGGGCGACCCTGGACGGCGCACCCCGGTCACCAGCCGAGGCGGTTCCTGCGGTCGCGACTGCAGGAGAAGAGGGTGGGGGCACGTCCTACTTCGGAGTCATCGATAACGACGGCAACATCTTCTCCTCTACACCCAGTGAGGGAATGAAAGGCGGTGGTCCAGTTATCCCTGGCACTGGTCTATACCTATCCCAGCGAGGTGGCCAGTCTAAACTCCAGGACGGCCATCCCGCCTCTGTTGCCCCTGGAAAGCGGCCGCGCCTGACACCCGCCCCGGCGTTGGTGTTGCGGGACGGCCAGCCGGTGATGGCCTTGGGTGCTCATGGCGGAGACCACATCCCGCAAGGCACGCTGCAGATCTTTCTCAACGTGGTGGAGTTTGGGATGGACCCGCAGGAAGCAGTGGAGGCGGCCCGTTTCTACAGCTACAATTTCCCCTCATCCGGGTTTCCCTCGGCGAATCGGCCCGGCGTGGTGAGGACCGAGGGGAGGATTTCTCAAGAAGCGGTAGATGGACTTCAGCGGAGGGGGCACACGGTGGAGCGCTACCCGGATTGGTGGGAGGGCTCTGCTCTTTACGGAGTCATCACCCGCAATCCAGAAACCGGAGTGCTCCAGGGAGGCGCCGACCCCAGGTGTGAAGCCTACGCCGTGGGATACTAAGCCCCAACATTTGGTGGAAAGGAAGAGTGATTACCAATTTCGGCAGCCTTTACGCCGGCCACGTGGATTTGGTTCGAAGGTCGTAGACCTTGCCGTGGTGGGGAAAAGATTGGTTGTTGTCGCGGCGCATAAAGGTGTGGCTGGGCAGGCGGGGCTACCAGGTTAGCCGGAAGCGGGTCCAGCGTTTAATGCGGACCATGGGACTGCAGGCCATCTACCGGCGGCCTCTTCTAACAGTTCCCGGTTGGCGTCGCTGTCGGCGTTGGTGCTGGGAGCGCCGTCGCCCTATCGCCGCTAAAATCGAGTGCACTAAAGGAACTTCCTACGGGTGGAGCGTGTTTACTGAGCCATGCATCGACATCCTCACGTAATTTGGCCACAGGGTTGTAGGCTCGATGTTCCCGTGGAAACTTTGAAGGCATCGTCTTCCATTTCTCAACCGGGAGATGCCGGGCAAACCGATCGAATAACGGTATCAGGTGGTAACTGTGGCGGTGATTAACTTGATTGCGCGGGTAAGGTCCACAGGCGTAAATCTCCATTATGCCTGGTTCATCGTGGGCATGGCCACCATCTTGCAGCTTACCACCAACGTGGTCAGCCAAGCTTTCGCCATTTTACTGGTCGTAATGCAGGATAACTTTGGCTGGACCCTGACCACCATCACGCTGGCTTACTTCTTCCGCAGCATTGTCGGCGCCGTTCTGTCACCCGTGGCGGGGTGGCTCGGTGACCGGTACGGAGCACGGCCGGCAATGATATCAGGTGTGGTGCTGTATGTGGCGGGCTTGCTGCTTCTTAGCACCATCAGTCAACCATGGCAGCTATACTTATATTATTGCCTTGTCCTGGGGATCTCACAGGCCCTCTTCCGGGTCAATATACCCACCACAGTGGCCGCCTGGTTTAAGACGCGGCTGGGGCTGGCTGTGGGCTTACAGCAGTCGGCCGGAGGGATGGGTTCCTCGATCTTGGCTCCCAGTCTGGCAATCATGTTCACCAAACTTGAGTGGCAAACATCTTTCTGGATCATTGCGGCGGTCGGGGGTGTGATTATCCTGTCGCTGCTGTGGCTGTTCCATAGCGAGCCGGCAGGGCGAGGGATGAAACCCTACGGCGCCACTGAAGATGATCCGTCCCCAACGCGCCCACCCGATCCGGAAATGGCGAAATTGCGAAGCAGGGTTTTCCTGCGGCACGCTCGACGCACCAGGGCCTTTTGGAACTTACCCACCATCCACCACCTGGGATGCGTGGGCCACGCAGTCGTAATGGTCCATGTGGTTTTCTACGCCACGACTCGTGGTATGTCCCTGGAAGGGGCGGCGTTGATCGTCAGCATTTATTCGCTGTCCAGCATTGCTAGCCGGTTCATGACTCCGGTATTGGCGGAACAGTTCGGGTCTAGGGGAGTGATGACCCTGGCCTACTTTCTTCAGGGAATCACGGTTGCCCTGCTTTTCTGGACCCAGGAAGCCTGGCAGTTTTACCTGTTTGCCGTCCTGTTCGGGATCGGGTTCGGTGGGGAAATGTCGGCCTTTCTGGTGATCAACCGCCAGTATTTCGGTATGGGGCCAGTCCGGACTATCTTCGGCTTCCAGAGTATGGGCGCGGGCTTAGGCATGGCCGTGGGTGGCCTGTTTGGAAGCATCATTTACGACACTTTGGGCTCATATGATGTAGCCTGGCTATTCTCCATAGCCGCCAGCTTGGGAGGCGTAGTGTGTATCCTCCTGCTGGAGCCCACTTCTCGGGTCCTGATTCCCGACTGGGAGGAGTCCCTACCCCCCGAGGCCCGTGCAGCGGCATCAACACGATAGGGAAGATCCGCTTAATTCTGGGAGGTGAATCGTCAGGGCAAGTGGAATATCCCCCAAGGACCTCACGGTGCTGTTGGATGGCAACTCCCAATTTGCTTCGGTCGATGGCGCCAAATGCTGTACCTGAGTCTGTTTGAGGATGAGAGTGGGGAGTTGGTGTTTGACGGCCTTCTGGCCCACGTCGCCGGGGCACGCCGTGGGGCAGCCAACTGGCGGTTCGAACAGCCCTCCTACATCGGACCTCCGGCGATGCGCCCTATTTAATTTGGGATTCTTGGTTGGGTTCGACCCCACGATCGACGGAAAGCGCCTGACCTTCGCGGAGGTTGGGCTGCTGGGCGGCGTCTTCAGGATGCAAGACCATCAAACGGGCACCATCTGGACCCACTTGGACGGGAAGGCGATCGCCGGCCCCCTGGTGGGGCACCGTCTCAAGATGGTCCCCATACCCCAGGCCACCTGGGCCGGGTAGAAGTCCGGGAACACGGAAACGGTGCTGGGACGGCGCCCTAACCCGCCGAGGCCCAACGCCGTCATGTAAGCGTCTTGCCAGGGCTTTCCTGCGCCCCGGTCCAGGTCTAGATAATCTCTTTGAAAGTCTTTATCGCTTGTATGTGCTCGTCGGGCGTATGGAAGGGCGCCCGCGTCGTCCCAGCGGAGATTGCGTCCACACCCAGTTCCTCCCACTGCACCAGCGCCGTCTTCCACTCCTCCGGCGTACCCGTTAGCTCGATCCGCCCTTCAATCTTCAGGTCGTCGGGGTTGCGGCCCGCTTCTTTGGCGTAGCCTTTGACGGAGTCGATGAGGGACTTGGCTGTGTCCCCGGCTTCGGTCAGCGGGAAGAACCCATCCGCGAGCCGGCCGACGCGCTGGAGCACCCTATTGGGGCCGACGGGCTTGCCAGGAGCCCCGGCCCCCATCCATATGGGTATCGGCCGCTGGATGGGCAGGGGATTGATTCCCGCCGCCTCTATATGGTGCCACTTGCCGTGAAATTCAACGGGATTGCCCGTCCACAGCAGCCGCAATACCTCGATCTGCTCCTCGATGCGCCGGCCTCGGTTGCTGAAGTCCTCCCCCAACGCGGTGAACTCCACCGGGTTCCAGCCGACGCCCACGCCCAAACGAAGCCTTCCTCCGCTCAAAACGTCAACCTCCGCCGCCTGTTTCGCAACCAGGATGGTCTGGCGTTGCGGTAGAATTATGATTCCAGTGACGAGTCCGATGTTCTCGGTGAACCCTGCTATGTAGGCCATCAGGGTGAACGGTTCGCGGATGACGCTCTCGTGGGTGTAATAGAATTCGGGCACCTCGGGATGCTTCTCTGGGTTGGCTCCGACCACGTGGTCGAGGATGCGGATGTGGCTGTAACCCAGGTCCTCCGCAGTCTGGACGAATTCGCGGACGGCCCCTGAGTCGTGGCCAATGCTGGTAGTGGGGAACGAAACGCCAATCTTCCTGATGTCTCTCTTCCTGATTTTGAGGGATGTTTGGTGGATGTTCAGCCTCGTACTTTCCGGCGGTGGGGCCTACTATACGCGAGTCGACCGGGCTACGGCGAGCCGTTGTGAAGCGCGCACTTTCCCGCCGGCCCGCTGATACCACCTGCTACGGCCAAGGCGTGCCACGTCGGTCAAACCTTCAGCATGCCAGGAATCGATTCCGGCAGCCGCCACGAAAACCAAGTTTAGATCAG
>JAKUQE010000184.1 GCA_022450395.1 Dehalococcoidia bacterium | reverse complement strand
CCGGGAGTCCTACAATACTGCCACATCCCCCTGATCTCTCCTTAACAAAAGTGTCCCACTTTTGCTGGTTGCCAACAGGGCAGATAATGGGACTGCCGCCGAATGCCCTGGTAAACCGTACCGTTTCGCCAACGGAGTACCCCGGCGGCTTCGAATCAGACTATACCATAGGGTATGGCCACCGTACTAGAAAAGGGTGTTAACACCGTAGGACCGCGGACACTGCCGTAACATACTGACATCGGCCACCGAATTCATCGTTGGGCATAACTATTGCCGGATTGCCTGGTAGCGGCAAGGCGGACCTGTTTTCAAGTAGGAGAGATGCGGTGGGAACAACGGATTTCCTGGCCCAAGTAGGCCTGTTTAAGCACGTGAAAGAAGAGGGGTTGGCCCGTTTGGCAGCCCAATTGCGCTTGGTTTACCTCCCTGAAGGACACATGATACGGAACACTAACAGGGACACCACCTCGGTGGACGGTCTCTACATCGTAAAGTCAGGGGTTGCCAAGGTAACAAAACCCTCTCAAAGTTGGGAGGCTGAAGCGGTCTTGGCCATTCTAGGGCATGGGCACTGCTTCGGAGAGATCGGCCTTCTGGATGGCCTTCCCCCGTCGGCCAATGTAACCGCCATGGAGCCCATGGAATGCTACGTTTTGTCTCGGGACGACTTTTTGCCGGCGCTGGAAGAATATCCGGAGATTGCCTTGGGAATGCTTCCAGGCTTGGCCACCATGGTGCGCAGCGCCGATCAATGGATCGCCCAACTTCTTTAGTGGTAAGGCTGATCCAAGGCAAAAACCCTCAACCGGATCCTGCCTAGGCGTATACGAATATTACTTCTTCGAGAAGTTTACCTTGACGGGAAAGGTTAACGGCCGGCACATGTCCGGAGTTAACCGACGGATCAGGGCGCGGCGATACCGTAGCTCTCCAGAAGTTCCGCGATACCCAAAGCTACCTGGCGCCTCAGTTTACCGGAAGTGTTGCGCTGGCGATCCAGAGTTTGGAAAGCCTGAGGGTCGAAGGGCCTCCATGAAGTCCGCAACTCCCTAAGAGCGCCTTCCTCTCTTTCAGCGGCTTCTACCATCAACTCACCTAAGGGCCGTAGGAAGGTGGCTCTGGGCAAATCACGCACGCTGCCGCTTAGTTCGGCTGAGCGAAGAGTAAATCCGCCCAGAGCTTCAACGGCTTTTGTCCGGTCACAGCCGCCCTCGGTGCTGCGCCAACGGTCGTAATCTTTGTGGAAAGCGTCCCATTCCTGATTCAGATCCGCGTATTGGCTGGCAAAGGCTTCTATCGCGGCGCGGCTATCCGCGGAGACCGACTCTGTTGCTGATGCCAGTTCTTTCCTAGCCTGACGCCGGGCACTGTTAGCCTCAACGATCTGAACATCAAAGAGATCGAACAGCGCGGGGTCGCCGGGAACCAAGACAATCTCATCAGTCGATTCATCACCGTTCGCGGACGATTCCGTAGAGTTCTCCACCGATTTAGGTAAGGCCCCTCTCAGGAGACGCAGGGCCAAATCTTCTTCTTCAACAGCTTCCGCCAAAAGCGAGGCCACCGAGTCGGTCGCGGAGGTGGAAGGCAAGTCTCGAACAGCTTGAACCACCGCCCTGAAATCGTCCACCAAGCCCCCTAAGGCCCTCTCTGCTTGTTCGGGCGTAAGCCCACTTTGGCCGGTACGGAATGAATCATAATCACGGTGGAACCGGTCCCATGAGGCGCTTGCCGACTTGACCGCGTCGGAAAATTCGCCCACCTTGCTTTCGGAGGCCCGGCCGGTCTTTTCTTGGAGGTCGCTAAGCTGGTCGGCTACGCTCTTTTGGATGGCCGAAGCGGCGGAACGGGCAACGGCTACGCCCTCAAACACCGGCAAATCTTGACTCCCTGCTTGACCGGAGCCCGAGTCTTCGGACCCTGAATCAGAAGCCCCAGACTCGTTTACCGGCTCGGCTTCATCTGAATCAGGCATCCAGTTGTCCCGCAATCGGCGCAGTGCCTGCTCTTCTTCTTCGGCAGCCTTGATGAGCTGGTCCGAAAGATCGCGTACGGCAGAGTGCCGGGATAGAGATCGGGCGGTCTCGGTTATTCCGGCAAAACTTCCGGAGAACCGGACAAGGGCGGATTGCACCGAGCTAGGGTCGCAGGTGATCAGGCCCTGGCGCCATTTGTCGAAATCCCGGTGAAGCTCGTCCCATTCCTCGTTTATCACAAGATATCCGGAGGCGAAGTCCTGAGCTGTCTGGCTGACCTGGGGCGGCACCGGTGTGGCTGTGGGAATACGCACCGGAGCGGCCGGACCCTTTGCTTCTTCCGTCGCGGGGATATTGGGAGTCTGTGTTGGAGTATCCAAAGACGGGCTGGCCGCCGGCGCGGCGGACCCGCACCCTATTGCCAGAAGCAGAATTCCGCCCGTGATCAGCCAACCAAATCTACGCAACTTTATTCTCATGGGGTGCGGTACACTCCTACAAAATCACCCACCAGGCCGTCCCTGAAACTGCCCCGGCTAAGTCGGACCACCACATCCCTGAGGGCAGATTCCGAATCGCCCAAAATTACCAATACCTGGCGCTCGGGGCCACTGTTGAGCATGATGATGGCGGTATCTTCCCGTTGGATGTCAGGGGTGAACGGGGTACGAATAACGTCATCCACTCCTAAACCGGCTAGCTCCAAATACTGGGCCACATCGGCGGAATCCTCGTAAAGGCCTACGTAAACCATATCCTTGGTGATGTCCTCAACGCCTCGCACCTCCGCGTTGATCCGGAAGGTGGCCAGTCCGTCTTTCAGGTCCCCTGCTACGTCAAACAACTCGGAGCGGCCTAGCAGAATGTCAACGTCGTCTTTAAAGAACCCGGGGAAATCGGCCAGGTCAAAGCTTCGTTGGCTGGACGTCAAGTAGTCAGCAATGTTGGAGATCAGCTTATTATTGTCCAGGATGGCGTTTCGCGGCGGAATCATAAATGTGAAGTCGGACAAGGCCAGAACCCGACCTTCCGCGGCTTTAACCAAAGGATAAAAGGGTTCGATCTGCTCCAGCATTGAGGAATGGGTGCCGCCGTCGGTAAAAGCCAATCCCGGATTGGGCGTCCTGATGGAGCCGGCGGTGTAGAGAACGATTTTCTCCAGGCCCTTGGTTACCTCGTCCTCCCGGAAGTCGCTGATGAAGACGTTCTGGAAATTAAGGTCGTAGTCGGTGGTGTTGTACAGGTAATCGGACTGGAACGCCAGGCCAAATCGCTCGGCCAGGCTATTTATCTGGTGACGGCGCGTCGGGTCGGCTATGAGCAGGACCTTGCCGCCCTTGCGCAGAATGAATCGCTCAACCAGATCTACTTCTTCTGGAGTGTAGTCGTCGATGGGAAGTATCACCGCCAAACTATCGGCGCGCCGCAGCTTTTCCTTCATCATAGTCAGCCTGACGCTCTCTGAAAGACTGGAGAAATTCCCGAATCGGCCCACAGTTCCCATGAATTCAACTTCATATCCCCGGTCGTTGACCCTGGAGATAAGCGCCGCCAGCTCGCTTTTGGTGAAATCATTGCCGTGGATGCCGTCGATCAACAGAGTGCCCTTTTGTATGAGGGGAGACTCGTCAAACAAGCGCAACTCAGAAGACGGCGCGGTAATGGCGTCCATGGGTAGTACGGTGGGTGGAGGGGCGTCGTAGCCACTTACTCCGTAGAAATAGAAATAGAAAACCAGAAAGGCTCCGACGCCGAACACTAGCAGAAGGCCTAGCCTTCCGAATCTATTGATTAGGGCCGACATATAAGTAATACACGTTTGGACCGTTTATCTTCATCGGAAATTCCGGCAGGACTTTTCCCTGCGATTCACCCAATCCAGAGGGAACGATGTACCGGCGCAGGCTACCTACGTCGACCGGCGTAAACACGTCGTCCGTGGCTTGGGTGGAAGACTGACTGCTCCTCAAGGCGGCTATCAAGCCCGCGGCGCCGGCCAAACTGGGCGAGGAATCGGTTTCTTCCAAAGGCTCGATGATCCGCTTGAACTGTTTGTTGAAATTGCGAAAGACCTCTGTATTAACGTCTACCAAATCGTAGTTGGAGATGCCAGCCAGGCTCGCCGTCTTTTTTATGGCATCGGTATCTCCGCCGATCTCGTCGGCGATACCAAGTTTGACGCCCTCAACTCCCGCCCAGATGCGGCCGCTGAGCACTTCCGACCGGGGGATCTTCAGCACATCTCCACGCTCGGTCATCACAATCGAGGCGAAAGCCTGCTTCAACTGGTCGGTCAGCCCAATAAAGTAACGCCGCCCGCCGCCGTTCAACTTAAAAGGGCCGGTTGGAACGATCTGCTCACCAGGCGTACGAGAGATAAGGGGGCCGGGGAAGGAGAGAATAACCCCCACGTTGCCGATGAAGGAACTGGGCTTGGTGAAAAGATAGTTGGCGCCCATGGACATCATGTAGCCGCCGCTGGCGACGATATCATTCATGATGATGACCACGGGCTTTTTCTCTCGTAAGGCTCGTGTCTCGAAATACAATTGTTCACTGGCGGCAGCTCCGCCGCCGGGGCTGTTCAGCCGGATGAATACCCCCTTGATGGAGTCATCGCGGCGGGCATATTCCAGGAATGTGCTGATGACAAAGGCCGAATCGTCATTGATAACCGTAAAGGGAATGTCTATTACCCCGATCTTGGGCTTGCCGGGATAGACGTTAAAGAACACCCAAGCCCCTAAGACGATGCCCAAGACAGCGAGCAAGGGGCCCGATACGTACCAACTGCTGAAAAAGCGGCAAATCGCGGAAAGTTTACCCATTCTTTTGCTTTCTTGCTCCCAACCTAGTGCTCAAATTTATTAAATTGCGTAGCTTACCAACTTCATCAACGACAAGGCCATTTGGCATCATACGGACGGTCCAAACGTGTGTCAACCGCTATCCGATCAGGCGGGTGTTGTGGCCCGCTGTGATGCTGACGGAACGGCCAACCCTGCCGTTCGCACTCTTAATTATCGCTAAAGTACACGTGCCTCAGTTTGGAAATGGTCATCGGCACCAAGAAATAGTCTTTCACCTGAGGTTTGATCAGTACTTTCCGTTCAGTACTGTGCCACAGGGGCACCCAAGGTGCGTCATCGACGATCAATTGCTCGATAAGGTTGTATTGCTGGAACCGCGCGACCTGGTCGGGCTCGACGCGAGCTTTTTCGAGAAGGGAATCTACCTCACGATTGCTGTAAGCGCCCCAGTTGTTGGTGCTTTCACTATGGAACAAAATGTCCAGGAAGTTCTGGGGGTCCGGATAGTCGGCGCTCCAACCGATGGCAAACATCTGGAAACGGCGCTTGTGCAAGTCCTGCAGGAAGGTGGCCCATTCGGTCTGCTGGATCTCAACCTCAACTCCCAGCGTCTCCTCCCACGACCGGAGCATTACCTCCATATCCAGGCCCACCGAAGCTCCGAAGTTCCCGGCGATGGACAAGGTTATGCGAGGAATGGAGCCGGTATCTGCCCCGTAGCGGGACTCGCTGAGCAGCCGTTTGGCCCTCTCCGGGTCGTAACCATACCCCTTCAGGTCTGGGTTGTAGGAGGGAAAACCCGGCGGGATAACGCCTACGGCAGGGACCACCAGATCCGAAAGGGCGGAGGTAGCGATCTCTTTTTTGTTGACGGCGTAGTTCAGGGCCAGCCGGAATTTGGGATCGTCAAAGGGCGGTTCGTTCACGTTCAACCCGATGAAGGACACGCTGAAACTCGGTGGCGCGGTGGCCAACTCAGCGCGGAGGGGATTGTCCGGGTCTTGTACCCTCTCCAGGTCGGCCAAACCCAGGCCGGTAAGATGGATCTCATCATTCTCGTACATCAGCATGGGGTCGCCCCCGCTGAGGATGAATTCCACCGAGTCCAAGAAGGGCGGACCCAGGTGATAAAGCTCGTTACGGCCGAGGATGATCGTCTCGCCGATTTCGTACCGCTCCAGCCGGAACGGACCGGTGCCGTTGGGCTCAAAGACCCAATCGTTCTTATTGCCCTCCACGTTTTGCCGGTCGACGACGAACCCGGTTGGGTAGGTCATCTTGGCCAGGAAATAAGACTTGGGAGCGTCGATGGTTAACTCCAACGTATGGTCGTCGATAACCCGAAGTCCTCTTATCGACTGGGCTTTTCCGCTTAGCTTGTCGGCGACGCCAAGAATATCAGCCAAGTACAGGTCGGCCACCGGAGACTCGGTTAGCGGGTCGGCGGCGCGCTCCAAAGACCACCGGAAATCCTCGGCCACAACCAGTCTGCCGTCGTGAAACTTGGCGTCTTGGCGCAGGCGGAAGGTAAACACCTTGCCGTCCGGGCTGATGTCCCAATCCTCGGCCAGGTCCGGGACAATCTCAATCTCGGGATTT
>JAKUQE010000183.1 GCA_022450395.1 Dehalococcoidia bacterium | reverse complement strand
TTCATGGGCAACAGATCGGCCACCTCTCTCTCGTTTAGGAACAGGGCCATCCTAACCTACAGATTCGCGGTTGGTTTTTCGTGTCTAGCGCCCAAGTATAGCATTCGGCTTAACCCTGGAAATATCCAGGCCGTTTGGTTACAATTGCCCAACTCACTCCCGGAACTCAGTCCAAGGAACTCACTCCAAGGAGCAACAGGGTGGTTATTCTCAGGCCACGGGTGTTCGTTACCCGCCAATTTTTCCCGGAAGCCCTTGAGGTCCTAACCGACGCGGCTGACACGGAGGTGTGGCCCGATGACGAGCCGCCCACGCCCGAACAGCTTCTGGGAAAAGTCGTCGAGGCCGACGGGATCTTAACCAACATCATGGACCGCATAGATGCCGATGTGTTTCAAGCGGCCCATCGGCTAAAGGTGGTTAGTCAACTCGGTGTTGGGGTGGACAACATCGATGTGGCCGAGGCTACCCGGCGGGGCGTGTTGGTTGGCAACACCCCCGGGGTATTGGCAAAAGCTACCGCGGACATCGCGTTTGGGCTGCTGATGTCCGCGGCTCGTCGTATCAGCGAGGGCGACCGCTGGCTGAGGGCCGGCAATTGGAAGATGCAGTACCATCCCATGGTGTGGCTGGGAGCCGAAGTCCACGGCGCGACGTTGGGCATCATCGGTATGGGCCAGATCGGGGTGGAGATGGCCAAGCGGGCCCGCGGATTCGATATGCGTGTCATCTACTACTCTCGAACTCGCAAGCTGGAACTGGAGTCGCAGCTCGGTATGGAGTATTTCGAGCCCTCGGACCTTTTGAGCACCGCTGATTTCGTGACTCTACACATACCGC
Organism: Dehalococcoidia bacterium; assembly: GCA_022450395.1. Taxonomy (GTDB): domain Bacteria; phylum Chloroflexota; class Dehalococcoidia; order Lucifugimonadales; family UBA3495; genus UBA11650. The sequence goes on along the minus strand of JAKUQE010000183.1, from coordinate 5,576 downwards.
TCACGCTGGAGACAAGGCATTTTATCGGCGAGCGGGAATTACGGCTGATGAAGCCGACAGCCATCTTAGTCAACACGGCTCGGGGGGCGGTGGTTGACTCCCAGGCGCTCTACACGGCGCTAAAGGAAGGTTGGATCAGCGGCGCTGCATTGGATGTCACTGACCCGGAGCCGATACTACCAGACGACCCCCTGCTCACGCTGGACAACCTGGTCATCACACCCCATATCGGCAGCGCCTCCATCGATTCTCGACGAAGGACGTGTTTATTGGCGGCAAGAAACGTGGTAGCGGGAATTGAAGGGAGAAGACTGGAGGCCTGCGCCAACCCTGAGGTCTACGCGGCCAAAGGGATCTGATGGTTGCCGCTTGTGACGGGATGGCGGAGAGGGCGGGATTCGAACCCGCGAGAAGCTGGAGGCCCCTACGCGATTTCCAGTCGCGCCCGTTCGACCGCTCCGGCACCTCTCCGTGAGAGACGGCGTTAGACAGGGGAAGAACGTTCGCGCATTACTTTGGAAGTGGCCTGCTCTAGGCCGGTAGCGAAACGAGGCGCCCGCTGCGTTGCCAAGAGCCATTATAGCTAATACGTGTTTTAGCTGTCCACTAAAGGGCAAAGAAAAAAACCTCGGTCGTCACGATGTCCCGACTTTTAATCGTGTGACTGGGTGCCCTATAATATAGCGTGGTTTTAAACACCCCATGACGTAATAAATGGCGGGGACGAAGCCGGCGTGCGGCCGGTTCAACGTTTGCCCCGCCGTCCCGGGACCTGGATGGGTTCCTGATTGCGCAAAATAGAGGAGGATTCATGGCCGACGCGGGTTTCGAGAAAGTAGCTGATCTAGGCGATCTGTCTCCGGGAGACATGATGGCGGTTGAAGTGGGAGGGGAGCAGGTCCTGCTGGCGAACGTGGATGGGACTATCTACGCGTGCGACGAGATCTGTTCTCATGCCTACGCCGCCCTTTCCGAGGGAGACTTGAACGGTGCTGAGATAGAGTGTCCGCTGCACGGTGCGAACTTCAATGTAACCACCGGAGAGTGTTTGACCCCTCCGGCGGAAGATAATCTTAAGGTGTACCCGGTGCAGATCGAAGGCCAGGACATTCTGGTAGGACCGCCTGGCAGCTAACGGCCTTTGGCCGGCATTCAGGCGGCCTGGGAACCCGTATCGCTTCCAACGGCCAAGTACATTGGCCTATCAGATGGTAGAAATCGAACAACCGGAACCTGTGGATAATCCCTGGCCTGGAATTCGGCCGTCAGCGGAATATCTGTTGGGGCGCCCACGAGAAGTTGTTTAACATCTGTACGCTGGAAAAAGGCCAATAGACGAACCACACCTTCCCCAAGACCAAGCCCTCGGGCACCGGCCCCCAGGAGCGCGAATCGTTGCTGCTGCGCCGGTTATCCCCCATCACGAAGTACTCTTTGGCTCTCAGGCGCGTGGGTTGCATGCTGGAATTACCCTTGCGGGTGATGTAGGGCTCTTCTTGATAGCTGTTGTTTACGAAGACTTTGCCATCTCGTATCTCGATGGTGTCTCCCGGCAGCCCGATCACCCGCTTCACAAAGTCCTTGCTGGTGTCCCGGGGGAAGTGGAATACGATGACCTCCCCCCGCTGGGGAGGATGAACTGCGAACCGGCGGTCGGGCCGGTCCACCTTCCAGAAAGGGACGATGCGGGACAGCCGGACCATGTCCAACTGGAAATAGACCAGCTTGTTGACCATCAAGTACTGGCCGCCTTCCAGGGTTGGGTTCATGCTGGAGCCGTCGACCTTGAAGTTCCGGATGCTGGTTTGGATGACCATAAATACGATTAAGGCCAGCACAACGGCTTCCAGTAATTCTCTTAAAACACGGTTCATCGGCGATGCTTATCCATCGTCGCGGGCGCCTGAATCATCCCCCTCCCACAAACATCCCCCCGCGTCGGCCCAGCCTGACGCCTCTTTTAGCGACAAAGAGAATTATAACATTTGGGGGAAGGAGGGGTCCGTACCCCGTTTGTCCCCCCAGCGCTCCTTCTGCTACAATTGGCGGCAGTTTAGCCGGGGATAGTCCGGCGTGTTGTTAGTGAAGGAGCCTTGTCATGGCGTGGCGTTTTGAGTTGCTTAATAAGCCTTACGGTGGGATCACCGAGGGTCCGGTGTGGGATGGCGAGGCCGTTTACTTCACCCACATATCCAACCATCGGATCATGCGGTACGACCCCGTCTCCGGCGCCATCACCCAGGCTCGGGACGGCACCAACCACACCAACGGCTTATGCCACGACGCCCAGGGCCGGCTCTACGGGTGCTGCTCCGGGGGCCGCTCCATCGTCCGCTTCGAGCCCGACGGTACGACCACCACCATTGCCGACCGGGTTGACGGACAGAAGCTCAACACGCCCAACGATCTGGCGACAGACCTGAAAGGACGTATCTGGTTCACTAACCCCTGGAACGCCGCCAACATCGATCCCAGCGAAGCAGAGGAGCTTGATAACCGCTCGGTGCTCCGGGCCGACCCGCAACCGGACGGTTCGTACACTGTCACCAGGGTGACCTTCGACACCACCATGCCCAACGGCATCCTCGTGTCCCAGGACCAGAAGACCCTCTACGTAGCGGAGAGCAATAGTGCCCGCATGGACATAGATCGGGAGCTACGGGCCTATCCCATCAACGATGACGGAAGCCTCGGTTCTTATACGGTGCTGCACACATTCGGTAAGGACAAGAACGCGGTGCATAGGGGCATCGACGGGATGTGTTTCGATATCGATGGCAACATCGTGGCCACCGCCGGATGGCCCAATGGCGGTCCGGGGCCGATGATCTACGTATTTTCGCCATCGGGCAGGGTGCTGGAAACTCATCCGGTCCCAGCCAGCAATCCAACTAACTGCTGCTTCGGCGGCCCCGACCGGTCCACCCTATACGTGACTTCCACCGATGGACACTTTTTCAAGGCGGAAACGGACCGGGTAGGCTGGGCCATCTATCCCTAGCAAGTTCCGCCGGCAGGTCCGGCATCGGACCGGCGAGGAAACGACATGAGTTTGAGTAACTTCGGCATCAACCGGAGCCAGATCCGTGAGGGCGGTGGCCGCGGCAACGGGAACGACCATGTGGACGAGTTGTTCGGCTGCACCGAGCTGTTCATTTACCAGACGCCGAATGTCCGCAGAAAGGGCTATGAGGGGCTGAAGTTGTACCTGGAAGCTCAAGAATGCGAGATCATTTTCACTGCCGATGCTCCCCCTGAGCTGAGCAAGTACGAGACCATGCGCATCACCCACAACAAAGCGGAGGCGATACCCCTCGCCGTGGTGAAGCGGGCCCACGCCTGGGCTCACTCAAGAAACTATCTTCACAGCTTCTTCAAACCAATGTACCGGTAAGCTTCGGGTCAACCCGTCTTCGTGACGGATCGGTCACCTCTTCTATGGCACAGCACCTGAACAGCCCTAGTTACATATTGGCGGTCGACCAAGGCACCACCGGGTCGGCCGCGTTTATTTTCGACCATGACGGACGTGTGGTGGCAACCGCTGACCGGGAGATCACCCAGCACTACCCTGAACCGGGCTGGGTCAGCCACGACCCGGAGGAACTGTTTCAATCGACCCTGGCCGTCAGCCGTGAAGCAATGTCGCTGGCGGGCATTCAAGCTGATCAGGTAGCGGCCATGGGCATCACCAACCAGCGGGAAACCACCGTTGTGTGGGACAAGGCCAACGGTGTCCCGGTGGGGCAAGCCGTTGTCTGGCAATGCCGGCGCACCGCACCTCTATGCCAACAGATGAGCCTAGATGGGCTGGACTCCCTAGTCAGACAGAGGACCGGGTTGGTCATCGACCCCTACTTCTCCGGCACCAAGATCAGGTGGCTTCTGGACCACACAAAAGACGGGCAGAAGCGCGGGGAAGCCGGCGAACTGTATGCGGGCACCGTCGACTCTTGGCTCCTCCATCGCTTCACCGAAGGAGGGGTGCACGCCACCGACATCACCAACGCTTCCCGCACGATGTTGTTCAACATCCACACCGAATCCTGGGACGATGACCTTCTGGAATACCTGCGGATACCCGAGGCAATGCTGCCCCAAGTTCTACCAACCAGCGGATTCTTCGGCGAAACAGACCCCGCCCTCTTCGGGTCGCCGATCCCTATCACCAGCTTGGCGGGAGACCAACACGCCGCCCTGTTCGGACAGGCTTGTTTTCAACCGGGAATGGTCAAGAACACCTACGGCACAGGCTCGTTTTTGCTGATGCAAACCGGCCAACGGCCAGTTGCCTCGTCCTCGGGTCTCTTGACCACCATCGCTTGGCGGCAGGCGTCTCTCCAAGTCCAGTATGCTTTGGAAGGGAGCATCTTCAACACTGGCTCTGCGGTCCAATGGCTACGAGACGGTTTAGGCATAATTCGCGACGCCGGGGAGACCGAGGCGCTGGCTGAGTCGGTTGCCGATACGGGCGGGGTGTTCTTCGTCCCCGCGTTCACCGGACTAGGCGCGCCTCACTGGGATGCCGAGGCTCGGGGGACGATTACCGGGTTGACGCGAGGCACCAACCGGGCGCATATCGTCCGGGCTACATTGGAGGCTATCGCCTATCAAGTGCGGGACGTTGTAGAGGCCATGAAGCGGGACACTGGACTCAAGATGCCCGTGCTTCGGGCCGACGGTGGCGGCTCCGCCAACTCGTTCTTGATGCAGTTCCAGGCCGGCCAGTTGGGTGTACCTGTGGAGGTCCCTGAAGTGGCTGAGACTACCGCTCTGGGCGTGGCCTACCTGGCGGGGTTGGCGGTTGGCTTCTGGGATGACCAAGACGCTGTCTCGCGACATTGGCGGCTGTCCCGCCGTTACGAGCCAAGGATGGACTCAAGCTTAAGAGACGAACTGTACTCGGGCTGGCAACGGGCGGTGGAACGAGCTAGAGGCTGATGTTTCGGCCCGGCCTGTTCTGCATGAGGTATCGCCGGTGTAATATACTGTTCGCCAACCGGCTACGCGAAGTTCGAAAGTTCACGAACTGAAAGGAGACGACATGGTAAAGATTAAACATATCGCTCTGACAACCAGGGACCCGGGCAAAACTGCCGAGTTCTACAAAGAAGTATTCGGGCTAGAAGAGGTCCGAAGGGACGCTAAGGGGCAGGTCTTCCTCAGCGACGGGGACTTCAACATGGCCATCCTGAATTTTAAGACAGATGACGACGCTGACTTGGGCGCCAACGGCCTGGAGTTCGGTGGCATCCATCACGTCGGCTTCCTTGTAGAGGATATCGATTCATTTGCCGAGAAGGTCAACAAGGCCGGCGGCAAGCAGTTGACCCCCACGATGATGCCTGGAACGGGCGGACTGTTCGGCAACGGCAAGGCGCGCAGCAACGCTGAGGTAAAGTTCAGCGGACCGGATGGCGTCATCATCGACATGTCCGAATCTGGGTGGCAGACCTCTCCCTAAAGGGGCTGGCCGCTCGCCCTTAGGCTGTCCGAATCGCTGGTTGAGATTCGCAGGCCATCAATTCAGGAGTTTTCGATGGACCAGGGTATTGACCTGTCCATGTGGCCCGAGG
>JAKUQE010000182.1 GCA_022450395.1 Dehalococcoidia bacterium | reverse complement strand
GTATATAGGGGAACGTTTTCTTATTCTTCGTGGTCCTGTACCGCTGGACCAGAGCCGCTCTGCGTTCGGCCATTGGTTGTTACCGGCTGATTTTCAGTCATCGCCGCGATTTCCCCTTCCGGGGATTCGATGGCGTGTTGGAGCACGAATTTGGCCACGTCACGGTACAGGGGCTCGGACAAGTCGCAACTTCTGAGGAAGGTGAAGCCCGGCTCCATCTCTTCCAGAAGCTCCTTGACCCGCACGTCGCCGTGGCGCGCCGCCAGGGCATAAGCCAAGCCTCTCGGGTCACGGTCCAGGGAGATCTCGTGCTCTTCGCCTTCCTCTACTTCAATCTCGTAATCTACCCGGTCGACAATGGCCATAGATTCGGAGGCTTCTTTACGGTAGCCGTCCAACTCTTTCATTACCGTGTAAAGGGTCTGGACCGCCCGGCCGGCGGATTCTAGGAGATCCGGCACACGAGTCTGCTTTTCGGTAGCGGCACGCATGGATCTGTCGACAACTCTCATGGCTGAGTTCTTAGCCTGTTCACGCTCCTGCCTTTTTTGTACCTTCGCCTTTTCTAGGCGCAGCTTCGGCGCTTCTTCGGCTACCGGTTGGAGCCGCAACAGCTCTTTTTCAGCCTCTTCAGCCTCTCTCAGTCTTGAATCCAGGGAGGAGTCAAACCCACTCAACATCACCCATCTCCTTTAGTTCGTACAGGTTGCCAGTTTGTGATAATGTCCCGGCTCGGCTTGCGATCGAGCACCTGATACCCGCCGGTCTAGCACTAGGATCCTGCCCGGTATGGCGCAAGTTGGGCGGGCGTGGCCATCGTGGGCCACATACGTGGGATTCCGGCCGGGCAAGACTAGAAAGAATATCGCAGGGGTAATATACCGTGGCTGGCCCTATGGGTGCCTACGGACTCCTGAACGAGTTTTGAGGAATTTGTAATAAATACGTGGCGTGGCCCCTCATCGAGCCGCTGCCTAGATTCCCGAGCGGGCTTTTCCTTGACCGTGTATTCATCTTCCAATAGACTCGGTTTTCATAACGAAGGCGATGGGGATGCAAAGAGATCGGCAAAATAGGTTCGCCGGCGGAGCAATGGATACTGAACTCCGGTTCGTGGTCGATATGAACGTCGGACGTCTGGCCAAGTGGCTCAGAGTGATGGGCTATGACACCCTCTTCCCCAAAGAGAACGGCGACAACCGGTTGGTGCGCATCGCCCTAAGGGAAGACCGGGTGCTGGTGACGAGAGATGCCGGGATCGCCCAACGGCGGGCCGCCCTCATCGGCCAAATGACGGTGGCGCTCATAGAGAAGGATGACTTGCGGAGTCAACTTGGCCAGCTAGTTCGGGACTTGGGTCTGAACCTGTCCGGTGGTTTTTCCCGCTGTGTGCTCTGCAACGAGCCATTACGCCCCATCGCCAAGGGAGATGTAGCGGAGCGCCTGCCGCCCTACGTATTGCTGACCCAGACCAAATTTCTAGAGTGCCAGGTGTGCCGCCGGGTTTATTGGCCGGGAACCCACTGGACCAATATGATGTCCGAATTATCCCAGGTGTATCGGGAGGTGTCGTGAGCCGCAAAGCCGCGTTTATCTACGAGGAGTCCATGTCCCGCCACCAATTGCGCGGGGATCACCCCATGCGGCCGGTGCGGCTGCAATACACCTTCGATCTTCTCCAGAGTTACGGGGCATTTGACCAAAACACTTCCCTGCTGGTGCCGCCGCGGCCGGCCACCGAGGAGGAACTGGGGATGCTTCATACCGCGGAATACGTAGCAGCGGTGCGGAGCTTTAGCCAGGGCCTTAGCGAGTACGAACCCGGCCGGTTCAACTTTAGCGCCCAAGGAGACAACCCCATGTACCGGGGGATGTACGATGCCGCCGCGTTGAGTTCCGGGGCATCACTGGTGGCGGCGGAGATGGTGGCCAGCAAACAGGTGGACGTGGCTTTCAACATCTCCGGGGGTCTCCATCATGCATCCGCCGGACACGCCTCAGGATTCTGTGTGTTCAACGACCCGGCGTTGGCCATCAAGTACCTGCTGGAACAAGGCCTAAGGGTAGCGTACCTGGACATCGACGCCCACCACGGTGACGGGGTACAAGAGGCGTTTTTCGACGACGGCCGGGTGTTGACCATTTCCATCCACGAGTCGGGCCAGTACCTCTTTCCAGGCACCGGATTTGTTCCGGAGTCGGGCGTGGGGAGCGGCGAGGGATACTCGGTGAACCTACCCTTATACCCTTACACTGGCGATGAGATTTATCTGTCGGCGTTTCATGAAATCGTTCCACCCCTGGTCAAGGCATTTGCCCCCGATGTCTTGGTGACTCAACTGGGGATCGATACTTACCACTCCGACCCGCTGACGCACCTGCAGATCACTACCAGAGGATACGTGGAGGCGGTCAAGGAGATATCCCGGTGGGGAATTCCCTGGGTGGCCTTGGGGGGCGGGGGTTACGACCTTAGCGCCGTGGCCCGGTCTTGGGCGCTGGCTTATGGGGTGATGCTAGACGTGGAATGGCCCGACGATCTGCCGGCATCTTTTCTGGAGCAAGTCGGGAGCGGGACATTGAGGGATACGATAACCCCAGACATCCCGGACGACGTACGGCTAGAGGCGCAAAGGTACGCCGAAGATAGCGTGGAACGCATCAAAGAGCGGGTGTTCCCAACACACTCTCTGTGATGCATAGCGGTCCCAGTGGGACCGCTAAATCAGGGGATTGAGGACGGTGTTAGGCTAGCGCGGCTAGTTAACTTGGTGCTCTCGGCGCAACAACTCCTTGGCCGCATCGCCAATGTTGGCTTCGATTGAATCGCGCAAAGTCGAGTAAATCGCTTTGTTGATCGCGCCCATTAACCAGGCTTCGAAATTTGGATCCGTCTGATAGCTGCCTTTCAGCGTAATCAGACGCTGCAACAGACTTAGATAGTGATATTGAAGAGGCGTCAGATCCTGATCGATCCCCTCAACCACCCCTGTCGTCCCGCTCTCAATCACTTCTTGGTCTACACGATCTTGCTGTGCGCTCATTTCCTCTCCATCAGCTTAAACCTATGGTTTGCCGGTTACGAGGTCTGAACTGTTATCACAGTATAACAGATGTAACACCCTGGCAAATATGGTGGCAACCCCATTATTTTTCTCATGTATTAAACTTCTCTGAACTCGCCTTCCACCGTATCGTCCTTGGGGGGTCCTTCTTCCGGTGGCTCAGTGCCTTCGGGCGGTTCCTCGGCGGGCGTTTCCGTGGCTTGGCTATAGACGGCCTCTCCCAGACGCTGCATCGAGCTGTTCAAGTCCGTCATGGCCGTTTGCATCTCGGCCACGTTATTGTCCGCCAGAGCCGTCTTCAATGTAGCGATCTTCGCCTCCACCTCGGTCTTCAGGTCCTCAGGGACTTTGTCGGCGTTGTCTGTCAGTAACTTCTCGGTGTTGTATACCAGGGAGTCGGCCTGGTTGCGGGTTTCTATCTCAGCCCGGCGCTGCTGGTCGTCGGCCTCGTGGGCCTTGGCCTCGTTAACCATTCGCTCGATGTCTTCTTTGGAGAGACCCGAGCCGGACTGAATCACGATCTTTTGCTCTTTTCCGGTACCCTTGTCTTGGGCCGACACACTGAGAATGCCGTTTGCGTCAATGTCAAACATCACTTCGATCTGTGGTATGCCCCTGGGCGCGGGTAGCACGCCGTCCAGCATAAACCTGCCGATGGATTTGTTGTCGGCGGCCATGGGCCGTTCGCCCTGCAGAACGTGAATGTCCACGCTGGTCTGGCCGTCGGCGGCAGTAGTAAATGTCTCGTTCTTTCGTGTAGGGATGGTGGTATTACGAGGGATAAGTTCGGTAAGAACGCTCCCCAAGGTCTCCAATCCCAGGGTCAGCGGAGTCACGTCAAGCAGGACGATGTCGCTAACGTCTCCGGAGAGGATTCCCGCTTGGATGGCCGCCCCAAGGGCCACCGCCTCGTCTGGGTTTACGTTGCGGTTGGGCTCCTGGTCGAATAATCCTTTAACTTTCTCCAAAACCGCGGGCATACGGGTCATTCCGCCCACGACAATCACTTCATCGATGTCGCTTGTACTTAGGCCGGCGTCGGTTAAAGCCTGTTTACATGGCGCCTCAGTCCGGTCGATCAATGCGCTAACCAGTTGCTCCAACCGGGCACGGCTCAGGGTCTTAACCAAGTGAGCCGGTCCGCTGGCGTCAGCGGTGATAAACGGCAGGTTAATCTCCGTCTCAACAACGCTGGAGAGGTCAACTTTGGCGCGTTCCGCCGCATCCCGCAAGCGCTGGAGGGCCATCCGGTCTTTGCTCAGGTCGATCCCGGTCTCCTGGCGGAACTCTCCAATCATCCATTCCAGGATTTCCTGGTCGAAGTCGTCGCCGCCCAGATAGGTGTCACCGTTGGTGGATTTAACCTCGAATACACCGTCGCCCATCTGGAGAATGGTTATGTCGAAAGTGCCGCCGCCCAAGTCGAAGACGGCAATCGTGGCTTCAGTCTTTGATTTGTCTACACCGTAGGCCAAAGAAGAGGCCGTGGGCTCGTTAATGATACGCAGCACCTCCAGGCCGGCGATGGTGCCGGCGTCCTTGGTGGCTTGACGCTGAGCATCGTTGAAGTAAGCCGGGACGGTAATCACCGCCTGGGTGATCTTTTCACCCAGTTTTGCTTCGGCGTCCTGCTTGATCTTCTGCAGGACGAAGGCGGAGATTTGGGCGGGGGCGTGAGCCTGGCCAGCCATCTCCACATGGGCATCACCGCCTTTCCCTTCGACTATCTTGTAGGGTAGACGGTTGATAGCGTTCTGTACTTCCGGATCGTCGAACTTCCGGCCCATGAGGCGTTTGACAGAAAACAGGGTATTTTCCGGGTTTGTGACGGCCTGCCGTTTGGCGACCTGACCCACGTACCTCTCTCCGGTCTTGGCGTTCACGGCGATCACCGAAGGTGTCGTCCTAGCTCCTTCGGCGTTCTCCACGATTATCGCCTCTCCGGCTTCGATCACGGCGGCTACCGAGTTGGTGGTTCCAAGATCGATGCCTAGGACTTTAGCCATTAGAATTCTCCTTTATCTTGTGAAGTGATTGATGTCGTTAGGTCTTCGATTTTAGGTCTAGCGGGATACGATTACCTGGGCCGGCTGAATCACCCTATCTTGAAGCCGGTATCCGGAACGCACCACCTCTATGATGTGGCCGGCCGGGTATTCGGTACTCTCGTCTGTCCCCAGTGCCTCGTGCTCTAAGGGGTTAAACAAGTCTCCCACCCCTTCGATGAGTTCCACTCCTTCCGATTCCAGCAGACTGAGTAGTTTGCGCTGTATCAGCCTGATGCCTTCCAACCAGGAACCGGCGGCTCCAGCCTCGTCAGAGTGGCTAATGGCCAGGTCCAACTCCTCTTTTACCGGAAGCAGCTTGGTAATGAGACGGGAGTTGGAGAACTTGCTAAAGGAGATACGCTCTTCATCGGTGCGGCGCCGGTAGTTGACCAGGTCCGCTTGGGCCCGCTGGGCAAGGTCAAGGTTTTGGCTCGCCTCTTGCCGGGCTTCTTCCAGGTCCTTCACCAGGGCCGGAACCTGCTCCTCCAGCGGCAAGTGACTGTAATGGCCGTCTGCTGCTTGGGACTCCTCCGGCTCTTCGGGAGGTATCTGCCATTCACTGTTTTCTTTCGTCATTCACATTTCTCTTGGAGCGATGGATGGAACCGGCAACGGAACCGTGGAACTTGACCTTCAGTCTTCTAGAGGCAGGTCCATGCTGCGGAAAAGCGCGGCAAATTCTTGTTCCACGGCCTGTTGCAGATGCGTTCCTTCGGTGGTTGCGGACAGCCTCTGGCGCAGGGCCAGCAAATCTTCGACCATACCCAGAGCGAACTCGACTCCGGCCAAGTTGAGCCCCAAGTTCCCCGCCAAGTGCTGTATCAGGCGGACCCTACGTATATCGTCCCGGGAATAGAGACGTAACATCCCTATTGTACGGCCCGGCCTGATTAAACCTAGCCGCTCGTATTTCCGGAGGGTTTGAGGGTGCATGTCCAGCAGGCGGGCGGCCACGGAGATGATGTAAACACCCTCCATGTGCATCGCCTGCTCGGGCGTATCCTCCCGGTCTTCCTCCCGGATCCGGGCTACTTCGGAATATTGAGGCCGCGGCGGGGGCGGCGCCTGGGGGGGCAAATCGCTGCCCGCGGCCCCTTGCGGTCTGGACCTCTGGTACATCTGGTCGTTCTCCATGTTTCTGGGCCGGCGTCTGAATCAGTCTACGGAAATTGACGGCCCGATGGTTGTGGCGTCTAGGAAATTGGATTCTTGTTAACGAATCCAATCATGCATGCATTTCGTAATATACTCGTAATACAAAAAGTTACATAATGCTGGACCAGCCCCGGACATCTATTGATTGCCGGATAGAACTTGGTATCGATTTTGCCCAGCGCAGACATAAGTTACCTAAGTTCGTATGATAGATCTTGATAC
>JAKUQE010000181.1 GCA_022450395.1 Dehalococcoidia bacterium | reverse complement strand
TAACCAGTGTGCACAAACAGGAGGTTCGTCACCCACGGCATGTGGAGTACCTCTCTAGACCGGGTCCATTTGAGATTCCTTCCTCCAAGAGTCTCCCGGCGTATAAGGGCTGTTCTAACCTTTAATACAGATCTTCTCTCGAGCCTGTCCTGGTTCCCAATGGTAAGTTAGCCGGGGTGGCGGAATGGTAGACGCGGCGGACTTAAAATCCGCTACCTTCACGGGTGTGTGGGTTCGAATCCCACCTCCGGCACCAGCTTTACAGGCACGAAATAGGCCCCTGCGCGATTTCAGGGGCCTTTGCATTTGGCCCAATGTCCACGGATTGTCGACGACTTTTTTCGCCCGGCCGACTCCTATGCACGAAGCCGGCTTATTGAGATGATCGAGTCGCGGCGTCCGATACGTCTGGCAAACTTGAACACCCGATACTTGGCCGCATCACACCGTGACCGCCGGCGTCCCCTCATCGTCCTCAACGAACTACCTTGAGGGTGAGCGCTTTCTACGTAGTTCTACGCATTGCGAATATATCGGCGATATTGTTCTATGGGCACATAGCGCTCTTTCCCGCCTGCCCGGCCATTTGGATGAACTTTCAAGAATGAGGTTCTTGGTACCGGTGCTCGGGGAACTTGATGTATAGGACAATGGTTAAGGTTAGATAGGAAGATCGGATATGAACATCGTTTTATTGGTGATTATCGGGCCGTTGCTAGCCGCAGGGGTCGTTACTTTACCGGCACTGTATATGATCGGATTAGGCGGATGGCAAGGTCTGGCCGTTGGGTTCGTGGCAGCTTGGCTCTGTGCGATGATGCTGGCTATCCTCGTTTATGTAAAGTACGCGGAGGATATTAAGGGGGCGATGGGACGCCTCATCTATGAGTCACAATCCCGTGGGCGGAGCGGTGACTAGAACTTTGGGTCCGTTGCGGCAGGTGGGGAGCGGGAACCAGGATGGTGACTGATTGGTGACCGGGGTGTGGTTATTTATCTTGGGGATTTCTTAGATCAATACACTCAAGTGGAATCCTTTAGCCTGGGGAATCCCGAATAAATAGCCGGGAGGAACCATTATGGAACGAGTTATTCCATTCGCGGCGGCCTTCGCAGCCTTTGCCTTGGCGATTATTTGGGGTGGACTCACGGCGCAACCGGCGTCCGCCCATTGGGAGATGTGACACGACGACGGTGGGGATCACCCTCGAAGCGTTGAATTCACGGATGTCGCGATAGAGATGAACGCCGACTTCAACGTCGGTTTCATCCATGAACAGTCATTCGGGGAGCAGATGTTCAATCGCGCATCGTTGAACGAATTCCATGGCGAGAAGGTGGGTGACCTTATCGATCGGGCCCTTGAGCGGTTCGATAATTCCATCGTCGGACTAGATTCCGCTATAGCAAATAACAACAAGCTTCTTAAGATGCTTGGTGACGACCCCATGATGCCTGAATACGAGGCCGCGTTGCGAAAGCACCTCGTTGAGCTCAACGTAAATGAGTTGCCCCGGATCGGCCGGGACTCGCGTAAGGTAGAAACTCTTAGAGACATCTTATTGGTCTTGCAGAGTGAATTCATCGCCCTGCGCGAGATGACCCAGAAAACAACGGCCGCAACCCGCGCTCTTCAGCCTCAGATTGACCAAGGTCTCTTCGTAGTAACGGTCCTTGAGGGAAATACGCCGTTCAATCAGGCTAAGGTGTCCCTAGGCTTTGGCCGTGGCGACGTCGAGGCGTTCATGTCTTACGCTTGCCATGCGACGATCCTTGCCGTGCAGGATTCTTGGCCCCTGGGATTCCAGTTCCTGTTGGACCCCAAGAAGGAACGGGCGGCAACGGTAGCCCCTCCAGCGCCCACAACGCCTCCGGATCCAATCATCAAAGTAGGCGGCTGCTCCATCGGAGGGAGCAACATACTTGCAAGTTGGCTTCTGATAACTGGGTTAGTCGGCGGCTTGTGGGTGAAGCCAAAAATCGCCCGTCGAGCACAGCGGTCTCAAGGCCGGGAGAGTTAGGATCGCCAGATCCGCTGTCCGGCGGGCTCAATCGTACTTTGACCGCGACTCGGCTAATATCTCCCTCGCCGAGAATAGTTCGGTCCGCTTGCCTGAATACAAGTCCCGCCCTGAAACATAGGGCGGGGCTCACTCATTCCTACGCGTCGTCTCAAGGGCCTACTCAAGACCCAGTGTCCCCAATTTGCCGCCAACGCGGCATCTGTACATACCCATCGGATTAGGCGTACTCTAGGTAACGGAATCAGATCGATGAATGCTTAGCCGCCTCCCCTGGCGGCCGTAGCCCCGTTTCCCGCGATACCACTCCCGGCCAGGGGCTGGCTTAGGGAACGATGCGCACACCGCATTCATCTTGCTTACTAATGATCGCAGAGTGACCAGCCTGCGGGACAAACTGGACCCTCGAATCAACGCGTTTATCTTTATTTGAATCTAACTACTACACTCCGAAAAGCAGCCTACCCCTTCGGCATACTACGCCAACGCAACTTCGGTATTCTCTGGTGTTCCATGGCGCTGTCCGGGACCGGCATGCAGATGGATGCGTTGGCCCTGGGGTGGCTGGTACTCACGGAAACCGACAACCCATTCCTGGTGGGTTTGATTGCCTCAGCCCGGATGGCGTTCAACTTCCTGGCCTTATTCTCCGGGGCCATAGCTGACCGGGTACCCCGTCAACGGCTATTGGCGATAGTTATGTTTCTCATGACCTTTCTGAGCCTGGCCATGCTGGCGTTGCTTTTGAGCGGACGACTGGAAGTCTGGCATATCTTCGCGTTGGTGTTGACCGCAAGTGTCGTCCGGTTATTTCAGATGCCCGCTGCCCAGGCCCTGGTTGCCGATATCTTGCCGGAGGAGCGCATTTCCAACGGCGCGGCTCTGACCACCATGGGAATGAACCTGAACACAGTGTTGGGACCTTTGGTAGGTGGTTTCCTTTTCCAAGCGATCAAACCCCAAGGCGTCTATGCCGTGATCGCCATCCTGTACCTTTCGGCTGGGATCTTGGCGTTGTACGTCAGGAGTAGCCGCACCAGTTCTCAATCACGGGAAGACTCGGTCCTCAAGTCGATGCTGGAAGGGCTGAAGTACGTCAAAGGACAGCAGGTGCTGTGGGCAATGCTGTTGCTGGCGGTAATTCTCAATTTCACCGGCTGGCCCTTGCACACATCGTTGATGCCCGTTTTCGCCAGGGACGTATTGGGCCAGGGTCCGACCGGTTTAGGTATGCTGATGGCGGCATTCGGCATCGGGGCGCTTATGGGTTCCACCGGTCTGGCTTCGGTGCGCAACATCAGAAACGCCGGCAAGTGGCTGATCCTATCGGTGATTATTTGGCACGCCACGATGGTCGTTTTCTCGGCGTCCCATACTTTCTACCTCTCTTTGACGATTCTGCTGTTGACCGGAATGGCGTTCTCATCAACCCAGGTGATGATGCTGACGGTGATTCTAAGGACCGTGCTGCCCGAATTCCGGGGGAGGATCATGGGTCTCCGGTCTATGGCCATCTATTCCTTCACGTTTGGCAGCATGAACTCCGGGGCGATCGCGGGCGCCTGGGGCGCGCCGGTGGCCGCCAACGTGAACGCCGCCATCGGCATCGGACTGGTTGGACTGCTGAGCCTGTTCACCCCCAAGCTCCGCCGGGCTTAGGTTGGTCTGCCATGGCAAGGCGTGGTCTTCGTTAATACTCTACTCGGTACGCCCGCACGGCGGTATCGTGGAACATGTCGGCCCGCTCCGAGGCTGAGTAGCCCTTGGACAAGCGTTTGAAGGCGTTGAACAACACGTTGTAGGAATGGCCCACCTTGTCCGGCGGGAAGTTGCTTTCGAACATGCACCGGTTGGGTCCGAACTGCTCGATGCAATAGTTCATGTACGGAGCCATGACTCCGGCCAATTCTTCGGACCCGATGGGTACGTCTCTAGCGGACCAGTCGTAACCGGTACGGGGCTGGCCGATGCCCCCAAGCTTAACGTAGACGTTGGGGTATTGGGCCACTGCGGCGATACCCTGCCTCCAGGTAGGCAGGACTTCCTCGTCCCGGTTGTCGTAGGGCCCGACCCGCAGCATCCCTCCGATATGGTTGAGGATGATGGTTAGGCCGGGGATCGCCCGGGCGAATTCTGCGAGTTCGGGCAATTGGGGAAAGTAGAGCCATGCGTCGAAGGAAAGGCCCATTCTAGCCAGCACGCGGGCGCCGGCCCGAAAGCCCTCGTCGGCCAACTGGCTCTGGCGGTCGTAGGCACCGTTGGGGATGCGGGGGTCCGCGTCCCAGGTCAGACCATGGCGGATCCCGCGAAACCGGTTGGGACTGGCCGTCTGCAAGGCTTCCAGTACCGGAGCGGCCCTGTCTCCTAGAAGGAGGTTGGCATGTCCCACTATGGACGCCGCGGCCCGCGCCGGCCCATAGAGACCGGTGGCCGCGGCGGCGGCCATGCCCTGAACAAACTCCATTTCTCCCACCGGGCGCATCTCTTCCGGCCCGTCGATGCGGTACATCGCCCTCGCTTCGATAAATACGGTAGACCGAACATTGTGGCCGCTGTTCAGGTCGGCGTATAACTCGTCTAGCATGTACTTCTGGTACGGAATACGCGCCGGGCGGCGGTCCCACATGTGATGATGGGGGTCGCAGATAGGGATATCCGGCTCCAGCGTGTCTTCCTGGGTCAGCGCCAGCCAGTCATTGTCTCCGAACGGCATCTTGAACTCCTTGGTAAGCTTTTGGGCCTGACGGACAGGGGTGCGCTCTCTTTGAACGCCCTACGCTCGCCGCGGCCATGACGGAAGAATAGTACGCCGAATCCATCGCGTCCAGTATCGCCGTCGATTTGGGCCGATACGGTGTATCTTGAGCCACCGGCCCCAGGTTAGGCTATAATCCATCCCTAGAGATTGACTTGCATGCATTCCAAGGAGGCTGCACATGGGTTCCATCAGACTTTATTCAGGCGACGACGGGGAGTCTCACATCGAGGAGATCGACCCGACCACCCATCCCGCTTGGAGCACCCTGCACAACGCCAAGGGCATCGTGTTCCGCTCGTCGCCCCCCGGACGTTTCAGCGACTTCCACATAGCACCCAGGCGCCAATACATAATCACCCTATCCGGTGAGGCGGAGATCGGGTTGGCGGATGGAACGATTCACCACCTGGGGCCGGGAGACGTCAACTTGGCGGAAGACCTGACCGGCCATGGACACACCACTCGGGTGGTCGGCGATGTGCCCCGTGTGACCGCCACCGTACATCTGGACGACTGAGGCGATTCCAAAGATTAGTCTCTAAACTTCGGACTTATCTGACACGGGGACAAGAGGCCGGCGTAACCATGAGTGAAATCGCTCACATCCCATCCAAGGACTGGGCGTAGGAGCTTCTATTGGCTGATCCCGAGCATGTGATGCTCGCAAAGTCGGGAGCGAACGCGATAGCCCGGTGGCGGGAAGTTAACCACGTGATTCCCGCCACTCCCAGCCGACACACCTTGAACTATCAACTCGGGGACCGCGCGGCCAGCGAAACGTTTGAACCTGAGTTGGTCTACGGACGCCCAAAGCTCGACCTTTCGGGCGCTTATTTAAGCCGCGCCAAACTGGGGGGCGCCGATCTGGCATTCGACGAACTAAACGGCGTCGACCTGACCAGCAGCAACCTCCGCCTGGCGGAACTGCAAGGGGCCAATCTAAATTCCGCCCATCTATCCCGGTCTAACCTCTCCCATGCGATCCTCACCCGGGCTAATATGGCCAGGTGCGTTTTGACCCGTAGCAATCTCTCCAGAAGCACGCTGCGGGCGGCCGATCTGACGGGGGCCGACCTGTCGTCCTCCGACATCAGTTTCGCCAACTTGGAAGGAGCCAATCTATCCAGAACAAACCTCACCTCAGCGGACCTGACCGGAGCGGACCTAACCGGCGCCAATCTTCGGGGAGCCATATTGTCGTCGACGATCCTCAAGCAAGCCGATTTTACCGGCGCGGACCTGCGTGGGGCCTCCCTAATCAAAGCCGATCTGGAAAGCGCCAATTTTTACGAAACCGTCTTCGGGTTCTCCACCATCGTAAACTGTGACTTGAGCAAAGCCATGGCGTTGGAGTTCGCGCGCCACACGGGGCCCAGCACCATCGGATTGGACACTCTTGCCAAGTCCGGCGGCCGTATCCCAAGAAAATTCCTGGAAGATGCCGGAGTAGCCGCGCCGTTGATGGAAGCCCAAGACTTAATCATGGGCGTTAACCGGGATTTCCCGTCGGTGTTAACCATCGGCTCCATGGAAGATGGAAACCTGGCCGGGCGGCTCCGTGACAGCCTAAGGGCAGCCCAGATACCTTGCTGGAGCATCGCGGCGGATGACGAATCGCGGCTTCAGACGGGTGAAACGATCCTGGCCCATACGGTCTATTTCGACAAACTGGTGCTGTTATGCACCGAATCGTCCCTTCAAAGCCCCCAGGCCAGGC
>JAKUQE010000180.1 GCA_022450395.1 Dehalococcoidia bacterium | reverse complement strand
CGATCCGCAACTAAGATTGAATCAGGTGGGCTCGATGGCGAATCGCTTGGGGTTGCGGTTACGGCGCCTAGCCTTCTAGCAGACGACCGTAGATACGCCCCTGCTTCGGTGTTATCCGGGTCGATTTCCAGAACGTCTTGAGCTAGATCACGTACCGACTCCCAGTTGCCTTGGGACTCAGCTTCATCGAGTTGATCCAGGAGACGCTCAATGCGCCGTTGTACGCGCTCGCTGGCCATGATGGAGGAATCTTAACGTTAGGCCGGGGGATTTGTCCATGGTTAGCGCCAGGACGGGCATTGATGCCGGTATCTATCCCAATATATAGTGTTGAACTGCACCAAGGTTAAATTTCCGTGCCCGGAGGATACCCATGAACGCCAACAAACCCCTAGTAAAGATTATCGCCACCGGAGGCAGCATCGCCGGTGTCGGGCCAAACCGTTTGGACTATATCCTCTACCCAGAGTTGGGAGAGCACATCACCATCGATCAGTCGTTGGCCCGGATTCCGGAGGTGTCGGACATCGCCAGGATCGACGCGGAGGACCTGATCAGCGTGGGCAGCACCGCTATCGGAGGGCCCGAGTGGCTGAGCTTGGCTAACCGGATCAACCGGACATTCAGGGAGGAGCCCGAGGTGGCCGGTTTGGTGGTGACCCACGGAACCGCGACCTTGGAAGAGACCGCTTATTTCCTTCATCTGACGGTGAAAACAGACAAGCCCGTGGTGATCACCGGCGCCATGCGGCCGCCGACCTCCCTAGGAACCGACGCGGACCTCAACCTGTTGGAGGCGGTGCGTGTCGCCGCCTGCCCGGAAGCGGCCGGTATGGGTGTGCTCACAGTGTTGAATAGTGAGATTCACTGCGGCCGCGACGTGACCAAAGCGAACACCTTTAGGGTCGAGACCTTCCGGCCCAACGAGTTGGGGTTCTTAGGCTACGCTGATTCTGACGGTAAAGTCGTCTTTTACCGCGCGCCGATCAGGAAGCACACGACAGCCACTCTCTTCAACGTTTCAGAATCGTCCGTCCTACCCAGGGTGGATATCGTCTATTCCTACGGTGGCGCCGACGGCCTGTTGGTGAACGCGGTCCGGGCAAATGCCTCCGGCGGGATGGTCCTGGCAGGATTCGGTGGCGGCACTTACCCACCGGCAGTCGTTGAAGCGGCGGCGGCGGCCGTTGGCGAGGGAATGCCCGTGGTGCTGGCATCGCGGGCTACCGCAGGCCGGGTAGTCATGACACCCAAGAAGGAGGAGCAGGGATTCATCGTTTGCGACAACCTGCTGCCCCAAAAAGCCCGGGTGCTGTTGATGCTGGCATTGACCGTTACCAGCAACCGTGAGGAGATCCAGCAGATGTATTACGAGTATTGATTCTGGAGCTAAACGACTTGGGCGGCGCGGAGCAAGCCTAACTCTTCGGAAGTTAGCCCCAACTCTCCACAGAATATCTCCGAGTTATGTTGACCCAAGGACGGAGCCGGTCGACCGCCTTCCATAGGGTTCTCACCGTCGATGAAGAAACCGGGGCCCGGATATTTCAGGCTGCCGGCGTCGGGATGGCCGATCTCCACGAAAAAGCCGCGCTCCTCCAGATGGGGAGAGTCCACCACCTGCTGGGGGCTCTGGACCAAACCGAGGACGAGTCCCCGGGCCATCGATTCCCGCATCAGGTCCAGATTGTTCCACTTAGCCAGGGGGGTAGCGACCAAGCTGTGGAGTTCTTCCCAGTTGTCCATGCGGCTCTGACGGGTGGCGAATTTGGGGTCCAGCAGCCTGGGTTCTTCCAGGAATTCGGCCCAGGCTTCCATGGGACGCCCGCCGGTTCCGGCAGTGGTCAATGTCACTTCGCCGTCGGCGGTGGGTATATGCATCCCGTCCATCACATTCCCGTCGCTGCCCCCTCGTTTTGGACTTTGGCCGGTGAACGTGTAGGGATGGATCAAAGCCGACGGCGTGCTGATAGCGGCTTCCATGGTGGACAGGTCGATGTGCTGTCCCTCACCTGACTGCTGACGTTGGAACAGGGCGGCCATGATGGCAATGACCCCGTTGCGGGCGGCAGTAATCTCCATCTGCTCCAGAGCCGTGCCCATGGGAGGCATGTCGGCGGAACCGGTCACCGCGTGGAGGAAGCCCCCCAACGCCTGAGCAACCAAATCTCCGCCTTGGTAGTCGCGGTAAGGTCCGGTCTGGCCGAAGTAAGTGCAAGACGTAACGATCACACCGGGGTTCGTCTCTTTTAGGACCGGGTAGCCCAATCCCAGGCTGTCTAGATGACCCGGGGAATAGCTCTCGATCAGCACGTCGGCATCCGCCACCAGCCGCAGCACCAACTCAAGGCCGGCAGGCTGTTCGATGTCTAAAGTTACGCCTCGCTTATTGGTATTGAAGGCCAAGAACAGCGTGGAGCCTTCGGGATGGGGCACTCCATCGATAAAGGGCGGCTCGCGACGTGCCGGATCGCCCCACGCGGGAGGTTCCACTTTGATGGTGCTTGCTCCCTGGTCGGCCAGCAACTTGGCGCAGAAAGCGCCGGCCAGACCATGGGCCAGTTCCACCACTTTTATGTCAGATAAGATGTGCAACTTAATCGATGCCCTCCATTGGCTTTAATCAGCCTGCGTGCCAACCTTCCGTTCGTGGTGAGCCTGCCGGTCCATCCTTCGGGGAAGGACCGATAGACAGGATCAAGGCTGACAACGGCGGGTGTGCGCACAATATTACACTCGATTGGATTATTTCGCACCTGACTCCCACTTCGAGCGCTTGTCTTGGAACCTGGCATAAGTGAGCAGCCACCATCGGGTTGGCTCTGAGCGAGCCCTAGCGCCCACGACTGGGTAGGGACCAGGCGTCAATCATGATGCTTTCGGCCGCATCAAATTACTGGACCCACCCTCATAAACAAAATATACTGGCGGCGCCGCGGGTGCATGAGTTTGTTGGAGCCGTAAGCAATGTCATTGCTGCTTTCCACTTGTCTAAACGGATACGATATGACCAACTTAGAGACTAATGATGAGTGAATACTTCTGATGACGATGCCCAGCGCACGCAACCAGGAAGGTGACTATGCAACGGCCTCGCGGCATTTTCCGAGCCTCGAGAATTGCATAGTCATCGGTGTGCTCCTTTTCGCCGTCGCATTCAACCTGGTTCATCTTTATCCAGACGTGGCGATTAAGATCCCGGACCGTAACGACACCGGCATGCACCTGTTGTACACGGACATGGCGGTGAAGGCCATCACCCATGGACAGGACTTCACCGATCCGTGGCAGCGCACCATGGGCATGGGTTTCCCCGTATTCCACTACTACCAACATTTGCCCCATGTAACTGTAGCTCTGGTCCATGTTCTCACTCTCGGAGTGTTTCCTCTGGCCGATATGTTGAACTGGACAGCGTACTTGCTCCTTAGCCTTTTCCCGTTGTCCATCTTTTGGTCATTACGACGCTTTGGTTTCGACCAACTGTCAGCTGCCATGGGCGGCCTTGTAGCGTCGCTTACGGCGACCAACGCTCTTTGGGGTTTCGGTTTCGAAGATTACGTCTTCAGAGGGTGGGGGCTTTACAGCCAGCTTTGGGCGATGGTTCTTCTGCCTCCAGCGTTGGCCCAGGGGTATCGAGTTCTACAGGAGGGGCGAGGCTATTTCTGGGCGACGCTGTTGCTCGCCGCGACGTTGATGTCACACCTGCTTTACGGGTATATGGCCTTCCTTACCCTTGGCATCCTCACATTCATTCAACCGATGGATATGCCGGATCCCAGGTCTTTTCTTGCGGCCGTATTGAGGCGGTGGAGGCGGATGATAATCCTCTTTCTGCTCGTCGTGGTGGTTACCTCTTATTTTCTGATTCCACTTTTCTTGGACCGGACGTATCTGAACAATAATAATTTACCGCGGATAACGTACGACTCTTTTGGCCATTCCACGGTGCTTATAGGTCTGGCAAAAGGTTATTTGTTTGATTTCGGCCGGTTCCCTTCGTTGACCATCTTGATGGCTGTTGGGTTCGTCATTTGTTTACTTCGGCGGCGACAGGAACGATACGTGATTCCGGTCGCGATATTCTTGCTATGGCTGTTGCTCTTTTTCGGCAGGTCCACTTGGGGTGTATTGATTGACGTGTTACCTATGAGCCGCGACCTCCACATGATCCGGTTTATGGCCATGGTCCATCTTGGCGGCATCTTCCTCATGGCCGTCGCTTTGGCAGCTCCTTGGCGTTGGGCCGTTTCCCGATCAAACGTCTGGTATTTCGCGGGGGTCCTAGCGCTCACCTCGCTGCTCCTGCTGCCGGTATACAACGAAAGGAGGTCCTATCTGTCAGAGAATACCTCCTATCTGACAGAAACCCAGCAGGCTCTGGCCAACGAAGAACTGGAATTGAGTGCCCTATTCGGGAAACTAAAGCAACTCCCATCCGGCCGTGTTTATGCCGGACTACCCGAAAATTGGGGCAGTCAATACGTCGTCGGCCGGATACCGATGTATTTTCTGCTACAGCAAGAGGGCCTAGATATGACGGGATGGCTTTACCATCGATTTTCATTATCCAGCAGTTTCGAGAGGGTCTTCGACGAAACCCGCCGGGAGCAATATAATCTGTTCAACGTGCGGTACGTTGTGGCGCCGGAAGCCCAAGTATTCCCGCGATTCGTAGAACCACTCGGGCAATTCGGCCGCCATCGCTTGTACCATGTGCAGACGACCGGCTACTTCGACTTGGTAGACTCAGACCTGACCTTTACTGGAGGAAAAACGGACTACTGGCCGGCGGCATCAAACTGGCTGGCCAGCGGACTGCTGGGCGTTAAGCAGCACCCAACGGTTCTATTTGGCAGATCTTCCAGAGGGAAAGAGAGCTCGATACCACTCTCTGAGGCTTCTGAGGTCATTTCTAAAATCCAAGTCTCTGCTAGCCCATCTCGGGGCACAGTGCTCTCCGAGGAAGTTGGCAACAATTTCTTTGCGGCTGACGTTAACGTGAAACGCGATAGCATGCTGATGCTTAAAGCCACCTATCACCCAAACTGGCGAGCCACCGTAGATGGGGAAGAGACGGACCCGGTCATGTTGATGCCCAGTGTGGTGGGGATCCAGCTGCCTCAAGGCGAACACAAAGTACGGTTGGAATATCGACCCCGTCGTCTGCGGGCGGTCCTGTTGGGATTGGGGCTGTTGGCGTTGCCGTTGATCGCGATAAGCGAGAAATGGGGCACCGGTTTCTGGCGCAGGGTCAGCTCCGGTGGCGGGGCGACAATATTGAATTAAGGTGATTTCCGTGCCGGAACTGGCCGTGGTCCTAGCGACCTACAACGAAGCTGATAATCTGGGGCGGCTCGTGGAGGCTTTAGAAAGCCTAGAGATAGACCTGCAACTGGTGGTGGTCGACGATAATAGCCCAGATGGGACAGGTCTTATCGCTCAACAACTTTCCACGAGATTCGGCAACATTACCGTAGTAAACCGGCCAGCCAAACTGGGCCTGGGTTCAGCGTTACAATCTGGGATAGCCGCCGCGTTGAACGCCGGGGCCCAATATGTTATTACCATGGACGCCGATCATTCCCACGATCCGGCGGATGTCCCCAGGCTGCTCGCCGCGATCAAGACGGGTTCCGCCGACATGGTCCAAGGGAGCCGTTATGCGCCAGGTGGTGGCGTTGAAGGTTGGAACGGCAAACGCCGGCTGCTAAGCCGGACTGCCAATCTCGTGTACCACTGGGGCGCCGGGACGCCCCATGAGTGCACCACCAACTTTCGGGTATTTTCCCGCCGGGCTGCATCGGCGGTCCTGTCACGAGCTAAGGGTAACGGCTATGAGTTCATGCCCGAGTCTACGTTGCTCGTGCTGGCGTCCAGGCTCGTGATTCAAGAGATCCCGATCACATTTACTAATCGCCGGCTTGGGGAAAGCAAATTAGACAAGAGGCAAGTGATAAAGGGCATATTGTTCTGTCTCAGCGGCATATTCATGTACCGCCTTCGCCTAGGCCGCTTCTCCAGACCCAAAGCGAAAGACGCGACGGACGACCCAGATTCAACTATTTAGCCGTTTGAATTCGCCGGCCCGAATCATTGAAACTCAAACCGCCGGCCCGTGTTTCTGCTGGAGTTCAAGTCTCCTGATCTCCTCGGCAGTTAGATCGTTCCCAGGCCCGAATCGCCCGCACAAACACCGTCGCTTGGTCGCTAGACGCCGCATCAAGGAGCACCCACGCTGTTGGATGTAGACAAGCCACCGGCTGGGACGAAATATGCCTCCATAATGGCCAGTGAGCGCATCCAACATCGAATCGAACGGCTCCTAGATGAGGCGGACGAAGCTGTCGCTAGGTACGATTGGGAAGCCGTAAGTCAAGCTTCGAAAGCAGTCCTAGCTCTCGATCCCGAAAACCAGGACGCCATTACCTTTCTGGCTGCCGTTGACCGAACCACGGGTGAACACTCAACTCTTAGGTCCCCGAAGGAACGACCTCTGGAGTATGTACCCTC
>JAKUQE010000018.1 GCA_022450395.1 Dehalococcoidia bacterium | reverse complement strand
ACGGAGATAATCGTCCGGGCCTACGTGGAAGAAAAGTGCGTCCCTTATTTCAACTTCGACTCGTCGGACGACCAAGTTGAAGTGCAGATACACAATGTGAAAGGAGAAGCTGGTAAGGTCTCTCGGATAGAGGTTCACAGCGTTTGAGCTATCGCCTAACACGGCAGCCATGGGTATTTAAGCCAGCATCACTCCGAAACGTTTCCGGCTGGCGGCACGGGTTCTGCGAGAAATGACGAGCGGAACTGAACTCCCCAGCGTTCGTTGATCTTTGTGAAGATCCAGAGCGTAGGAAATGCGTTGTACTCGGCGCCATCAGCCCGGCGCCTCGACTGATTTATCGCTAGATGCACGTTGTCCGCCCCTGATTGCACGGCCTCAATGGCAGTTGTCGCGGTGTGGTCCCATGCCTGAGCGTTAAGGGATGCGGTCGTATTGTCGCCGCGGGTAGCGCGAAAATCGTCCTCGGTCCGCCACACCTGAAACTCATTATCCCCGGACAGTCTTCTATGCGGGAAGTGCATCTCTGCGACCATCGCGTCCATATCCCGGGCGTTAAACGCGGTATTCCATCGGTTGAAGGACGCCTTCGCTTGTTCGATGGCATCGGACATGGGCCTCTCTCCACTCATCGGTAATTCCGGTCGTCACCAAGCAGGCGTCTTCCCGGCATTTAGGTCTTTTATCCGGCCGGCGTGGTCCGGTCTTCAGGCTCCAGTCGGAGTGAATGCTACTTTCAAGCCCCGACTCAGTTTAACGTCGATAGCCCAGGCAACGTCAAACATAGCGACAAGACTCCATGTTATTGACGCCCCTTTTATAAAGGCATACGGCGGATCATCTTTATGAATCGTTATCTGAACGTTATAGCCGCCGTCCGTATGAGCCTCCAGATGCGTGCGCTCAAGAAATCCGGTGCTGCCCAGAATGTAAGAGTGTTTGTGCTCCACCATCTTCTTTGTAGGGAACCTCAACGCATATGAATTCATTATTTGGCCACCCGGACCGGGGCGGCTCAACCGGCCCATCGGGCGATGCACAGTTTCCGGCGCAACCCACCGCACTTCGTAGACAAGGTCAACGCGGCCATGCCTCACGGTTACGTCACGTTTGGCGTTGAGTGCCACCCTGACGTGGATCGTATCCCCCAGCGTGTAGGTCCGATCTTCGAAGAATAGTTCGACATCTAAGGAGGGCGCCCAAGAGTAGATCACCGAGATTGTCCTTTGCCGTGTGCCGAACTCGATAAGCACAACGGTTCGATCAGGCTACTTTGCAAGATAACATACTAAAGTGATCAGAAGCCAAACATGGATCTAGCCAGGAATCTCAACTTGCCCGATGGCTCGCTCCGACGTACTATTCCCACATGATGGACCATCCACTTCGGGCATTGTCGAAGTATTCGCCCGTACGGGTGGATTAAGGAGACGCCGAATGGCTAATATTCTAGACGCGGACACGCACATAGCTGAGCCCCCCGAAATGTGGGACTTTCTAGACCCGGAATGGCGAGCGCGGCGTCCGGTCATCGTGAATGTGCCTAACGATACGTTATACGGCGGGGCCGACCACATGTGGCTCATCGACGGGAACATCTTTCCCAAGGCGGCCGGCAAGGGTGGCAATCGGCTGGTCACCCCCTCAGCCCAAACGAACATCCGCGACCGGGTGGACATCAAGGCCCGCGAACTTCTCGACCTGCCGATGCGCTACCAGGACATGGAAGCCACCGGCGTGGACGCCCAGGTTGTTTACCCCACGCTATTTCTCGCTTTTCTGACCTTTGATCCTGCTTTGGAGGCCGCGCTGTGCCAGGCCTATAACCGCTACATGGCCGAGGTGTGGGCCAAGTCCGAAGGACGGATCAAGTGGACCGTCGTCCCGCCTCTACGCAATATCGAAGCGACTATCCGGGAGCTCCGGTTCGGCCGGGATAACGGCGCGTGCGGAGTCTTCTTTCGCGGCATCGAGATGGACCGGACCCTTGACGACCCCTACTTCTTCCCGGTATACAGTGAAGCGCTGTCCCTGGACTTGGCGATCTGCATCCACCAGGGGCAGGGTGCTCCGGCGCTGAACAACCTGGTAGACATTCAGCGGAGCGCCACCTTCACCCACGGGCGTCTTCCCCCGCTAACCGCGTTCCGCAATATCGTAGCCAACAAGATACCGGAGCAGTTTCCCGGCCTTCGGTGGGGTTTCATCGAGACCGGCGCATCCTGGATCCCCTTCGTGTTCCACCAACTGGCGGGGACCGTTCGGGCCGACCCTAGTTTCTGGGGGCCCCAACTTTTTGAGGAATACAACATATGGGTCTCGTATGAACTGGGCGAAGACTTGCCCTACTTGCTTAACTTCATCGGGGAAGACCACATCGTTGTTGGGACCGACTATGGACACCACGCGCCGGGTACCACGGACCGGCTGGCATCCGACCCTTCAGCCCAGGTCCATATGGTGAAGGAGTTGAGGTCCCGCCCCGAACTCTCAGAGCGGACGCTGGACAAGTTCCTTATCGATAATCCGCACACGCTATATGGAGTCCAATAATCGGACGGGCTTGGCAGCGAAATTTAGGCCGCCCTTAAGGCTACTTCAAAAGCCTCGAAGATCTCATCGTTAGCTTGTCTCAAGATGGTGGTGTTCACCGTGAGCCTTGATATCCGGTCTGTCCCTTCGTCGGGATAGAGGAATACTTGGTTGCGGCGCAGGCTCTCGAGCACGATTTCCGTGTCTACATCAGGAGCGAAGGTCAACGGGAAAATATTGGAGCCATGCTCGAATTCCCTGATCTCTACCCCAGCTAATGTTGTAAGCCGCTGGACCAAGTCTCGACCTTGTTGCATCGCCGCGCCGAACCGCTCTTCAAATCCCTCGGTCCCCTTCAGCGCCAATCCCGCGGCGAAATAGGACGACGCCAGCCCGCCGCCGAACATCCTTCTGGTGTGAAACATACCTTCGATCAGCTGGGTATCTCCCGCCAAGATCGCTCCGTAGGGAGCGCCGAAATATTTGTACAGCGACACGTAGACCGTGTCGAACAGGGCGGAGTATTCCCGAGGACTTTTCCCGGACGCCGCCGACATCATGTAGAGCCTGGCCCCATCCAGGTGCGTGCCTATTCCTTGAGACCGGCAATATTCGGTCATCGCTTTCATTTCTTGGAACGAAACCACCTGACCCATCTGACGGCGAACTGGGCTTTCGATCATCACCGCGCCGATGGAACTCAAGACCCTTCCTGAAGTTGACTCGGTAACCGCATCTTTAAGTTCTTCCAGGGTGAAGCAGCATTCCCCTTTGGCCAATGGAACGAGGTTGATACCACTGAGCTGAGTCACGCAATCACCACAATCGTGGTAGAGATGGCTTTGCTCTTGAACGATCGCTCTGGGTTTGCCGCCACACAGCGCCCTGATGGCTAGATGATTGGCCAGAGTTCCGGTGGGCATGTAGATGGCGGACTCTTTGCCCAGGGCCGCGGCGAAGTGGTTTTCCAGGTCCGCCACACTGCCGCCCAGAGAGTAGTTATCCGGGGACAGTCCGGATTCCGACTGTATCTCCGCCAACCGGCCCAAGAGCAGATCGGCCGATTGCGGTTCCCCATCGCCCCGGAATACCACGGCGTTCTCGCGTTCCAGCCAGTCACCGGATGCGCTCCCGCTGCTCAGGGTTTCGACTTCGCTCTTCATGGGTATCGTGGACATTACCGCACTTCCTGGACATTGATATACCAATCATTTGGATGGTACCGGGCGGGTTAAATGGAGTCAACTTCTAGGAACATAGCCGCTCGTATGTGTTGACACCAACCCCCATTAAGTCCAATATCAACCCTTGTGAGACATTACATATACTGATGTTAAACCCCCAAGGCCACCGCATCACCAGATTATTTCCAGGCATCCATTACGCCTGGATCATCATCGTCATCGCAGGCATCATGCACATGGCCGGGGGCTCGGTGCGTCAAGCCTTCGGCGTGCTGGTAGTCCCTCTTCAGCAGGACATGGGCTGGAGCCCCGCGTCCATCTCCTTGGGGTATGCCCTGGGCAGCATTGTCGGCGCGGCGCTGGCCCCTCTCAGCGGCATAGCTACCGACCGCTTCGGTGCTCGAAAAGTAATTTTATCCGGGATATTGTTCTTCTTTTTCGGCGCGATCATCACCGGCGTGGCCGACCAAGTCTGGCACCTTTGGGTATCTTACGGAATCTTCCTCGGAGTGGCCCAAGCCTGTTTCAGCGTCCCCATCCTCACCGCGGCCAACTCATGGTTCCGCACCCGTCTGGGAGTCGGCGTCGGGTTGCTGCAAGCGGCCCACGGGCTGGGTCCGGCGGTGATGGCCATTCTCCTCAGCGCCCTGATCGCGGCGCTGACATGGCAGACGGCGTTCTGGCTGATCGGAGTGGTCGCCAGCGCCGTGATGGTCGGTCTTATGCTATTTTTCCGCAATGCGCCGTCGGACGTGGGCCTCCGGCCTTACGGCGCTCCCCTCACCGATCCCGTGGGGAAAAGCGTAGACATGGCCGCGGAAAAGCTGCGAGCCAAAGCGTACCTGATGAGCATGCAAGGGACCAACGCGTTCAGGCAATTGGTGGGAGTGCACTTCCTGGGATGCGTGGGCCATGCCATCGTCATCATCTACATAATTCCCATCGCCGTGGAGGCGGGCGTCAACGTGGTGTCGGCCGCTGGGATCCTGAGCGCCCTGATGGGCGTCAGCGTGTTGACCCGGTTCCTGACCCCGGTGGTCGCCGACTACTTGGGCGCGAAACGAGCGATGGCGACCATGTTCGTTCTCCAAGGACTGCCGGTGCTCATGCTGTTTTGGACCCAAGAACTGTGGCAGTTCTACTTGTTCGCCGTGATCTTCGGCATCGGATATGGCGGCGAAGGGTCGGCGTTTCCCATCATCAACCGGCAATACTTTGGCAGGGGGCCCATGGGCCGCTCTTTCGGATGGCAGCAGGCCGGAGCGGGTACGGGAATGGCGGTAGGCGGTTGGATCGGCGGGGTGCTGTACGTGATTTCCGGGTCTTACGACGTTACCGTCATCTTGTCGGTGCTGGCCAGCGTGGCCGGGGCCGCATTGATCCTAACCATGCCGCCTACCGCCAAACTGTTGATCCCCAATTGGGAAGACGCCCTTTCGCCCAATATCTCTCCGGAAGCGCCCAGGCCCATCCCCGCCGGCGACTAGCGGGATCAGCCGGGCATCCCGTCCAGCTTCAGCCCAGCGTTAAGCTCGTCTCCCCAGCTTAGATTCCCGCGTCCTTGGCTGCTTGGGCGGCCTCGGGGTCACTAGCTCTTAGGGCAAAATAGTCGATCTTGGGCGCGAATATGTCCAGCAGCCGCCGCAACTCCGCCACCGGAGTGGGGTGCTCGTCAACCCGCAGGTCCACCCGCGAGAAGGTGTCCGAGGCGTAAACCAGCAAAGCCGCCGAGTGGTAGGGGGTGGAGTCTTGAGCCTCTCCGCCGGCCTCTTGACCGGCTTCCAGCGCCCGGAGCAACCGCTCTTCCAGGTCCAGTTGAGGCGATTCCAGAAAAACCGCGGCCATGGCCTGGACTACCCCTTCTCCCACCAGCCCGTTACCCATGGCGACGTAGTCTCGTCCAGTGGTATGTCCGGCCCAAGGATTGTTCATAGCCCCGGTCCGGGCGGCGGAATCGCCGTTGCGGTCCACCAACCCCAGTTGGCGCCGTTCGATGTGGGGGTCGCTCGCCTCCACCTGCTGGAGGGCGCCCTTGGCGGCGTAGCCCA
This sequence comes from Dehalococcoidia bacterium, assembly GCA_022450395.1. Classification (GTDB taxonomy): domain Bacteria; phylum Chloroflexota; class Dehalococcoidia; order Lucifugimonadales; family UBA3495; genus UBA11650. Next base: position 51,012 of record JAKUQE010000018.1, on the reverse strand, counting down.
ACTCCATCAGCCTCAAAGCGAACGGACCCAGGCCGGGGTCGGTTGAGGCTTGGGTGGAGACCGCTCCCACCATCGGCTTCACGTAGGGGCACCGGGAACCCACCGTGATGTCGCTGGTAGTGATTGCTATCCCCAACATCCCGGTCCTGGCGCACCGGCCAATGATGGAAAAGGTATTGAACTCAATGCCTGGGATGACTCCCATGGATGGCCTCCTAATGGTCTAGTCCCAAAGCTAGCGATGCGGACCGCTGATGTTACTCCTCGGCGCCGCACACATCCAAAGCGGTTAGGGCCAGAACCTTGGTGCACTGGACCATCTCGCTGATAATGACGCAGCTATCGTCTTCACCATCGCCACCCCGGACCACGGCGGGGCCGTAAAGTAAACAGGGTATGCCGGCGTTCCACAGATGGCAGGTGTCGTTGGCGGTGTAGGAGAAGGGCAACACGGCCCCGATGGCCTTGGGCGGCTCTCCGGTGACCTCCCGGTGGCTACGGGCCACGGCTTGCACTATCTCCGCGTCCCTGGGCACGTCCAACGGGTCCATGACCAGACGGCGCCGGCCCTTGAAGGATTCCGGCGGTGGAATCTCGATCTCATAGGAAAGCTCCGAGTCCTCAGCATGCAACGGGTCCAGGACCCGCCGGATGTCGGCGACGATGCCCTCCACCGTTTGTCCCGGCACGAAATGCACGTCCACGATGATGGTACACAGGTCGGGTATGTAGGGAGGCTCCACCAGGATGTAATCCTGGCCCAGCCCGCCGATGACGCTGCCCACGTTCAACTTGGGCAGGTCCGGCATGTCGGCACGAGGCTGGTAGGTAAACTCGACGCGCCCCAGGGCGTCGATCACCTTCGTCATCTTTTCCACGGCATTCACGGTGCCCTGGGGCTGGCGGATGTGTCCGGTGACGCCGTAGGTGTGGATCGCCATGTGCACGATGCCGGAATGGACGGTGACCAGGTTACCCACGCCGAAGGGTTCGGCCACCACCGCCATGTCGGTGCGAAAACCGCTTTCCATCAAGAAGTGGGTGCCTTCGCCCCCCTGGGTCTCCCCCACCACGCAAGCGACGACCAGATCGCCCTTCAGCCGGACGCCCGATCGCCGCACCGCTTCCGCCGCCATGATGATGCTGGCCAGGCCGCCCTTCATGTTCTGGACGCCGTGGCCGTACAGCCGGTCTCCTTCGACAACGGGAACCCAGGGGTCGCGGCGCCAGCGGCGAGTAAGGGAGTTGATGTCGGTGTGGCCGTTGAGCATCAGGCTGGGTCCACCGCCGGTTCCCTCCAGAGTGGCGATGGTTTGGAACCGCCCCGGCTCCACCTCCTGAAGGTCCACCTTGTAACCCCGGCTGCCAAAGAAATCAGCCAGGAATGTGGCCACGGGGGTCTCTTCCAGCTTGAAGCTGGGGATCTTTATCAGCTCGCCGGCCAGATCGACGATGGCTTTCTCGTCGACTTGGTCAATCACTTTGGCTTGGTTTAGGTCCATGTCGGTGGTCCTATCGCCGGTTTGATGTTTTGATCAGGTCTTGAATCTCGGCTCCCGTTTCTCTAGAAACGCGGTCATCGCTTCTTGGGGATGGCCGGTGGTGAACCCCAGGGCGAACGCCTTGATGCTGTATTCCGCGGCTTGCTCGTCCCCCATCTCCAGCCATTTGACGATGATGTCCTTCTGGGCCGCCATGACTTTCGGGCTGATGTTACGGAATTTTTGGGTGGTCTCCATAGCGGCGTCATGCGCGCCGTCTTTGGGGACGACTTGGTCCACCAGACCCATGTCCAGAGCTTCTTGGGAAGTTACGGAGTCTCCCGTCATGATAAGCCGCCGTGCACGCCCCAGACCGATGGTTTTGGGCAGCAACGACGCCTCGATGACCGAGGGCAGCCCCACCAGCACCTCGGGCAAGCCGAATATGGCGTCTTCCGAGGCGATGCGTATATCGCAAGCCAAGACCAACTCAAGAGCGCCGCCCAGGCAGGGGCCATTAATGGCGGCGATGACCGGCATCGGCAAGGTGAGCACCTTGCGGATGGCCCGGTGCAGCGTACGGATGAATTCCTCGGCCGATTGCGGCGTCAGGTCCCGCATCTCATGGAGGTCGACCCCCGAGGAAAACGCCCGCTCCCCAGCGCCCCTCAGCACCACCGTCGTGACGTTGGCGTCGGCGGCAACCTCATCCAGCCCGTCGATCAGACTTTGGAATAGCTCCAACCCCAGCAGGTTCAGATCGGTGCGTCCTTCCAGACTCAGGATCGCCGTTGATCCCTCTAGCTGGGTGGATACTTGGGACATTGACTCTACTCCTAATCGGCTTTACACGACGGCAGCATGGGCCTTCTCTTTTTCCTTGAAGTGGGGAATCACGTACTTGCCGAACAGCCGTATGGTGTTCATCACTTCTTCGTTGGCGGCGGGGCCGATGGCGCAGAGAAGGAACACCTGCTCTACTCCCATGGCCTCGTAGGCTTCATAAAACTTGATGCAGTCGTCGGGAGTTCCGATGCAAAATTTCGTGCCCTGCCGGACCACGTCGGCGGGTGTGGGGTCTCCGGGGTGCGGCCCGGCGGCCAAGCGTTGATCTCGCTCGTAGTAGCCTTGGTAATCCGGCGGTACCGTGGCCGGGTCAAACCCCCGCCATACCAGCCGGGCCCGTTCTCTCTGCTGATTCAGGTACCAGGCCACCAACTCGGTACCGCGCTCTTCCACCACCTTACTGCTTTCGTGACAGTAGCCGGCGGTCATCAGGGCGTTCTGGTGGTTGACGTGGATCCCGTCGTGCCGGGAGGCCTTACTCGTCTTGTTATACAGTTCTAGAACCTCGGCAACCTTCTCGGGTCCGCCCTCGCTGCCCACCAGAGCGCCCAGTCCCATTTCGCCGGTCAATCTGGTTGTTTCCTCGCTGGAGCAGGCCGACCATAGGGGCGGGTGGGGTTTTTGCAACGGCTTTGGCAAGACTTCCCTAGGGGGAATCTGGAAGTACTGCCCTTCGTAGGAAACGACCTCTTCCGTCCAGATCTTGGGCAATACCTGAGCGTATTCCTCCCACATGCCCCGGGTGTCCTTGAGCCCCGCGCCGTAGGGAGTCAACTGGTATGGGTAGCCGGTGCGGCCGATGCCAACGTCGACCCGGCCATGGCTCAAGATATCCAGGGTAGCCATCCGGGACGCGGTGTGCAGGGGATGATGGATCGGAGCCAGGACCACGCCCACGCCCATGCGGATGCGGCTGGTCCGCTGACTGACCGCCGCCAAGGTCAAGTCAGGGGCGCTGTTGTGGGACCATTCGGGCCGGAAATGATGCTCCGAGAACCACACGCTGTCGTAGCCGACTTCCTCGGCATATGCGATCTGGTCCAAGGCCTCCCAGATGCGCCTGGCCTCGCTCTCCTCGGTCCAGGGTTTGGGCACTTGGATCTGATAGAAAAGGCCGAATTTCATGAGATTCCTCCGTCGATCTTCACGCTCATTATATGTTTTGAACCCACTCCGTCAACGGCGGCGTGAGAAGAAAAGGGGAAGATTGACGTTGCGGCACGCCATCGGTATATTCAAGCTCACGCCGGGCTGCCGGCGGCTGTACACCAAAGGAGGGAACAATGGCCCTAACCCAAGAGCAGATCGCGGCCGCACCGAAGGCCTTGGCGGGCATACGGGTCGTGGATTTTACCTGGGTAAGGGCCGGCCCCTGGGCCACCCGTTGGCTGGGCGCCCTTGGAGCCGAAGTCATAAAGGTGGAGTGGCCGCTGAACGAGCGGGGCCGGACCAGCGGCGCGACACCGGCCGGCGTTACTCAAACTCTCAACACCTCGTCCAACTTCAACGATACCAACGCCAACAAGAAGGCGATCACCGTCAATCTGCGCACAGAAAGGGGCCTGGACGTCGTCAAGAGGCTCATCTCGGTATCCGACGTAGTGGTCGAGAACTTCAGCGCCAGGGCACTGCGGAGTTGGGGCCTGGGTTACGACGAGATGTGCAAGCTCAAGCCGGACATCGTCTACGTCTCCCAATCCGGGTTCGGCCATACCGGGCGGCACAGCAACTACCTCACCATGGGACCCATCGCCCAGGCATTCTGCGGATTGACTTTCCTATCGGGGCTGCCCGGCGAGCCCCCGGCAGGCTGGGGCTGGTCTTACTTGAACGACACCGGCGGCATGTACATCGCCTTTTCCATCATGACATCTCTATACCGGCGCAACATGACCGGCCAGGGCCAGCACGTAGACCTGTCCCAGATGATCATGGGCGCTACCCTGAACGGTTCAGCGATGCTGGACGCTTCGGTCAATGGGCGGCCCTCCCAACGGGAAGGATTTCCCCCGGGCAACCGCGCCCATTGGCCCGGAACTCCCATGGTCAACAATTACCGTGGGCCCACAACGGCCCCCCACAACGCCTATCGCACCAAGGGCGGCGGCTACAACGACTGGTGCGCCATCACCTGCTTCTCCGAGGAGGAATGGCGGCGCTTGGTGGGGGTGATGGGCTCTCCCCAGTGGGCGACTTCGCCCAGGTTCGCCACCCTTGGGGGACGGCTCCAACACCAAGAAGAACTGGACCAGGGTATCCAAGAATGGGCCCAAAACCTTGAGAAATACGACTTGATGGAGCAGTGCCAGGCGGCGGGCGTTCCGGCGATGCCCGTGCAGAGTACCGAGAACAGGGTGGAGCACGACCCGCAACTCCGCCATCGGGAGATATATAAGGAGTTGGACCACCCGGAGCTGGGGTTGCGCAAGTTCCAAAATGCTCCCTTCAAGCTGTCCGAGACTCCGGCTCAGATCTTCAATTCCGCTCCCCTCATCGGCCAGCACAACCAGGAGATCTACGAGGGCATGCTGGGTCTCAACCACGAGGAGTTTGTATCGGGGTACGAAGACGGCACGTTCTGGCCGAAGACCATGGACCGCTATCCGTACATGGACGACATGATTAACGCCGGGCCTATCCTGTTTACGGGTCCCGGCGCCGCGTTCCAAAATGGCGGAAAGCCGAAAGAGACCATTGACGACAACCCTCAACCCGGCCCCTTGTCCGGCTTGCGGGTTCTGGAGTTGGCCGATGAGAAGGGGCAGTTCTGCGGCAAGTTGATGGCAGATCTTGGAGCCGATGTCATCAAGATCGAGCCTACTGGGGGCGAATCCACCCGCATAGTGGGGCCGTTCCTGGACGACATTCCGCACCGGGAGCGCAGCCTCTCGTTCTGGCATTACAATACATCGAAACGGGGAATCACCCTCAACCTGGAGACAGAGGATGGGCGTGACCTATTTCGGCGGTTGGCCGCCACGGCCGACGTCGTCCTGGAGACATTCGCGCCCGGCTACATGTCTTCGCTGGACCTGGGATATGAGAAGCTCGCCGAATCGAACCCTAGGCTGATCATGTGCTCGCTAACCCCCTTCGGCCAGACCGGGCCTTGGCGAGACTATTTGAGCAGTGACCTGCTTCACATGGCGGCAGGCGGGCAGATGGGCTGCTGCGGTTATGACACCGGCGAGGTTCCGGGGGACATCCCCATCGCTCCCGGCGGCGGCAACGCCTGGCATACCGGTAGCCACTACGCCTACATGGCGATAATCGCCGCGCTGGTATCCCGCACCGGCACCGGGCGTGGCCAATACATCGACTCTTCGGTACACGACGCCTGCGCCCTCACTACCGAGATGCACGTAAACACCTACATCTATCGAGGCGAGGTGGTGCAACGCCTAACCGGCCGCCACGCAGGGGCCACCCGGACTGTTCCAACCCAATTCCGCTGCAAGGACGGTAAGTACGTGAACGCCGGCGCCGCCCGGGTGACGTTCCGCCAGTTTCCGGTTCTGACCGAATGGATGGATAGCCATGGTCTGGCGGGAGACCTCCTGGACGAACGCTACAAGGACCCCAAGGTGTTCTCGGAGAGCTCTTCTCACATCAACGAATTGTTGATCAATTTCGTGGCAAATCTGACCCGGGATGAGGTGGCCCACGGCGGCCAGGAACGGGGGTTCAACTGGGGAGCGGTGCGGACACCCGATGAGTTGCTGGATGAGGGACACCTGAACGATCGAGGATTCTGGGTGGACGTGGACCATCCCGAACTGGGCCGGAGCTTCAGATACCCCGGCGCCGCCGGCATCTACAACGGCTCCCCCTGGCGGATATCCAGCCGGGCCCCTCTTATCGGGGAGCACAACGAAGAGATTTATTGCCAGGAGCTAGGGTTGCAACGGTCGGAATTGGCTTACCTGGCGGAAGCGGGAGTGGTTTAGGCCGCCGAGAACAACACCGGATAGACAAAGTGGACCGCTCATTATCGAGCGGTCCATTCGTTATTGTTCTGATGCGGGAGAACCGCTTAGAAAATCGCCAAGGGATTTACCGGGGAACCGGTGGCGTTCTTGAAACGCAAGGGCGCCACGTTGAACATGAACTCCCAGCGGTTCAAGCGTTCGCAGACCTGCACCAGCTCTTCGCAGTTGGCCGCGTCTATCAGCCACAACCCCATCCCAACTATGCCAACCTTGTGCACCGGCAGTCCCAGCTTGGGATAACCGCTGGGGTCAACGTCCTGGGAGGCATCGCCGCTGACGATGGAAACGCCTCTTTCTCTGAGCCAGGGCAGGGTCTCCGCGTGCAGACCCGGACGCCCGGAGGTTGGCGGCCCTTCCTCCAACCGGCGCTTGTACCAACCTAGGCGCAACATTAGGGCGTCGCCTTCCTCTATCCGCACTCCGGCCGCCTTTTCGGCGGCTTCCAAGTCTTCTACAAATACCGGCTCTCCGGCATCCAGCCACTTCTTACCCTTGAGTTTGGCGATGTCCAGCAATACACCCCGGGTTACGATCCCGTTCTGGGCAGCGTCAATGTTCAGGCTTGTCGCCTTAGTTTCTGAACCAACTTCGGAGGCGGGACGGCCGTTGTACATCTTGCCATTCCAAACCTGGTGGCAAAGGGCGTCCAAGTGGGTGATGGTCAGACCGTGAAAAGAAAAACCGATGAAGTCCGAGGTACCGCCCGAGCCCTCTGCCGGTACCGAATCCCCGGCGCGGACCATGTAATGCAGCGGAGGGATGCTGGTAACGTCGGCCGCCATCTCCGGCACGATCAGCCGAGAGCAGGTGATGCTGATGCCTTCCTTCACCAGTCCGGCGGCTTGGGCCCGCTTGGCGTCGGTGATCAGATTCAGGGTGCCCAACTGGTCGTCGGATCCCCAACGGCCCCAGTTGCTGAGCGAGTCCATCCAACCGATGACTTGTTCTTCCGAAGGGATCTGCCGGGTAGTCATGTTCCCCTCCTGAAACTTCCATATACTCTGGGCGAATTTTGCGCCGTCCAGCCCGGCGTGTCCAGTGCTTAGTTGGAATCGAATCGGCAAACGTCGCGACGGCCCTTGAACAACGCAAGAGAATTCGGGAAAAGGCTAAAACCTGTCCGTTCCGGTATAACTCTAGTGCTCGCCTGTCTCGTTACCACCGCCCCCCTACGTCCATCCGCAGGCATCAAAAAAGCCCCTGAGACGTTCCCAGGGGCTTCTAGTTTCTAATTTAGTTGGCTACTCGGTAGCGGAACCGTTCCTCCGAGTCACCAAAAATGCTTCTACATCCTCTTGTTTGAACCGGCGGTCTCCCCTGAACCCGATGCGGTAGCAACTAAGCAGCCCCGAATCAGCCCATCGGCGAACTGAGTGCGGATGTGCGCTTAGCCGCCGGGCGACCTGAGCCACGGTCATTAAGCTGGCACCATCGTCCGAGTGATTATAGGTCCCCAGGTTGATCCCTACTGCCGAGCTTACCATTGGCTCCCCCTCCAGACATCAAGCTTTGCACCGGACTGCCTCAACCCAAACATTATCAACTTGCCACTGTGCGGACAATCGGGATATCACGCGAAATACTGCATGGCAACCCCCAAAATTAGTTAGGTATTATTAAGTATTATGAAGTCCAGACGGTTGACGGCGATCTACCGGGATGCCAGAATATCCACGACCTGCCGCACCCATAATATTTTTTGTTGTGTCCGCCAGGGACAACTCGTAGAAGTTTTATTAATTCTATGCGCTGAGCTCTTACCGTTATGTTTGGAATAGATAGGCTGGCCGCTTCTACCAAAGTATAAGTTTTGGCGATATTGCTGGTCCTGGTCGCAGCCTCCGGCAACCAGGTCCCTGCGGCACATGCCGCGGGTCCGTTTAGCGATGGAACGTTCGCCGACGCCGATTGGGACATCACCGTATTCAAGAACGTTGCAGCTAACTCCGCATCCCGCGTCCAAAAGACTTCCGGAGGAGACCCGGGTGATTACCAACAGATCACCCACGTTATGGTGGGAGTAGGGCTCGTGCAATCGGTTCACATCAAGTCAAGCGCTTCTCACGATCCGCAAACACAAGGTGCTATCGCCTCGATCACCTATTCCGAGCGGGCACGGACCGACTCCACCGATTTTAATACCTTTGGTGCGGTGGCCGGGATGGCCCTTCGCCAAGATGGCAAGGTTTACGCCCGCTTCCTCGCCTGTACGCAGCCCGACTGCTCGGGGCCGCCGTTTAACATACTCCCTGCACCGCCAGCCACCCCCTGGACGACCATCGGCGCTATAGGTCTGACGCAGGGTGTTTTCTGCAGAGTGGTGTCCACCGGCCAGGATTGCCTTCAAAAACCGGACTTTACCACCAGTGGCTCTACGATCGAATTTGGGCATGCGCGAAAATCTTCCCACATCGGCTTCACCACCACCACGAGAATCACCAGCATAGACAACTGGAGCGTAACCCTCAACATCGTCGCCGTTGCCACCGACATCACCATGGATCCAGTTGGTGTTTTCGGTCAGATCGACGCCACAGTTGGTCAGGACCTGACTTTGACGGCGACGGTCACCGACCAGAATGGCAATGTTTTGCCAGGTGAACCCGTAACATTCTTTATTAACGGAGATTTTGAGAATGGATCCCGGGGTCCCTTTAACACCGATTCTAATGGTGAGGTATCGACTACATTAAATAGAGGCAGTGCAGGAGACGATATCGTCCGCGCGGATTTCTTCGATTCAAACGGCTTCGCCCACTCCACCGCGCCCACCACAGTAATAACCTGGTCGCTGCCCGCAAGCAGTGACGCCGACGAAGACGGCGTTGCAGACGCAGACGATCTGTGCTCCAACACTCCGTCCGGCGCCGTTGTCAATAGTGACGGGTGTGGCTTCATCAAGATAACCGGCGGTGGCCAGGTTAATGTATCCAATCCGGACAAGAACCACTCCCACAGCTTCGGCTTCAACATCAAATTAGTTGATGACCAGTGGATAGTCAACCTGGAATACAACGACAACCACACCGGCAAGCCGAACGGTAAAAAGAAGAATAACCCGGATGCTCTAGCACCCATCCAATACCATGTTAACAACGAAATCGCCACACCCGCATCTGTTTTCCAGGATGCCAATGGGGAGCCCGCTGGATTGACAGTGACGGTGCCGTGCGAAAAGAGAGTGCTGGACGATGACAACTCCCGCGAGGCCCGGACCTGTGTCATAACTGTCCTGGACAACGGCGAGCCCGGCAGGGGAACGGATAAGTTCCTCTTGACCACGCCGCCTGGACTTCCAGGGAACGACGGTGACAACTACAGCTCGGACACCACTGTCGGCGGTGACACGTTGAACAAGGGCAACATCCAAGCGCACTACGAGGAACCGGACGCATAGTAAGCACCACGAAATTAACCTAGGTCCGATGCAGCGGGGCTCTTATCGATAAGAGCCCCGCTGCTTTTCTTATTGACTCGGACTTGTACCGAGTGCTGCCCGCTGCTACGCTGAAGGCGAGCGCCCGATCCCCGACTCAACAGCATTCTAAGACGTCGGCCTTGGTAGGCCCATCGGTTCCCAAGAACTGTTAGATCCGGCGATATTAGAAGGAGCCTTATGATGGCATTTTCCTGGGAGACGCTTCGTGTCGACGGATCAGATATGCCGGTTTACATGACGGTGCCCGATGGGGACGGCCCTTTTCCCGCCGTTGTCGTCATCCAAGCCGCCGATGGCGTAGATGAGTTCATCCAAACCATCGCCGGCCGGCTGGCTGACGCAGGCTACGCCGCTGCCGCTCCCTCCCTCTATCACCGGACGACTGAAGAGATCGAGAAAGCCAAGGGCAAAACCCGCCGCCAGTTGCTTGACGACCCGGAAATAGTCGCCGATGTTAACGCCGCCGTGGAATTTCTGCGGCAGCACCCTTCGGTGGACCGAGGCAGGATCGGAATCACCGGCTTCTGCATGGGAGGCCGGGTGGTCTGGCTGGCGGCGGCCACCAATCCCAACTTCAAGGCTGCGGTGCCTTATTACGGCGGATTCATGATGGACTGCTGGGGCGAGGGTACCCAAAGCCCCTTCGATCTAAGCGATGGCATAAATTGCCCCATCTTGTATCACTTCGGCGAGATCGATCGTAATCCATCACTGGAAGACATGGCCAAGTTTGACGAACAGTTGACCCGGTTAGGCAAGCCCCACCAGTTTTACACCTACCCGGACGCCGATCACCGCTTCGCGGACTTCACGTTTACCAACTACCAGAAGGCGGCTGAGGAGCTTGCGTGGAGCCGCACTCTGGAATTCTTCGCGGCCAACCTGAAAGGGGCATCTGCCGCATAACTTCGTAATTCCGCTTCAAGGATCGGAGGCCGGCCATGCCGTACATGCTCTATGAAAGATACCCCGCGGGTCACTACGCTACTTTCACCATGAACCGTCCGGACCGCCTGAACGCCCAGGGCGCGGTGATGCGAGAAGAGTTGACATCCGCTCTCGCCGAGTTCACCCGCGACCCCGAAATGAGGGTTGGTATCGTCACTGGAGCGGGAAGGGCGTTCTCCGCCGGGGCCGACCTGCGGGAGATGGCCGAAAGAGACGCGGCGGGCAATCAGGAGGATCAAGCCCGGCTAGCGGAGATGCCACCGGAAGTACGGATGGAAGGACTGCGCCTGGGCCAACCCTTCTCCAGAAACCCCAAACCCTTCATCGCGGCGGTCAACGGACTGGCCATAGCGGCGGGCATGGAACGCGCGGCCGACTGTGACATCCGCATCGCCTCCACCGAAGCTTATTTCGCGCTGTTTGAGGTCAAGCGGGGTATTCTGGCCAATTACGCCATGAACAATCTGGCTCGAGTGATGCCCTTTGGTGAAGCGATGTACCTGATGCTAACCGGCGATAACCTGAGTGTCGAAGAGGCTCACCGGCTTGGCTTCGTTCACGAAGTGCTGGAACCGGACCGATTGATGCCACGGGCGGTGGAAATTGCAGAGACCATCGGCGCCAACGCGCCATTGGCGGTACAAGGAACCAAGTCGGTGGCCCAGTTTTGGCATCGCTTCGGGTTGGAGGAATCGCTGCAGCTGAACGCCTGGGTGTCCCAGCGCGTCCTGAACTCCGAGGACGCCAAAGAGGGACCTCTCGCTTTCTCCGAAAAACGGCCCCCCGTCTGGAAGGGCCGCTAGCTGGGCAACATCCAGGTTTAGAACAACTCGGTGGGTACCGCAACCCCTTGGAAATCAGCGTCTTCCAACTTGTCCACCGGTTCCATCCCTGCCTGCGACATGTACTCGTACAGTTGCTTCAGGTGGTGCACGGAGTGCCCCAGGGCCAAGTCCATCAACTCAGCGGTGGTCTTCCGTCCCATGTAGGTCTCGAGGACCTTTTCCAAGTCCATCTGGGCCGGACCCGTTAAGCCGTGTTTCACCCGGCTGAGAACATCCTCGCCGTAGACCGCGATCTCCTCGAATCCTACCTTGTCCAGTACATCTTCAGCGTGGCGGCCTCGGTCGTCGAGGTTGTAGTGGCCAGTTTCGTAAGCGTTCAGGGCTCTGTCCGGCCTATCGAAGATGTGGAAAGTGAATTGGCCGAGCGTACGCTTGCGCTCGGGGCAACTCCATCCCAGATACTCGTCCGGGAGTTGACGCGCCGCCCGGCCAGCCGCCACCAGCACTGTCTCGTATTTCTCGATCATGGCGGGCGGGGACACCTGAGATACTTCACTATTCAGCTTGAATACGCGAGCCAGCTCCTTAGGGTTGAACCCGATTATTACCTCGTCTCCCCAGATCGTCACCGGGACCGCTTTGATACCCAACTGCAGCAGTTCTTCCATGGATTCCGGGTCGTGTTCGACATCGCCATCTACGTACTCGATACCTTGGGACGAAAGAAACTCTTTCGTGCGGCCGCAGGTGAATCAACCAGGGCGGAAATACACTTTGGGCTTGGGCATTCTCATCACTCCCATACCGGAGATTTTCGGTTCTTCAGGCTCCATTCTAGCACCTTGTTCGGCGTTTAACGATGTACGCTCGTACCATCGCGCCCGCGTGATACACTCTACCCAAACTGTTCAGGAGGACAACAATGGCTGGTTTCAGGGGCGTATATCCCGCGTTAATCACTCCCATGACCGCTGGTGGCGAGCTCAATGAGGCGGCGCTTCGGGAGGTCATCGAGTTCAACATCCAGGCCGGGGTGCATGGATTCTGGGTAGCCGGAGGCACCGGTGAGAGCGTGCTTCTGGAAGACGAAGAAAACATGCGCATCGCCGAGATCGTATCCGACCAAGCGCGAGGCAGGATCGAGAACATAATGCACGTCGGCGCGGCCACGACGGCGCGGGCCGTCAAGTTGGCCGAACACGCCGCCAAGTCCGGGGTTGAGGCGATCTGCTGCGTGCCTCCCTTCTTCTACCGGCAGAGCGACGAAGCCATCGTGGAGCACTACAAGGCCGTGGGCGCCGCCGCTAACCTTCCGCTGTTCGTGTACAACCTGCCCCAGGCCACCGGTGTGGAGATCACGCCGGATATGATGCAGAAGATTCAGGACGGCGTGCCCCAACTGAAGGGTCTGAAGCACTCGGCCGTGACCTTCGCCAATGTTCGCGCCTTCTCCAACATGGGGCTGCAATGCCTCGTCGGGAACGCCATGCTCATGCTGCCGGCGCTAACCATCGGCGCGTCGGGATGCGTGGACGGCCCTCCCAACGTGGCCCCCGAGCTTTGGGTCGAGATCTGGAACGCCTACAACGACGGTGATATCCACCGGGCGGAGGCAGCCCAAGAGAAAGCCAGCCAGGTCACCGATCTGGTCCGGAGCATCGGCCTGCATGCCGGCACCAAGGCGATCTTAAGCGAGAGACTTGGCATTGATTGCGGCGCCCCGCGCCTGCCCGGCCAGCCCATCACCCCTGAGCAGCGCACGATGATGCGGCAAAGGTTGAACGAATTGGGCATCGGCCGGGCCGCCGTCGCCCAATCGGGTGACTGACGTTCCTCGGTTCCCACGGATCTCCGGCCTAACCCAAACAAAAGACCCGGGACGCTCAACGGCCTCCCGGGTCATTTTTCCGTTCAGTGCTTGAAGGAGTCGTTAGTCGGGCAGCACCGTCAAGTGCATCCTGGAACCTAGGGTAGTTTCCGTTTCGAAGTACAACACCTGCTGGCGGACCGAATTGGTGTTGGGCGTGTCGGCCACGAACTGTAGTCCCCGAGCCTGGCAATCCCCCATGCAGGACGAGATGTCCCCAACCACGTACCCAACGTGGTCCATATCATGAACGTCATCGGACATGCCGGCAGTATCGGCCGGCTGGATCAGCTCTACTTGCACTTGGGCGAAATTCACGAAGGCGTTGCGCCCGCCGGTGCGGGACGGGCCGCCGCCAATGAGCTCACCCTGGAAGTTGTCCACGTACCAGGCGACGGCCTTGTCTAGATCCTTCACCCGGTATCCGGCGTGGACTATACGCTGGATCTCCATCCCATCTCCGGTAGCTGGGGCATCTCTCCCCGATGGCAACTGGGTCAGGTGGATCAGGACCCCGTTGGTGGTAGAGGAGTCGAAGTATCGTAGTTGCTGCCCCATGATATTAGTGAATGCGCCGGGCCCGGCGAACTTAAATCCTTTATCGGTCAACTCTGTCATGGACTGCTCAATGTCCGCCACCACGTACCCCACATGGTGCATGGCCACGCGGCCACTGGTTAGCCCGTGCTTATCGGTGGGCTCGATGATCTCGGCCTCAACCCGGCCGAACCGCATGTATGCGTTACGGCCGCCGCTGGGTACGGCGTAGCTCGCGTTGAGGGGCCCGCCCCCGCCGTTTACCGCGCCGAAGGACTTCTCGAACCAGGCCACCGTCTCGTCCAAGTCGGGCGTAAGGTATCCGATGTGTTGAATCTTTTGAAACACGATCTCTCCGATGCCGGGTTGATTTTGAAGTTATCTTACCGCCAAGCCTCTTTGCTGTCGATGCGGATCGCGCTTCAATACGCCGCATCCTACACGAGAAGGAATGTTATCATTCACGACGATCCAGATCGATAACCGCGTGCGGTTTTCCGGGATATTACGGTATCCAAACCGGCGGTGGATGAAGAGATGGGCCTGTTAACCAGTTTGCTCACAAACCGGATACTGCTCAAGGCCATCTGGGTTCCCTGGATCATCCTGCCCTACCCGGTGCGAAAGCGGGTTACGACCGACGGTATTCGAACCCTGCTATATCTGAAGCGCGTCATGGGGATATACCGGCAAGCCGGCCTAACGCCACCAAAGAAGATCTTCACCCTTTCCTTCTGGGGCGTCCCCCGCTTGGACCCGGAAGTGTTCAGTTTGACGGTGGACGGTCAAGTAGCCCATCCGTTAAGCCTCTCCTTCGACGACTTGAAGAGCTATCCCGTCGTCGACCGGCAGGTTACCCTAGACTGCGTCGGAGGTCTCCAAAACATCATGACAATGCGTGGAGTGTCCTTGGCGTCGTTGCTGGAGAGCGCCGAACCGATGCCGGACGCGGACACTGCCGTCTTCCATTGCGCCGACGGCTACTTTACCACTCACCCCCTGGCGGACCTAGCGGAGACTGAGGCTTTCCTGGCCTACAAGATAAACGGTCAAGACACGCCCGTCCACGGCTTCCCGCTGCGGCTGGTTTCTCCAAATAAATACGGCTACAAGTGGGCCAAATAGGTTGTAAGGATAGAACTAGCTTCCGGTTCACCCCTAGGGTATTGGGAACAACGCGGCCTGCCCGACCGGGCCTGGGTGGGCGACATTCGTTAGCGCCCGGTTACCCAACCGGATCAGGTCAGCCTCGGTCCTAGAGATAAGGAGATTAAAGCATGGCCACACTGGTAACCGGCGGCACCGGGTTCGTCGGGTCTAACATCGTGAAGGGGTTGGCTCAGGCGGGTCATGATGTCGTATGTTTCGACTTGAACGGTCCTGACCAACTCACCGAGAAGTTCATGAGCGAAGTGTCATCCAAAGTCAGCTTCGTTCAAGGCGACATGTTGGACCGGGGCATCGTCGAACGATTAGGGGCCGAGCATTCCTTAGACAAGATCGTTCACGCCGCCGTATTCACGGTGAACCGGGTCGAGTTGGAGACTCAACGTAGCCGGGACGTCGTTGCCATAAACATCGAAGGAACGGCCAACCTGTTGGAACTGGCCCGCACTTTGCACGTTGACCGCTTCGTGTACGTAAGCTCCGGTGCGGTTTACGGACCGTCCGCTACCGCAGACCAAACGCTGAACGAGGACGCGCCGCCGGTCCCTCCCAACCTGTATGGCATCACCAAATACTCCAGCGAGCTTTTGACCCGGCGTTACGGAGAACTGCACGGAATCTCCACGGCCAGCGTCAGGCTCAGCACGCCCTACGGCCCAATGGAGCGGGTGACGGGACACCGGGCGGTGATGTCCGTGTTCTACCAGTGGACGGCGCAGGCTCTACGGGGCGAAATCATCCAGGCCGATGACATGGCTGGGGGCCGGGACTACATTTACGTTACCGACATAGCTCGGGGTATCCAGGCCGTCCTAGACGCCCCCACCTTGCCCCATGGTCTGTACAACTTGACGACCGGAATATGGGTCACCTACCGGGAAATCCTGGACGCTTTAACCGGGCTTGTCCCAAAAATCCAGGTAGCGGAGACAGCCCCGGGGAACCGACAACCTTCCAGCGAAGGGGCTGACCGAGGTCCCCTTTCCGGCCACCGCCTGTTCCATGACCTGGGCTGGACACCGAAGTTCGACTTGAAAGCCGGCCTCACCGACTATCTCCAGTGGCGGCGGGACTCTTCCTTCCTTGATTGACCAGATTCACGACAGGCCCGTATAGTAACGCCTATGAGCGGATCAGCCCTCCAAGGCGTCAAAGTAATCGATTTAACCCACCACATCGCCGGTCCCTACTGCACCAAGCTGTTGGCGGACTTCGGCGCCGACGTCATCAAAGTGGAGCGGCCCGATGGCGGTGACTCCGCCCGCCGGTTGGGTCCCTTCCCCGAAGACATACCTCACCCGGAGAAGAGCGGCCTTTTTCTCTACCTGAACACCAACAAACGCGGCATCACCCTGAACCTGAAGGACCCCAAGGGCCGGGCCGCCTTGCTGGACCTGGTGCGGGACGCAGACATTTTGGTGGAGAGTTTCTCACCCCGGGTGATGCCTTCCCTGGGTTTGGACTACCAAACCCTAAAGCAGATAAACCCCAGCCTGGTAATGACCTCCATATCCAGCTTCGGGCAAACCGGCCGATACCGGGACTACCGCGCCACCGAGTTGGTACTCTATGCTCTGGGGGGAATGGCCTACATCACAGGCGAGTACCACCGGGAGCCGGTCAAGCACGGATATAACCAAGCCCAATACTTGGGAGGCATGGCGGCGGCCTCCGGAACGGTGGCGGCCCTGCTGCAGCGTTGGCGCGGGGGCGTCGGGCACCAAGTCGACGTTTCTATCCTGGAATGTGTGTGCAGCACCCTGTTCAGCACGGTCTTGGATTATACCTACACCGGCATGGTCTCCCGCAGGCAACCCATGGAAGGCAGCAGCCTGCGCTACCCGGCCCAGACCAAAGAGGGCTACATCCTGCCAACTCCCGGCGTCATGGGCGACTGGGAAACCTACGCCGAGATGGCCGCGGTACCGGAACTGCACGACCCCAAGTTCGACACTCCGGCGGGCCGGCAGGTCCATTCCGATGAAGTGGACTCTTTGCTCAAGAGCAAGTGGCTGGAACGCACCGCCCAAGAGTGGTTCCATCATGCCCAAGAGTGGCGCTTCCCCTTCGCTCCGGTACAGACCATGGCGGACATCGCCGAGTCGCCCCAGTTGCGGGAGCGAGGATTCTTCGTCGAATTTCCCCATCCCGCCGTCGGCACTCTAAAATATCCGGGAGCGCCGTTCCAGATGTCGGAAAGCCCGGGGCGCAACGGTCAACAAGTGAGGGCCGCGCCCTTGCTAGGCGAGCACAACGAAGAAGTATTCAGCAGCCTGGGATATTCGCCCCAAGCCGTGGCAGGTCTTTGCAAGCAAAACCCAGTCCCTTCCCCCATTTCGGGGGAAGGTTAGGATGGGGGCGTAGTGGAACCACGACCTTTAATGGGAATTGTGGGAAACGCAGTGCCGATTAAATACATAACGGTTAGATTCAGACGCACCCCCCACCTTAATCCTCCCCCGCAAGGGGGGAGGAGATTAGTCCCTTCCCCCATTTCGGGGGAAGGTTAGGATGGGGGCCTAGTGGAAACTTTACCCCTCAGCGGCATACGCATAATCGAGCCGGGGCAGGTCTGGGCGCTGCCCTACGCCATCGCCCCTTTGGCCATGTACGGGGCCGAGGTCATCAAGGTGGAGTCCACGGTACGCCCCGACTCGTCCCGTGGCGGCCCCCAGCCGGACAACCAGGTGGAAGGCGACGCCTGGAACCACGGCGGGGCCTATCACGAGGTGAACCGCAACAAGCTGGGAATCGCCTTGAACCTGAACACCCAGCGTGGCAAGGACCTCTTCAAGGAATTAGTCAGTGTCAGCGACGTCGTTGCTCAGAACTTCCCGCCCCGTGTGATGCGTAACTTCGGCCTGGACTATCCGGAGCTAAAAAAGGTCAAGCCAGACATCATCGTATTGGACTCCACCGCCTACGGCAGCACCGGGCCCTGGCAGAACTACATCGGCTACGGCTCCAGCATCCAAGCAGTCACCGGCCTCACGTACCTCACCGGTTACGAAGATGGCGGACCGGTACAGGGAGGCATCCTCTACAACGATATATTGGGCGCGCTCACGGCAACCTATGCGATCCTGCTGGCCATCGCCCACCGGGAGCGGACTGGCGAGGGACAGTGGATCGACCTTTCCCAGTACCAAGCGGGAGTGGTGCAGTTGGGGGAAGCGTTCATGGACTACACCATGAACGAAAGGATTCCCACCCGCCGGGGCAACAGCCACCCCAACTTCGCTCCTTACGGCCTCTACCCCTGCTCGGGGGATGACTCCTGGGTCGCCATCACCATCACGTCCGATGCCGAGTGGATGAACTTCAAGAGAGCGGTGGGTGAAAAGTGGGTTGACGATGTGGATTTGGAGTCTACGGAAGGCCGCCTCCACCACCGCGAAAAGCTTGATGCCAGCATCGGAAAGTGGACCTCGTCGAGAGACAAGCATGAAGTGATGCGCCAACTTCAGACGGCCGGCGTGGCCTGCGGCGCCGTAAACAACACTCGGGAGATAACGACCGACCCTCACTTAAGCGACCGGGATTTCTTCCGAATCTCCAACCACCCTGCGCCTATCGGGCCCCGCCCGCACGCGGCCCCGCTGTTCAACCTGATGGGTGTTCAGTTGCCCCCTGACCGGCTGGCCCCAACTCTGGGACAGCACAACCGTCACGTACTGTGCGACATCCTTGGGTACAGCAAGGAAGAGTACCAAGAGTTGGAAGAAGCCCGAGTTATCGGACATATCCCAGACAACCAAGGGGTAACGCCCCCGCCCGACCCGGAAGCCCTGCTGCGCATGGGATTTCTGGCCGAGTACGATCGGGATTACAAGAAGCGGCTGGGAATTTACCCCGGCGAACTGGAGGAAAAAAAGGAACAATAATGGACACTGTCATATACGAAAAGCGAGCGCCCATAGCCTCGATCACGATTAATCGCCCACATGTCATGAACGCTTGCGACCCGCCCACCACCGACTACATCTACGAGTGCGAGCAGAACTTCGACCAAGATCCAGACCTGAAGGTGTTGATCCTGACCGGGACCGGCGAACGCGCTTTCTGTACCGGAATGGACCTCAAGGCGGCCGCGGCCCGTATCGCCGAGGGCGGTCCCGTCAGCAACGTGGTGCCTCCCTATATGAAGACCGATAAGATAACCATCGCCGCAGTCAACGGCTACGCGGTGGCGGGAGGTCTGGAGCGTTCCCTGGCCTGCGACATCCGCATCGCGTCGGAGAACGCCCAATTCGGTTGTTTCGAGATACGCCGGGGCCTGCCCAACCCGCCGGACCCTCTCATCCGCCTGATCGGCTTCGGACCGGCGCTGCACATGCTGCTCAGCGGAGACCTCTTCGACGCCGAGGAGGCGCTGCGCTTCGGGTTGGTGACCAAAGTCGTCCCGCCGCCGGAGCTGATGTCCACCGTCGAGGCCCTGGCCCAGCGGATCGCCGAGCACCCCATTGATGTTCTGAAAGCCACCAAGAAGGCAGCGTTTACCGGCCGGGACATGGCCACGGAGCAATCGGAGGCGTATGCCAGGGCACTGTCAGCCCCACTTCGTGACTCTGATACCAGCCGGGAAGGAGTCACCGCCTTTGCCGAGCGGCGGAGGGCCAACTACGGGTAATCTTTGGGCAGGCTTAGGCAGCGGTAATTAGCCGGGTATAGCCTGAGATACGAATATCGCCATCACGATCCCGATCACCACGACATAGGCTAAGAAACCGATGACCGCAACGCCGATGGCCCGCCGGGTAGACGTGTAATCCAGGGCCTGCCTTATCGCGATGATCGCGGCGATCAACTGCCAAATCGTCGCCAGGAAGAACACGATGGGACCAATCACCGGCAGGAACCCAAAGACCTTGAACAGGCCTGGCGTTTGGGCATAACCCAAAGTTCGCGCCAACTCCCCCCAATTCGCGTGGGTCTCCGGAGTCGAAAGTATCTTCGTGCCCACGAAGTAGGTGATCCAAGCCCAAAACACCCACCCCGCCAGCGCCGCCAAGACCCCGAACACCAGGGCCATGACACCACCCACAGCAATATTCCCGATCCCCGAAGCCAGAGACACCAACACAACCACCAACATGGCCTGTTTCGTGGCTGACGTGTCGGCCTCAACCTCTTCGTAAGTCCCCGTGCGCAGCATCGCCGCGCCGATCATTCGCTGTAGCAAAACTTATTCTCCGGCTTGGGGATTGGAATTAAATTTAATTGCTGTCAGTATCCGGTTCCCTAAAATGCGGCGCCACTTCCTCCGCGAACAACCGCAGGCTGTGTTCGTTGGCGGCGTAGGGCATGGCGCCCAGGCGGAAGTGGATGATGATGCCACCGACGCCGATCTTGTCTACCTCTTCAAGGCGCTGGCGGACCGTTTCCGGCGAGCCGAAGATCAGCCCATGGTCTATCGAGTCCCGGGCCGCGCCGGTGACGGCGGCGGCTTGGGCGGCCCGCTCCTCTTCCGTGTTCATCCGGGCCCGGTTGTCCGAGAGATAGGCGCGCATCGCCCGGAAGTGGGGCACCGCGATTGCTTCGGCCTCGGCGTCGGTGTCAGCGACGAAGATGTTGCGCCACACCCAGGAGTCGGCCACGCAGCGGGCGACCGCTTCCTCGTCAAAACCAGCCTCGAACATGGTTGACCGGTACAGATCCATCCGTTCTTTGGTGGTCTGGTCGCTCTGTAAGTTCATCAAGAACGGCCTTCCCTCCCTGGCCATCTCCAGGGTGGATTCCAGGCCGGAGCAGGCCCTGATTATGGGTGGGTGCGGCTTCTGGTATACCTGAGGGCGCAGCACGGGGAGCTCGACCTGCCAGTATTTGCCTACATGCTTGTAATTCTCGGTGGTCCAGGATTCGATGAGAATGTCTTCCACTTCCAGAAGCCGTTCGTGGGCCTCGTCAGGGTCGATGCCATAGCCACGGAACTCGTAGAAGTTGTAAGCCGTTCCCCGGCCCACACCGACGATCATCCGCCCCCGGCTGATGTTGTCGATGAGGGCTATCTGTTCAGCGAATCTTATGGGGTGATGCAGCGCCATCTGGGCCACGGCGAAGCCGATCTTGATCTTCTTGGTTCTGGCGGCGATGGCCGCGGCGAAGGTCACCGGGTCCACGTACACGCAGCCTCCGTCAAAGTGGTGCTCCGCCAACCAAACGGCGTCAAAACCTAGCTCGTCGGTCAGGACCGCTTCGTCCAAAGACTCCTCGATGACCCTGAAATCATCGGCCGGGGTTTTGCTCTCCGGAAATAGGAAGTTGCTAAACTTCAAAGTATCTCCTTGGTTTCCGCTGTCGCCGTCAGGAACGGCGAATGTGCTAGCCGGGATGGTAACGGGCTAGGTGGCGGTAGTCAAACCCGAACAAGTCTTTTCTTCGGGGTGGCCGTGACTTACAGTATTGTTATGAAACAGATGACAAGGGAAGCATGATGTCCACAAGCCGGGTTTTGATAATGGCGGGAGGTATATTGGGACTTCTGGGCGTTGTGGCCGGCGCGATGGGAGTACATGCTCTGCGCGACACGTTGGACGCCCGGGCGTTGAGCACCTTCGAAACCGGGGTGCGCTTCCAGATGTACCACGCTCTGGCGCTGTTGGCCGTGGGGACGCTGGCCGGCCGGTGGAAAACGGGGTTCGTGAAATTGTCCGGTGTCCTATTTACCGCTGGAGTCGTTCTGTTCAGCGGAAGCCTGTATATACTTGCGATCACGGGAATCGGCGTTTTCGGGGCGATCGCGCCCCTGGGCGGCCTTAGCCTCATGGCCGCATGGACTTCCTTGATAGTTGGGGCCATCCGCCAAAGAGAGCCTTCCTAGCCACACGGGTAAACTCACTCCGAGGCTGTGATACTATTGGGCCTCATTATTCTGCTATGGAGGCCCAATCATGCCATTCGGCGGCAATGACTGGCACGCTTTGACCCAAGAACCCCCGCTGGAGCCGGACCTTCCCATCTGCGACCCGCATCACCACTTATGGGACTTCCGGGCGGCTCGGATTCCCTACCAACGGTATCTACTCCACGAGTTAGCCGCCGACATCACCAGCGGCCACAACGTGCGTTCAACGGTGTTCGTGGAAGCCCGGTCGATGTATCGCGCCGATGGTCCGGAGGAGATGCGTCCCGTTGGCGAGGTCGAGTTCGTTCAGGGTCTGGCCGCCGCCAGCGCCAATGGACTGTACGGACCCGGCCGGGCGGCGGCAACCATCATCGGCCACGCCAACCTGAACCTGGGCGACCAAGTGGAGCCGGTATTAGAGGCATTGCAAGCCGCCAGCCCCAACCGGTTCCGCGGTATCCGCCACTCGGTCACCTGGGACGCCGAGGTGACGAGCACGGCCGCGCATAATATGCCGGGCCAGCTAGGAACCGATAATTTCCGGGCGGGAGCGCGCCTGCTGGCGAAGATGGGTCTGTCGCTAGAGGGTTGGCTCTTCTTCCGGCAGTTGCCCGAACTGGCGGACTTTGCCAAGGCCGTACCCGACCTGACGATCATTCTCAACCACGTCGGCGGCCTACTGCGGGAAGGGGTCTACGCCAACCGGGACGATGAAGTTCTGCCCATCTGGCGCAGCGGTGTCGCCGCCGTTGCCGCCTGCCCGAACGTCGTCATCAAGCTGGGCGGCATGGGGATGCCCGCCAACGGTTTCGACTGGCACACCAGGGCTCAACCCATCGGCTCCGAGGAACTGGCCGAGTCCTTGGCTCCGTTCATGAACTACTGCATCGAGCAGTTCGGCCCGGAGCGGAGCATGTTCGAAAGCAACTTCCCCGTGGACAAGGTGTCCTTCTCTTACAACGTCATGTACAACGCCTTCAAGCGGCTGTCCAAGGACTACTCGGCCACCGAGCGGGCCGCCATGTTCCACGACACCGCGGCGAGGGTTTATAAGATCGACGTGTAGGGTTTCCAGGGCGGGTCCTTCGACAGGATCACGGCGAACGGAAACCGGGACGATGGCCGTTCGTGGTGAGCCTGTCGAACCACTTCTTCATTCGGGTTACAGAACGAGCACCCGCTACGCCATCACCCTTCGGAAGAACTGGAGGGCGTTGCCGCCGGCCAGCTTGGTGACGTCGGCGTCCGAGTATCCCCGGCTGATCAGCCCCCGGATGATGTTCTTGCCGTCTTCGGGCGATTCCAGGCCGTCCAGGTAAGGGGCGGGCAGTTCATCCGCGTTCCGGCCCAGCATCACCCGGTGAAATGCCACGTGGTCGCCGATGTTGGTGTCGGTGCCGATGGCCACGTGGTCCACTCCCACCAACTTCACCATGTAGTCGTAATGATCCAAGACGCAGCCGATATCCTGGTTCGGGTCGTCGCTCAAGGAGTTGGGAACGGCGGTGATCGCGATCAGGCCGCCTTCCTTGGCGCAGGCGGCCAACTCTTCGTCGTTGCGGGTCCTGGCGGTGGGCCGCAGGGTATAAGAAGCATTGTGGCTGAAGGTCACCGGCGTCTTGGAGAACTGGACCGCGTCCATGGCGGTGCGGAATGACGCGTGAGAGACGTCGATGGCCATACCCAGCGAGTTCATGCGGTTCACAACCTCGATGCCGAAGTCGCTGAGACCGCCGTCGTTGCGCTCGTTCTGCCCATCTCCGATGTAGTTCTTGCGGGTGTAAGTGAGGCCAGCCAGACGGATGCCCATGCCGTGGTAGATGTCCAACCGGTCGATCTCGTTGCCGATGGCCAAGTGCTCCAAGGTGGGCAAGAAGCCAACCGCTCCGTGCTGCTTGCACGCCTCGATCTCGTCCGCGTTGCCCACCAACACCGCCTTGCCGCTGAGGTTCAAATCCGACAGCATCAATCCCACTTCGGCCTGGAGATCTTGGAACCGGGTAAAGGACATGTCGTGGGTATTGATAAACCCACGAAAAGCGTTGGACGTAGCGACCGCGGTCCAGCCGCCCTGCTTCACCGCTTCATATCCCCACTTGTACTTGTTGCCCCGCAGCAGTTCCACCAACCGTTCCATGTCCTCTGGGCAAACGAATGGGTGCTGGTGCACGTCGATCATTATTATGTCTTCCATCAGGCGCTGGAACCGCAGCTCCTCTTCCTGGTCAAGCGCCACCGTCATCGACGGTACCCGCCCTATCTCTCGCGCCAACGGAATCTCGTTGTCCGTCATCCTTATTTCTCCTAGAAATTGTCAGGCTTTTTTGGCGTATGGGATCACTTAGCCGAAAGCGATTCGGCAAAAATCACGCCCCGCTGTATCCATCGCCGAAGCACCCTGTCCCCCACGGCGCCGGCGTCCACGAAGACGAATCCCTTCATCGGGCGCCCGGTAAAGTCCATGGGGCGGGCGTGGGGCTGGTCCAGAGCGTCTTCGAGACCGCCGGCGCCCACCCGAACCATCAGGTCGTCGTTGGTCACGCCGCAGCACATGTTGCCATTCAGCATGAAAGTGATTCCACCGAACATTTTCCTCTCGGTGAGACCTTCCCGGCCTTCCAGCACCTTTACCACTCTATCGGCAATCCCAGCGTTGTAGGTCATGCCCACACTCCAAAACTAGATGCTCCATGCTCGCCGCGCCTCTCTATCGCCGCTTCTAGCCGCCGGCGGACGCTTGAGGCAGCAATACTCCGGAAAACATCACGCCGCCGTAACCGCCACGGTTGGGCGGCAGCCGGGTCATCTCCACCTCGAACCCAGCCTCTTCCATCAGCCTGGTCCACGTGGCTATTGGGAACAGCCCGGTGATATGAACGTCCTTCTCAACGCGGTCCTGTCCAGCCTCTTTGATCGTATAAGTGTAAACCGACTCTATCTGAGTATCATCCGGGTCGGGATCGTGGAGATATTCTTCGATGGTGACCTCCACGCTTCCTTTTTTTCGGACCCAGCGGAATTCCTTGGAAGTGGACCCATCAAAATCCTCGCGAACCCAATCCGGTCCAATCAACAACACCCCTTCGGGCCGCAGGTGAACCTTGGCGGTTTCCAGCGTAGCTTTCAAGTCGTCTTGGGTCAGCAGGTAGGAAACGGCGTCATGTATGAGCACTGCATCGAATGTCCGGCCCAACCGCACGGACCTCATGTCCCCCAGGAGGTGATCCACACCCGGATTTAAACCGGTGGAAAGACGCAACATTTGCGGTGAGAGATCCACTGCGGTGGCCTGGAAGTGCCGGGTTAGATGGGAAAGATTATGGCCACCGCCGACTCCCAATTCCAGGATGCGGTGCCGGCCCACCCCGAGTTTGTCCCATAGCGCCCGGCGCCAATAAACGGCCTCATCGGCGTACTCTTCGGGAGGACTGATAACCGGCCAGAGCCATGCCAGGTCGTTGTACAACCGGTTTAGCGTCAACGGACTCGCTCACGTGCTAGCCGAATAGTCCGGGTCACCGGGATTCCCGAACACATTGCTCCAATAAGTCGAATGCCGCCTTGGCAAAGACCCACATGTTGGCCTCCCGGTTGTCGTCTCCGGTTTCCACGGTTATAGCCCGTTCTACAGGCCCGGTCACAGCGATACAGGCGTGGCCAGCGGAATCGCCGTAACTATTTCCCGTGGGGCCGCTGGCGCCTGTTTCGCTAAGGGCCCAGGTCGTGTCCAAGGACTCTCGCACGGTCCGTGCGTTCAGCAAGGCATAGGGCTCGGAGCTGGCCCGTATTCCGGTCATCGCGGAGTCGGGGACTTGAAGCAGGCCTTTTTGAGCGAATCGAGTGTAAACCACGGCGCCGCCCCGGTAATAGGCTGATGCGCCCGGTATGGAAACTAGGCAAGCTGAAAGCAATCCGCCGCAGGATGATTCGGTCACGGCCAGCGTCTGCTCTGTCTCTTTGAGCAGCGCTCCTACCGATGCAGCCATTGATGAAAGGTCGGGCATGGGCTCCTCCTGATAGAAGCGAAAGTGATTCGGAGTTGGTGCGACGCTATTCTACCCTATCCTATGCCGCATGGAATGCTCGGCCAAGGAGCCACCGTCCTTGGGCAGCTATTTTTCTTCGCTGGTTCCCGGCAAAGGACCTTTTTATCAATTTAGGAACAAAAGCTTGACGGGCCTATTCGAAGCATGCTATAATAAGCGATAGTTTCAACAAATTGTTGAGGCGATTTTTTTGCCCATCGTATTTCAGCATCAGATAAGCCGCCTCTTGGGGCGGCTTTTTTTTGCGCGGCACCCGGAACAGCGCTAGAAGATGCCGGAATCCTCCGTTCAGATCTAATCCGGTATCAAAGATTGCCTTTCGTGTCGGTCCTAGCCAAATACGGTAAGGACCTTTTTATCAATTTAGGAACAAACGCTTGACGGTCCTATTCGAAACATGCTATAATGCTCGGCAGTCTCAACAAATTGTTGAGGCGATTTTTTTGCCCATCGTATTTCAGCATTAGATGAGCCGGCCTAGTGGGCGGCGCCAGAATCCACGAGCCCTGCTCTTCTAACTTCTTCCGGTTGCCCCGGGTTTATCGAAGAGTCTCTCTGCCGAAGGATGGTTCGACAAGCTCACCACGAACGGGGGTGGACAGACTCACCACATACGAGGATCGTGCCATCACCTTGTTGCTTCGGCTAAGAAACCGTTCGGGCGGGCGCGGCCAATTGACGGGCGATGAAAGCTTTGACCAGGTCAACGGCGCGGTCGGTTTCCGGCCCGGGGCGGTAACCAAATCCGTGGGGCATACCATCGAAAATCTCTAACTGTATCTCGCCACCGCAACGGCGATAAGCCTCGGCAAACTCCTTTGTCGCCGGCACCGGAATGTTGTCGTCCTCGGTGCCCTGAATGATTATGGCCGGAGGCAGCTCTACCGTTTCGCCCCGTTGCAGAATCATGTGAGGGTTGCCCTCGGTGACGCCGTCGCTGCTGGTGAAGTAGGCTTCGGTCGCGGTGATTAGCCCGTCGTTGTTGGTGTCGTGGGCATATTGGATGCGGGCGTGAGGGTCCACCACCGGCCAACAGGCCACGATGAAATTGAGCGTGGCATCAAGTTCCGGAGCCTCGTCCAATGGGAATGCGGCGTAGCGGGGATCGTGGGGACGCATGGCGCTGAGGAAGACGCCGTGCCCACCGCTGGACGAACCTATCGCGCCTATCGAGCCGGGGTCGGCATTGTAATCCTTGGCATGGGCCTTCAGCCAGCGCGTACCGTAATTGATGTCGGCCACTTGGGCTGGATAGGGGTGGTCGGGAGCCAGTCTGAATTCGATAGCCGCCACCACAATGCCGCTCTCGGCCAGTGCCCGGTCCATCACTTCAGAGTTGGTCCTCGTGCCCCGGCTCCACCTTCCGCCATGTACATCCAACATAACCGGAAACGGGCCGGTTCCCTGAGGTTGATATACCCGTGCCACCCAGGACGCATCCTGATCACGCCGATACTCGACTTCGGTAACATCCAGTCCGAAGATCTGCTTCGGATCATAGGACAGCGCCGGTGATTGAACCATTTCACACTCCAACATTCGATATCAATTAATGTCCCGAAACACGGCCTCCGCCGTTCCCGGAATCCAGGTCTGCAAGTCCCGGACGGATAGACCGGGTTTGTCTCGAAGTATATCACCGGCCCACCCTCGAGCCGGCCGTTCGTCCATGTCTGATGGCACGGTTGGACCATTTCCTTGGTCCAACCGTGCCAGACATACGGACCTACTTACTACATCAACGCAGCCCTGACGTTACTGACGGTTCGCCAATGAGAATGGGATAATAACAGTGATGGCCGGCTCGTTCTTTTTTACGTAAATCGCAATGGATACAACTAAATCCGGAATGCCTGGTGAGCGTATAATCGTAAAGAAGAAATCACTAAGGAGAAGGGGACGTAATCTGAATGATAAGACCAACTGCAAGTAAAATCTCCGTACCTTGGAGGATCGTGTTGGTGCTGTCGTTCAGCGTATTGGTGTTGGCTGGATGCGGGCAAGACCCGGAGCCGGAACGGACCGCCACCGCCGTGCCCGTCACCGCGACGACGCAAGCGGCGATCGAGCCGACGCCTGTGGCCACCCAAGTTCCCTCGCCGGATAAACCAGAAGGGTCCTCAGCGACATCATCAGGTCCCCCGCCCACGCCTACGCCATCTGAGCAGCCGGCCCAGTCCCCGGCAACACCGACTTCAACGGCCGCTGCGGCTCCTTCGCCTACTCCGGCGCCGAATCCCTCACCCGCCCAACAACCCACGTTGGCACCTGTGCCTGTCAACACCCCCGCACCGCCATTGCTACCGACTTTAGACCTTGTGTTTCCTCAAGACGGCTCGATCTTGGAGGTAGCGGCGGTCCGGGTTCTAGGCAGCACTTAGACCGGCGTGGCGGCAACCGTTAACGGCGCTACGGTGGAGATCCACGCCGACGGGAGCTTCCAGAGCGACCTAGCGCTAGATGTGGGGCTCAACACGATAAATGTGGTGGTCACAGACCAGTTGGGCCGAAGTAATTCCCGAAATGCCGCAGTCTTCGTTGTCCCTGCCGCCACCCCATTGCCCTTCACCGTCTTCTACCCTCGGGATGGAATCGAGGTACGGCAGCGCGACCTGCCGGTGTCGGGCGTTACCAAGCCGGATGCCGTCGTGCTGGTGAACGGAATCTCCGTAGAAGTCAATGCTTTGGGAATATATTTGGCTATCGTTGTACCAGAGGATGACACCAATTTGATCGAAGTCGTGGCCACAGATATATTTGGGAACTTACGGTCCCAGACGATCGCGGTCTTTTACACCCCTTGATTTTTCGCCCGCGAATATATTGGATGTGACTCAGATCACAGACGTACACAGCCCAACCGGTATCATGATAGATATCAAACAATCTAACGGCCGTATTCCAAGTTCCGCGATGGCGCCGGTATGTGCTAGATATAGCCAAGGAGGATCGAAATGCGTATAGCCAAAGTCGTCTCTACACTGGCTGCGTTTATGTTGTTACTGATTTTGCCTACCACAATTTTGGCGGCGGAACCACCGCGGCCGTCCGTTTTTGGCGGGACAGCAACTCTGGACGGCGCACCAGCGCCCGATGGCACCCCCGTGAGCGCCGTGATTGAAGGCACCGAGGTGGCGGCCACGATCGTGGAGAACGGCGCTTACGCCTTTACCATTTCCCAGCCCCCGGGCGAATCTTACTCCGGCAAGACCATCACGTTTCTGGTCGGAGGCGCTGCGGCTCCCGAGTCCGGCACTTGGGAACCTGACGGCGGAGGTGTACTGAACCTAGCCGTGTTGGGCGGACAAACGGCGAATACGGATCAGATCCCTCGGGTTACAGTGCCAGTCCCGCTTGAACCCCAAACCAGAGACGGCGGAATCGCCCCAAAGGGCTCCAAGCGGAAAGCTTTCGTGGGAGTGGTTGATACTAAAACCGGCGAATCAGTCACTCTTATCCAAAACGGCAATAAAGGGCCGGTCACCATAGTGCTTGACAACCCTAAGATCAAGACCCCGGGAGGACCGGTGGCAGGCACTTTTACCAAGGACGCCCGCGTGGTGATACAGGTGCGAAATGTCGGCACCAAGGTGGATCCAGTGTGGGTTGCCATCCGGGTACTGGTAAAGCCTGTGAAACCAACGGTCACGCCGTTTTCCGGTACAGTGGTCAGCGTCACCGGGGACGTGGTTACCATCATGCAGCCCGACGGCTCAACAACGGAGATTGAGCTCGAAGCAGGAGCACTGCCGCCGGAAATAGGGGAACTGGTGACCGGGTTTGCCGGTTCTTCTCCTACCGAAGGAGCAAACAAAGGGAAAAAGCACGCCAAGGCCAAGGGTTTCGTGAAGGCCTCTAAGATTCGGGCACGTCTGGAAGCGTTCCTGGATAATTTGACGACCGACGAAGCCCGTGTACCAGAAGAGTCAGAGGGAGAAAAGGTAAGGTCCGCAAGGCAAAAGGCGGAGGCCAGACGGGAGAAGGCTAATGCGGCCCGAGCACAGGCCGATGTGGCTCGGGCGAAAGCGGAGGCGGCTCAAGGCGCTGAGGCGGCGGACTTGAATGAAAGCGCCGCGGATGCGGAAGAGAACGCTGTCGAGGCAGAAGTCGAGCTGGCCGAGGCGGAAGCCGAGGTGGCCGAGGTACAGGCTGAGGCAGTTGAAGAGGCTGCAGAAGCTGAGTCGGATGCGGCCGAGCGCCGGGCCGAGCGGGTCTCCGATGTCGCCTCAATCTTAGACGCGCTGACGGCGCGGCACACTGATATCCTCCAGTCGCTGGCTGAGGGGAGCATTCTGCCCGAGGAGGCCTTGCCGGGCATCGCCATCGCCTTAGAGAATGCCCAGAGAGGCCGGAGCCAGGCTACCTTAAAAGCAGTGGAAGCACGGGTTAAATCTGAAGACAAAAAGAGGAAGACCCGGGCGAAGGCCAAAGAGAAAAGGGAGAAAGACCTAGCCAGGGCCGAGAAGAAGCGTCAGAAGGCCCAGGCCAAGATAGAACGGGAAGCGGTTAAGGCTAAAGCCGACCAGGAGCGAGAGACGGGAAAGGTGAAAGCTGAGCGGGAGCGAGAAGTGGGGAAGGCTCAAGCCGAGCAACAGCGGGAGACGGGAAAGGTTAAAGCTGCGCAAGAACGAGAAGCGGGAAAGGCTAACGCCGAGCAGGAGCGGGGGGCGGTGAAGACTCGAGCCGAACGAGAACGGGAGGCAGCGCGAGGCCGGGGCAGATAGAAGTAGCGGACGGCGCTCCCTCCAACGTAAACAAGAGGCCAACTCCGAGGAGTTAGCCTCTTTATGTTTCACACCCGTAGTTGACTCTCATCACCCAGCCACCGTTCACGTTTTTATGAGTCTTTGCTGGTTCGTTGATGACCTGCACTCCCGGTAAGCGGCTAGCCGGAACGTGGATCCAGACTATCCATCAAGCCTTGTAGTACGTCATATGTTTCGATGGACACCTGTCGGGTTCACCTGTATTCTTAGTCTCAGATCAGGCGAAAGACGACGGGTATGAACGGCGTACACAACATGGGCGGGACGCACGGTTTCGGCCCCATCCAGCCTGAAGAAAGCGAGCCGGTTCTCCACTCACCATGGGAAGCCGCATGGCCGTGGCCATGAAAGCCAGGGAACCTACCCATGGGAGGATTTCCGTAGCCGGCTCATCCAGTAGATCGCCTTGTGCGAGGGGCACGACCCGCCAATCGAATACTACCAACAGCGGCTATCCACATCACGGCCTGAACCTTAACCTTATTTTTACTAGGAGGCGCCGCTTATGGACGCCATCGGCATGTCCCATATCGCGATCTGCGTCCGTGACATGGACAAGTCCTTGGGCTTCTACCGGGACATTTTGGGCATGGAGGTAACTTTCGACGGTCCCACCGACCCGACCGAAGGAGGGCGTCCCCACAACTACAAGCGCGCCCGCAAAACCCGCAGGCGCGTCAGTTTGAGTTGCGGAGAGGGTGTCCCCATTCCTTCTCTCACACTTACCAGCCATCCCGGCGAAGAACCCGACGGCAACCCGATCCTCCTAGACCAGGTGGGGATCACCCACTTCTCCATCACCGTTGCCGACGTGAACGCCCTAGCCGAGGAACTGATATCCAAAGGGGTAGAGCCGGCCGGACCCAGGGAGTCCTTCATCAACGCGGAAGGGAAGTTCCGGTACATCTACGTCCGTGACCCCGACGGCATCCTCATCCAATTCGATAGCGGCGGTGCGGGATAAGTCTGGGCATTAGGCTTCCGGCACAGTAGCCGAGGCGATCCACCTACGTTGTCAGAAGCACGGTTCCCCCCGAAACACCAACTCATTGTGCCCGTCCGGGTTGTGGGAGCCTTGTACTTGGGAGTCGTCCGGGCGTGAGCCGTCCGTCCGAACGTAGACCATCTGGTGGGATGCCGGTTGGCCGGGCGGGGCACCCTCCGGCGCCCTAACATCCACGTCCAGATAGTAAGCGTCCCGTGGCGTGACCACGCCGAATCCGATCACCATTACATACCATGTCCCCGTCTCGGGATTGGAAACCGTGATTCGTTCCGGCGAATCTAGCGTCGCGCCGCTGAAGTCGGGGTGCAGGACAAAGCCGGGAGCGCAGAGGAACAGGTCCAGGTCGTTGGTGGGGAACCGGGCCCAATTCTGCCGCCAACCCAGTTCGAACGAAGCCTGAGTGGTCCCACTGGGTACATCAACCGGTATCAAAATCATATCCCCTGGTAGTATCGGGTCGGTAGCGTCTATCGGAATCTTGCTGTCGGTTCTTCTGATGGTTACGCGGGTTCCCACGTTGCCGTTGTTGGTCCAGTCGCCCTGCACCGTTACTTTCATCAGCCCGGGCTCCATGATTGCCCTGTCCACGAAGGCCCCGAAGATAGCTCCTCTCAACCCGACGTGGTTATCGCCGATGGTAAACCGGGCTGGTCCGACGACGTTGGCGCTGTAAACCAAGTAAGGCAGTCCGCCACGTTTTGCTCCCTTCACATACACCTCGATGGAGTTGGGAAGGACCGCAGGCACCGGGTTGGGGTCGATGCTAACATCCGCGAAATCGATGGTCACCGAACTGGTGCTGGGCTCAATCTCAAAGATCAAGTCAACGGTTCGCCCTGGTTTCAATTCTCGTATGTCTATGCTAAAAGTCCCATTCTGCAACGCCACGTTGGGAATCTCTTCGTCAGGAACCGATTGACGCAACTCGTCCCTGGTTTCACCCGACTTCAGCAACGCGAGAGCTTTGGCCACGTCCAGATATCCGGCTCCCTGAGACCGCCGCTTCCACTCACGGCCCAACGACGCGGCGCCGTCGATCATGGCATTGCGGATCACCAAGGGACCGAACTCGGGCTCGTTGGCTTCGGCCCAACCCATCAGGAGCGCCGCCCCACCAGCCACGGCGGGGGTTGAGAAGGAGGTCCCGGAAGCGAACCCGGTGGCATTTTGCGGGAACAGGGACAGGTTGAAGACTCCGGTGGCTGTAATATCCGGACTGGCCCGTCCGTCGGCCAAGGGACCACGGCCGCTGAAATCGGCAGGCCTGATCTCATCGTCCGGGTACATGGCGTGGCCCTGGCCTGGACCGAAGAAAACGTCCCAAAATATGCGCGTGTGCACCGGGTCGCTGGACGCCCCAGCCGTTAAAGCACTGAAGGCCGTCCCCGGAGTGGACACGGAAACCGGCGCCGGTCCATCGTTACCCGCCGCGACCACCACCAGGATACCGGCCTCGGTGGCGGCGTCCACAAGCAGATCCTCCAGGGTCCGGCCGTCGAATCGGGCGGAGCCGCCCAGGCTCATGTTGATAACGTCGATGTCCAGACCGCCGGGCAACCCCGCGGTGTGCTCTTTCTTTTTGGTTATAACGTGGTCCACGGCCGCTTCGATGATTGAAGACGAAACGCCCGAACCGGTATGGGGAAACACCTTTACCGCATAGATGCTGGACTTAGGGGCAAGGCCCACCAATGGGAGCATTATCAACCGGCCTGTGGTGAAGAAGTTGTCCTCGGGCAGATGCGCCTGAAATATCGCGGCCATATCGGCATCCGCCGGCGACCTCCGGTCCAGGACGATAAAGCAATCTGACGCGATGACGCCGGCCACGAATGTGCCGTGGAAATTGTTGGTAGGAAGCGTAGACCCTTCAAATTCGGTGCCGGCGTCGGGTGACAGATCCGGCCCCTCAATCACCCGGCTGTCCGGATTTCCCACGTCTCCCCTACCCGCCAAACAGATGTGGCCTGCCTCGGTCCCAGTATCTATCACCGCGGTAATTGCCCCGGCTCCCGCGCCGGTCTCCGCCCAGGTTTCCGCGGCCCCAGTCACCGAGGTTATATAGCTGGGGAACCCATCGGGGACCTCACCGATCCTGGCCGCGAGGGCCCTACGGTCCAACAGTTGGTAAGGATTCAACGCCAGCGGTCTAGGCTCCAGGTGCTCTCCTCGGAGCTTTGGGATCTCAACGATGCGGTCCTTCTCGATGCGCTCCACCATCGGCAGCGACGCCAGGAAGTCGAGACTACCCGCGGGCAACCGGGCAGCGACGGCATCGACGTTCTGGTACTGGATGCTTACCGTCCCGCCCATGCCCTCGATCGCGTCGATGATCTTCTTGTAAGGCTTGGCGGTATGGACTATCACTCCGATCCCCTGATACCCGGTGGAGCCGCCTGGAGATTGGGCGATGAGCGTGGAGCTTGGGAGCGCCGCCAGGAGTACGGCAATCAGGACCAGGACCCAAGCAAAGCGGCCCTTGAGGGGAGTCGAAATCCCCCCTTCGCCCCCCTTTAATAAAGGGGGGTTGGGAGGATTTTCCACGTTGTTCATGAACACGTTGGGCATCGTTCAGCCAGATAAGGCGTAGAACTACAGCTAAGCCCCACCATATGTACCATGAGTTTACGGATAAGCCAATACTATAGGATTCTTTCTCCGTCTAACCGGAGCGGTATCCAGCGTGGTGTAGCTGATATAATCGGCTCTTCGATCGCTTACCGGATGAAGGGGTAGCCAAACATGAATTTTTGCCCGACCTGTGGCGCCAAGCTCGGTTCAAAGATGGACGGAGGCCGCGACCGCCCCGCCTGTCTCGTCGACGGATGCGGGTTCGTCTTCTATGGGAGCCACTCCATCGGCTGCGGCGGAGTGGTCATCCGGGACAACAAGGCGCTCCTGATCCAGCGGGGTATCAATCCCAACCGGGGGGCCTGGCAGATTCCAGGAGGCTACGTGGAGGCCGGCGAGGAGATCCTGCCCGCGGTGGAAAGGGAGGTGCTGGAGGAAGCAGGCATTGTGGCCAAGGTCAAAGACGTGGTGGGCATACGCCACGCCACGGCGGCCCCCAACTCCAACGTGTACGTAGTCTTCCGCCTTGAACCGGTGTCGGGGGAGCCGCGATTCGACGGCGACGAAACCATCGGCGCCGGTTACTTCACCTGGGAAGAGATAGAGAACATGGAGGGCGTCCAGGGATTTTCCCTTTGGTCCATCCGCCGGGCACTGGATACGCCGGAGGGCGCGGGCTTCATGTTGCACGAAAGCGACATGACCCGCCAACGTCCGGGATGGACCCTCTTTGGTATCAAAGAGGGTGATCACAGAGCATAGGGACACTCCGGCCCGTCTATGACTCGTACTTCCGTGCGAAAATCGGCGTTACAGACCCCGTTCGTGGTGAGCCTGTCGAACCACCCTTCCCCGCAAGGACCCTTCGACAGGCTCAGGGCGAACGGAAAATTCTAGCGGCTATTTACAAAGCTAGGCACTAGATAGGCCAGCCGCCCTCTGAGATATCGACCCGGTAGCCTTCCCCATCACGGATCCAGCTCTCGGCGACGGCTCCATAGGTGTTGGATACAGCTGTGGTGTCCGCCGTCTCTTCGATGCCGGCAACGCTTTCCACTTGGAACCCGAAGTGGTTGATGCCCCAGGGCATGTCCGGATTGTGGATCAAAGCAACGCCGACGTAGCCGTCGGAAAGGTAAACCGTTCCGTTGGGGCCTCGGGATTTTTCTTCCATGCCAAACACTCTCTTATAGTATTCGGCCTCCGCGTCCCGGTCCTGAACGTTCATCGCAACGTGACGAATCCGCGGTCTTTCCATGGGGTAACCTCCCTTTATCGAGCACTTCTGATATCGATTTTACACTAAGTGGAAATCTCCAGCGACTAGAACAGGGTCGATGGACTTAGTCTCTTCCGGGCTAGCCTCTCCAGGCTAGGCATGGGTGAAGATTCCGAATACGGCTCCTTGAGGGTCCTGGATCGTCGCAAATCTACCGATCCCCGGGATGTCCGTACCAGCCACCAATACGATGGCGCCCAGGGACTCGGCCTGGCTGGTAGTGTCGTCGATGTTGGCGACGCCGAAGTACACCATCCAGTTGGGCGGGACCGGTCCCATGTCGCCGGTGATCTGCATCACCCCCGCAACGTCGTCCCCCGAGGCTTTTAGCAACGTATATTCCATTGGCCCTTCCATAGAACCACTGCCAAGGCCCAGCAGGCCCGTGTAAAAATCTGTTGCGTCCTTTTGGACGGTGGTGACGAGTTCGTTCCACATGATGGCTCCCGGCTCCCCCTTTACCCGGCAACCGATGTGGTCTTTGGGTTGCCACACCGCGAATGCCGCGCCCTGGCGGTCTTGAAGCATGGCCATGCGTCCGGCGGTGAAGACGTCCATGGGGCCGAACAGCACGGTCCCTCCGGCCTGCTGCACCTTGGCCACCGATTCGTCCACGTTGGTAACGGTAAAGTAGGTGTTCCAGTGGGACGGTACGCCTTGGCTCCGTTCTTCTTGCTGCTGCTGAAAAATGGCCGCCGCTTCGAGTCCGTTCAACTTCTGCATATGGTAGAGCCAGTTCTCCCCGATCGGCTGAGGGTCGTCCACCCAGCCGAATATGGCGCTGTAGAACTCGAGGGCCCCATTCTCGTCAATGGTGGATAGCTCGAACCACGAAGGTGTACCCGGAGCATGGCTGGTTACTTCCGGCATTAAGTTACCTCTTAGATATAGTGTTTTCTCACGGCCTGGGAGGGTATGGATTGGAAGAATTGTACTCAGGGCTTGATGCCGTGACAAGGTGCTTCTAGCCACCAAACGCCACGGGCTATTGACTCGGACACAGTGAAAGGTAAAATCGTTCCTAATCGGGTGTTTGGAGGCGAATATGGGTCCGAAATTGGTTGACTACCTACTGTACGAACCGGAGGACACGGGAATCCTATGGATAAAATTCAACCGTCCGGAGCGGATGAACGCCCTTATCGGGTCGTCGGAGGAGAGCGGAACGGTGGCCAAAGTTGGCGAATACATGAGGGCTGGCGACGACGATCCCAACGTGCGGGTCATCGTTCTTACCGGGGTCGGCCGAGGATTTTGCTCGGGTGCCGACATGAGGCGGGACACGCCGGACTCTCTTAAAGGGGAGAATTTCATTGGGAACCGGGGCACCACGGAGGGACCCGACGCCGCCAGGGAGCACTTCTTCCACGGTTTCACCAAGCTGCACCGGGACATCTCTCAGATACGCAAACCAACCATCGCGATGATCAACGGCCCCGCCGTCGGCTCCGGCATGGACATGGCGCTGCATTGCGATATCCGTCTTGGCTGCGAGAACACCAGGTTCATCGGCTACCAGCAACTGGGACAGATAATCGAGAACGGCGGCAGCTACTATTTCCCAAAGATGGTCGGGCTGGGCCGGGCCCTGGAGTTCGCCTACACCGGCCACCTGGACGCCCAGCGGGCTTACGACTGGGGGATCCTGAACTACCTGGTAGACTCCGGCGATCTGGAAGAGACAACCAGGGAACTGTGCGGCCGCATCATGCGAACACCACCCATGGTGCAATGGGTGAGCAAGCGGATCATGCGGGCCGCCTTAGATTCCACATTAGAGAACACCATGGTCTTGACCTCCAACGCCGGGGGCATCTTGAACGGTTCGGAAGACGCGGAAGAGGCCCGGCGAGCTTTCCTGGAGAAGCGGACGCCGTCGTTTAAAGGACGCTAGACCGGCGTGAACTGACGGCCGGGTTTGCGGCCATCCACCAACAACCAAAGGGGTAGGCCGCAAACGGGAATCCTATTTTCGCTACCGGTAAGGCTGGCCGAATCGTTCCCGGTGGGCGATCTCTTCCATGGGCTTCCGCGGAGTGCCTTTTTTCCGGGGCCCCTCGGCGGGGTAGCCGAAGGGCAACACCGTGATCAGTTCCATCTCTTCGGCGATGCCAAGAAGCTCCTTGACGGCTACCTGCTGGGCGGGATCACGCACGCCGGCGAAGCAGGTGCCGACGCCTTGGGACCAAGCCATCAACTCCATCTGCTGCAAGGCCCTCCCCGCATCCAGTTGGGGCCGGGGAGCGTTTTCCATAACGATGGCGATGGCCATCGGCGCTTGGCCGATGAACCGCCCCTGGCTACATATCTCTCCCAGAGTCGTCAGAGTATTACGGTCTTGTATCACTATGAAGTGCCACGCCTGAGTGTTGCTGGAACTGGGCGCCCAACGTGCCGCCTGGAGGATCTTCAGTATCACGTCTTCGGGGACAGGATCGGGCTTGAACTCCCGAACGGTCCGGCGGCTCCTGATGCACTGATAGACATCCATTTTTCACCTCGTCGCGATGCTAAAAATTTGACCTGAGGTCTGATCTTCGCTGGCCCCGCACTCTAGGATGCGGTAATCTAAGCCGGTTGACCAACAGCACAGCGAAATAAATCAGAGAGCAATGAACGATTAGCGCTCTCTGGAATGGAGAACCGCATGGTTAGAATCCCTCCAGTCACTCGAGAGTCGGTCAGAGAAGACCTCAGAGAAACCTTTGATGAAGTATCCTCCGGTCCCGGCGGCGCCGGCACCGGACCCATGTCGATTTTAAAACACAGTCCGGAGATGTCCAAGCGGGCCATACCCCTGTTCAACTACGTGCGCAACGAGTCGACCGTCCCGGCCAAGGCCAGAGAGTTGGCGATGCTGACCACGGCCCGGGCCATGGACTGCCCATACATCTGGAATGCCCACGTGGCCCTGGGGAGACAAGCGGGGCTCAGCGACTCTCTGGTCGACGCGCTGCGGGACAAACAACCTCTCCCCCAGATGTCTCCCGAAGAATCCGCCGTGCTGAATCTGGGCATGGAGTTCTTCTTGACTCACCGAGTGAGCCAGGACACCTTCCAAGCAGCGCTGGACCAGTTCGGTGAGCAGGGATTCGTTGAGTTGACCACCCTGATGGGCTACTACGCCATGTTGGCATTCAACGCCAACGCCGTGGACCTGGGTCTGCCCCACGACTTGGTGGAGGAGCCTCTGCCGATCTAGGCCCGCTGTTCGGGCGAGGCGGCTATTCCTCGTCGATAGTGATCATCAGCGCTATGGTGTCGCCATCGGGTAAAGTGGTGGTGTGCCCCTTGCCGCCAGTGTCTTCCACCAACCGCACGTCGCCTGGATTGAAGGTGTGCGACGTGCCGTCGGACAGCCCGATAATCATCCTCCCTTCCACGTGGATGTGCCAGCGGCGGGAGGCGGCCGGGTGCTGGTCCATGAAGTGACCGGGTTCCCGTTTCTGAACGCTGAAGCTCATGGTCCCTTTAATCTTAATGTTGGCCAGCTCTTCATCGGTGTATTGTGTTATTCGGCTTTCGCCGTCGTCCCCGCTGTACAACCTGTAAACACCCATTTCGGTTCCTCCAAATAGATTGCTTTTTTGTGCGCGGTGTGCCCTCATTCCAGCCTCGATTTCATCGTCGGCACCCCTCTCCCGGCGGGAGAGGGACGGGGGTGAGGGGGCTTAGATCCCCAGCATCTGTTCCAGGTTTCTGAAGGAAATCTTCTCCTTCTCTTCGGTTGACAGACTGGTGAGGCTTTCCAGCCATCCGCCCGGCGATGGGTCCCATCCGACGAAGGGCCAGTCGCTGCCGATCACCACATGGTCGGCGCCAACGGCGTTGATCAAGAAGCGCAGCGAGACTTCGCTGCTGGTCAAGAAGTCGTAGTAAAGCTGGCTCTGGTAGCGGCTGGGAGGTTTGGGGATGTTCACCCGTGCCTCGGAGCGGACTTTCCAGGCGTGGTCCATGCGGCCCATGCCAAAGCATGCCGGTCCCCCGCCGTGGGCGACGATCACCCGGAGGTTGGGGCACTTCTCTAAGATGCCGCCGTAGATCAGAGTGGCCACCAGAATCGTGTCTTCCAAGGGAACGCCGATGCTGTTGGATAGGCCGTACTTCCTGGTCCGTTCCAGCGCCACCAAGTTCTCCTGGGGCTGGGGATGGAAGAAAAGCAAGGCCCCCATAGATTCGGCGGCTTTGAACAAGGGCAGAAACTCGGGTTCGTCCCAGGTTTTGCCATTGACCACCATGTCGAACTCCGCGCCTTTAAGGCCCAGCACTTTAACCGCCCGCTCCAGTTCCTCGATGGAGGCATCCACGTCCTGGAGGGGCAGAGTCGCCAACCCGGAGAACCGGCTGGGATGTTGCTTGGCCATCCCGGCGATCTCGTCGTTAACGTCTTTGGACATCTGGATCGCCGGACCTTTTTCCCAATGGTAGGGGAATAGCGGAGTGTGGATCGACACTACTTGGACGTCGGTCCCCTCTTCATCCATGTTGACGATGCGTTCCTCGGGGGTGAAGCGCAATTTCGGTGAGTTGATAAAGATCCGCTTCCCATTGCCCGCGACGAACCCCAGGCCGTCTCCGGCCTCAAGGCGCATCCCATACCAGTCATCGCCGCCGTCAACGGTCTTCCACAGGCACTGGGGCATCAGATGGGTGTGCACGTCGATGTGTCTCACGAATAGTCCTCCCGGTTGGGGAATTCAAATAGCGCCCTGACTAGGACTAGATTCCCAGCAAACCTTCCAGATTTTTCCAGAGGATGGCATCCTTTTCTTCTTGAGTGATGCTCTCCATTTCCATGATCCAGGAAACCGGCCAGTCTTGGGCCATGTCGTAGGGCCAGTCGGAGCCGAACACCACCCGGTCGACACCCACTTGGTCGATGAGGAACCGCAGGGCTTCTTCGGTATAGACGATGCTGTCGTAGTAGAAGCGGCGCAGGTAGGTGCTTGGCGGATTGGGATTCAACCGGTCAGCTTCCGGGATGCCCTGCCAGCCCCGGTCCATGCGGCCGATGCCGTAGCAGGTGTAGCCGCCACCGTGGGAGAAACAGATCTTAAGATCTGGGCAGGCATCCATGACCCCGCCAAAGACCAAAGAGGCGAAGGTCAACGTCCGGTCGGCCAGGTTGCCGATGGAGTTGGGCAAGTGGTATTTCTTTATACGGGAGGCCACCACGGTGTCGCCGCCCTGGTGGAAAAGGATGAGCGCGCCTAACTGCTCCGCTGCCTTCCAAAAAGGCAAGTATTCCGGCTCGTCCAGCATCTTGCCATTGATCTTGTCGTCGATCATGGCTCCTTTGAATTTCAACTGGACCATGATCCGCTCCAGCTCGGCAACGGCGGCAGCGGGGTCCTGCATGGGCAGGGTGCCCAAACTCGCGAACCGGTCGGGCCAGGTCGTCGTCATCTGATTTATCTCATCGTTGCAATCCACGGATGTCGCTTTGGCGGTGGCCGTGGGCAACTCATAATTGTAGAACCCGGCGTAGGGGGATAGGACCTGCACGTCGACTCCTAAAGAGTCCATGTCGGCCAGCCGTTGCTCGGGGGTCCAACTAGAACGCGGGGGAAGTTGACCGCGGCTGCTCCCGGAGATCATCACCTCTCGCCCCCGGGCACCCTGCTCCCGCCGCAGCCCGTGCCATTCTCCGCCGCCTTCCGTGGCCCGCCAATAGCACTGGGGAGTCACGTGGGCATGGACATCGATACTTCGCATAATTCTCTCCTGGCCGCCATTCCTGGACGTGTGGATAATTCCAGGCGGAACCGTAGCATCACGTTAACCTATCTGTCAATTTAGCCCTCACCCCCGTCAGCCTTCACCCTGAGGGAGAGGGGTGCCCCGAAGGGGCGGGGTGAGGGCAAACGTCACAGAGAAACGGAGTGTTTTTATCTCCGTCCTTCCGTCCCTCTGTGGCAAATCTCGGATCGTTTGACACAGCCGCAGACCGGACGCTACAGTAACTTCGTATTTCTGTCGCCCACGGGAGTTACGCGATGGCCTTGCAGTTCGGCGTATTCGATCACATCGAACCGGTTCCTGACATGCCTCTGGACCAGATCTACCGGGACCGGTTGGTGCAGATCGAACGGCTTGATTCCGCCGGATTCTTCGCATACCACCTCGCGGAGCATCACACGCCCGCGGTTCATAGTCTGGCCCCTTCCCAGAACGTGTTTCTGGCCGCCGTTTCCCAGCGAACAACTAGGCTTCGGTTCGGCCCATGCGTCTACGTTCTTCCTTTGCATCATCCGGTTCGGTTGATCGAAGAGATCAGCATGCTGGACAACCTGAGTGGCGGCCGGATGGAGATCGGTGTAGGCCGGGGCGGCGTTATTGAAGCCTATTTCTGGGGTCAGGAATCCGATATAGAGGTCAACCA
Source organism: Dehalococcoidia bacterium (assembly GCA_022450395.1). Lineage (GTDB taxonomy): Bacteria > Chloroflexota > Dehalococcoidia > Lucifugimonadales > UBA3495 > UBA11650. Next base: position 9,059 of record JAKUQE010000018.1, on the reverse strand, counting down.
AGCCCGATACCTGGAAACCCTGGACGTTATATTGAACGGGCTCAGCCACGATGAACTGAATCATAAAGGCGAGTTCTACAATTTCGAAGAGTTGCCCATGCGTCTGAGGCCAAAACAGGCCCCCTACCCGCCGATGTGGTACATGCGGAACGTGGAGACTTCGGCGATCACCGGGATGCACTCCATTATCGTGGGAAACCTGGACGGATTCGAGGCCAACGTCAAGCGGTACAAGGAGCTGTGGGAAGAGCACCAGGGTCCGGGCACCCTCACCGCCCAAGGTGAGGAGCCCAAGATCGGCCTGGTTAACCACCTGGTCGTCGCGGAAACCGACGAAGAGGCGATCGAGATAGCGGCGCCCGCCTGGGAACATTACAAATGGAACCTGGGAACTCCCCGAAGACTGGAAGTCGAGAAGAGAGGACTAACTCAGTTTCAAGGTGAAAGAGCTCGGATGCGTCCGGCCAACCAGCCCGACCGGGAGGCGCGAAAGGACCTATTTTCCGAGTTGGAGTCGGCGGAAGTACAGCGAAGACGCGCCAATCCCGGCGGCCTAGAGCACAGCGCGGGCCGTGGCGCCGGAGCGGGTTTTGGCGTAATCGCCGGCTGCCCTGACACCATCAAAGAATATATGGAAGAATACGTGGCCACCGGCGCCAACTACTTCGTGGCGTCCTTCCAATGGGGCAGCCTCACCCACGAACAATCGATGCGGTCATTGGAGCTTTTCGCCACCGAGATTATGCCCCACTACATGGAGACACCGGTTACTGGATCAGCGGTATAGCCCAATCTAGATCAAAACCGGCGAAAGCCGGCATGAAAAGGAGAATGTGATGGCGACGACACAGCAGAAAGAGTACAGCGTGGGCGGTGTATTGATGCCCCGGCCGTTCAAGATCCGGCGGTTGGGACACTTCGGCTTCAACGTGAACAGCCCCAAAGATTCTCTGACATTTTACCGGGACCTGCTGGGCTTCAAAATCTCGGATCACCTGGATTTCAAGGCGAACCCTCAGCGGGCAGAGATGCTGAAGGACGTTGCCGACGCCGGCGGTTACTTCATGCACCACGGCGGAGACCATCACTCCTTTGTCCTGTTCCCCAGAGAGGCGATGGACGTGATGGGACGCAACAGCGGCCACACCGGCGACGGCGATGTGACCATCAACCAGATCACCTGGCAGACCGGGTCGCTGGAGGAAGTAGTGAACGGCGTAGGTTATTTCGATGAGCGGGAAGTCCCCATCCGCCGCTCGGGCCGGGACATGCCGGGAAGCAACTGGCACACCTACGTCTGGGACCCGGACGACAACATCAACGAGTTGTACTACGGTATCGAGCAGATCGGCTGGCTGGGACGGAGCAAACCCAGGGAGATGCACTACCGGGGTTTCGGGGAGAAACCTGGATTGCCCCAGATGTCGGAAGCGTTGGAAGTCGACGAGGCGGTGGAAAAGGGCATCGACATCTATTCGGGCACCAGGGACGTGGAAAACCTGCCAGCCACCTTCGACGTGGAGGGCGTACTGCTGCCCCGGCCTTTCAAGATCACCAAGATCGGTCCGGTTAACCTGTTCGTCAATAACCTGGACAACGCCTTTGACTTTTACACCAACCAACTGGGGTTCGTTTTCACCGAGGAGAGCGAATACAAGGGCCACCGGGTTGTGTTCCTGAGGAACGGCAACGAGCACCACAGCCTGGGCCTCTTCCCCAAGGCCTTGCGGCAAGAGTTGGGATGCAGTCCCCACACCTCATGCATGTCCTTCGGCGTTGAGGTAGGCAGCTATCAGCAGCTAAGAAATGGGGTCGCCTTCCTGAAAGAGCGCGGCGTTACTTTTAAGGAGATTCCCGAGGAGCTGCACCCAGGCATAGATTTCGCCGCCTACGCCACCGACCCCGACGGCCACATGATTCAGTTGTACTACTACATGGAGCAATTGGGCTGGCAGGGAACACCCCGTCCCAAGGAACTTAGGCGCAGCAACGGCGGCGCATGGCCGGAAACCTTAGAACCCCTGTCCGACACCTACGTTGACCAAGTGTTCCAAGGACCGTTGGGGTAGTACTGGATCGGATTCGGAACGAGCTTGAAGCCGGACCACACCCCCACCTTAATCCTCCACCGCAAGGGGAAGGGATTAAGGTGGGGGGTTGGTGGTTCGCCACCTACGGACATCAAGAGAAAGAGGCTCCACTGCGCGGGCGCCTCTTTCTCTTATTAAGGACGGTCGACTCAGCTATGAATCATTAATCATAAGAAACCTGCGCCTTGTCGAACGCCGCATCAATCTCGTCGCTCATAGCTGCCACGTCGGCGCATACGGCGTAGCGGACGTATGGCGGGAAGTGCACGCCGACCATGCCGGTCTCTTCAATCATCATAAAGTTGAAGTGTTCGGCGCTCTCGACCTTTTGCCCGAAGGCATGGTCCGGCGCCAGCCACAGCGTGAAGAAACCAGCCGCCGGCTCCAGGGCTAGGCGCATTCCCCGACCCGTCAATATCTTCGCGAGTAATCCCAGGCGGGACCGGTACATCTCCTTGACCAGGTAGATGGATTCCATGTCTCCCTCGAATGCCGCCACCACTCCCGCCGCCATGGGGGCGACGAATCCAGTATCCGTCTTGCCCTTGACCTCCTTGAAGTCACCGACGAAATCGGGAGAACCCACCATCGCCCCAACGTGCCACCCGGTACCGTTGCCGATGAGCTTGGCGGCGGTGAAGGCCTCCGTCCAGGAAAGATCGGGGTAATCGGGGGCTACGTCGGACAAACAAAGACTCTCGGGACCGTGGCTGAGGATGATGTAAGCCGCGTCGTTGAAGAGGCGTACGTCGTGGTCGCTGCAGTACTGGCAGATCTGCCTCAGCCAACCCTCGGTGGCCACCTGGCCGGAAGGGTTATGAGGGTAGTTCATCATGATTAAGCCGGTGCCATCTTCGATCTGATCGGGCGTGAACCGGAACTCGTTTTCGGGGTTGAGGGAAAGAGCGTAGTTGGTAGCGTAGGGGTGATAGCCGCACCAATCCGCCGGAATGGGATATCCTGGGTCAGTGGTAGTTGCCACGGTTAACGGCTGGTTACCGCATCCGCAAGCCAGCGGGACCAGACCGAGCATGGGCTTGATTCCAGGCATCGCCAGATAGTCCACGTCGCCTTCTTGAAAGCCCCGTTTCACGTGGACTTGGATGAACCTTTGGGCGAAGTTGGGCACGCCGGGGCTGGCGTTGTACTGATAGGTGTGCATCGCCTCGTCTTCGCTCATCACCGCCGCGGCCGCCGCCTGTCTGGCGCTGAGGAGCGCCGCGCCCTTGGGTTCTCCGATGGATAGGTCCAGCAGCTTGATGCCCGACGCTTCCGCCGCAGCCCGCTTGCCCCGGATAGTCTGGAGCACGTTCTCGCCACCCGCCGGCAATCTCGATCCTCGCATGTGGCTCTTTCTCCTTCTGGATGGGCTATCCGAAGCTGCGACGGATTCCCGGTTCAGGTTGCATCATGGCAACGGATATGCCCCCTGTCAACCGACACCCCGGCCTCGACTCCGTCCCGGTCACCCCTCTCCCGGCGGGAGAGGGGCCGGGGGTGAGGGGCTCTAATCCGGCAATTTGAACAGCCGCTGCGCGTTTTCTGACGTGACCTGGGTAATCTCCTGAGCGGAAAAGCCAACTTGGCCGACACTACCGATCGGGTCTGGATCATCCACGGGGAAGGGGTAGTCGGTACCCAATAAAATCTTCTCGCTTCCTACCAACTCCCTCAGAAAGCCCAGGGCCGCCGCATTGTGGACGATGGTGTCGTACCAGAATCGGCCTAAGTAGGCTGAAGGCGGCTGAGCCGAGGCTTCATCGGGTCCCATATTGCGGTAGATGCGGTCGAACCGGCCTATCTGGTAGGGAAAGAACCCGCCACCGTGAGAGAGGATCAGCTTCAGATCGGGGAAACGGTCCAACACGCCGCCGAAGATCAAGGTGCCGACGCTGACCGTGCTGTCGTAGATATATTGGACGATGACGTTGAGGCCGAAGTTGTGGGTCCGGGGAGCGGGCACCGGCTGGGTGGGATGGATAAAGATTGGCACATCCAGTTCCACCGCCGCAGCCCAAAAGTCGTCCAGAGGGGACTCGCCCAGATTGACGCCATCGACGCTAGGAGCAACTACACCACCCAAAGCCCCCGATTCCTTTACGCCATATTCCAACTCGGTGGCGGCCCGGTGAGCGTCCTGGAGGGGGACCGAGGCCAGCATGGACAGGCGCTCAGAGTGTTCCTGCACCTCTTCCCCTAACCGGCCGTTCATCAACCGGTGCCAGCGGGCTCCGTCCTCCGCCGGCATCCCGTAACCGAACAGGTCGGCCCACACTGACAAGACTTGCCGGTCCACGCCCTGACGGGCCATCACCTCCCACCGGTCATCAAGGTCTAGCAAGGCGTGGTAGAAGGGCCGTAGGGTGAGGCCGTAGTCGTAGCACAAGCAACCACCGGCGCCGGGCGGACCATCTAAGCGGGAGCCATAATGCGAGGGGTTTTGCTCCACCGCTTTCAATATGGACACTGGAACGTAGTGGGCGTGGACATCAATGGTCATGTTTTCTCCTTAAACGTCCATGATTGCTTTGCGCTGGCCGCCGTCCATGGAGATTGCCGCGCCGGTAACGAAGCTGGCCCGCTCCGACCCCAAGAAAACAACCATGTCGGCGACCTCTTCGGGGGTGCACAATCGTCCAATGGGGATGCTGCTGATCGCCCGCTTTTGGGCTTCCTCCTCGGTGATCCCCTTCTCCCTGGACATGGTGCGCACCAAACCCCACCAACGGTCCGTATCCACTGGACCGGGGTTTAAGGCATTGACCGTAATGCCAAAGGGCGCCAACTCTTCGGCGATGGCCAGAGTGAAGTTGATCCCCGCCGCGTTGGCCGCTCCAGGCGTAATCTCAAAATAGATGGGTTTGACCCCGTCATTCCCAATAACATTGATGATGCGGCCCCAACCCCGCTCCTTCATGTACGGTATGGCCGCTTTGCAGGTACGCACATACCCCAGAAACTTCAGGTTCAGGCTTTGCATCCAGTCGGCTTCCTCCAGATATTGAAGGCTGCCACCGGGAGAATTACCGGCGCAATTCACCAAGATGTCCAGGCGTCCAAAATGCTCCGCCGCCGTATCCACAAAGCGCCGCGCGTCGGCCTCGGTACCAAGGTCGGCCACGATGGGCAGGACTTGCCGGCCGGTTTCCTGGGCGATCTCCCCCGCGACCCGGTCGAGAGTTTCTTTGCCTCTGGCGCAGATCGCCACGTCGACCCCCTCCCGCGCCAAAGCCAGCGCTGAGGCCTTGCCGATACCCATGCTTCCCCCACCTACCAGGGCTACTCTGCCGCTTAGACCCAATTCCACGATCGTCCTCCTTCCAAATACGTCCGGGGAAATACGTACGGGGATTGACCCCGCCGATTAACCGGAATATGCTTGCGGCTAGGCGGCTGGAATGTCCATTCCGTAGGCCGCCACCGCCAGGTTTCGAATCACAGCGCCGTGGAGGTGTTTCATGTCCATCATTCTAGACCACACCATCGTACCGGCCCGCGACAAGGAAGCTTCGGCCAAGTTCTTCGCGGACATTTTCGGGCTTAACTACGACGGCCCGGCGGGACACTTCGCTCCGGTTAAAGCCAACGATACCTTGACCCTGGACTTCGACAACCGGGAAGGATTCGACAGCCACCATTACGCCTTCCACGTCGACGATCAAGAGTTCGATGATATTTTCGGCCGCATCAAAGACCGGGGGGTTACCTACGGCAGCGGGCCTCGGGACCTGGACGACATGCAGATCAATACCCGGCGGGGCGGCAGGGGTGTTTATTTCAAGGACCTGGACGGTCACATCCTCGAGCTTCTAACCCGCACTTAAACCGGGCTAGACCTAAACCACCAAGCGTTTACACCTCGACGACCTGCGTTCCCGCGATCATATCGTGGATGCAGCGGCGGTCGCCTCGGAAAATGAACAGGATGTCGACCAGGCCGTACAATGGAATGATCCACAGCAGGCCGTTGACGATGAACCGTAGCAGCACGTTGGGAACAAAGCCGCCGTTCTCCCCTGTATCCATTTTTACGATGCGGATCCTCAGCGCCTTCTTACCCAATGTCTGCCCGTCTTTGATGAGTAGTACCATCTGGTAAAGGAAAACAATGAGAATGGCAATGATAATGAAAGCGCCGGCGACCGTCTCTCCACCCGGCCCGTGAACGAGCAAGGGAGTGACCACTGCCAGGATCACCGGCGGGATCAGATAGATGAATCCATCCAAGATTACCGCGCCCAAACGGGCGATCCTACCGGCGAGATTAGCCGATGCCCTTGCGGAGGTCAGGGAAGTTCCGCAACTAGAGCAATATCTTGCTCCCTCCGCATTGCCGGCGTGACAATTCGGGCATTCCATGGCTTAACTCTTGGAGTGTCCGGAGCCGGTCTTAACCGCAGGCCAGCGCGTAAACCTGGGTGGCTCCCTCGGGCAACGGGTAGGCGCTCCAGGATTCTCCCCGGTCCAGGCTGCCGAATACCTGTCCGCCGTTGGTGGCGCAGTACATACGGCCCCGTTGGTGTTCGTCGAATGCGACGCCGAACATCGTGCTATTAGCCTCGAACCCCATGTCGATGCGCTCCCAGGTGGCGCCAACGTCTTTGCTCCGGAACAAGACGCCCAGGTCGCTCTGGAAGTTGCCGCCCGCAGCCACCCAGACGGTCTTGGGGTCTCCCGGCACTTCCTTGATGCCCCGGCAGTAGGTCTGTCCCTTGGAGTTCAGGGGCTCCAGATCGACGTGGGTCCAGTGGTCGCCACGATCGGTGCTGCGGAACATGCCGGCTCTGGAGATACTGAGAACGGTCCCGGGGCTAAGCGAACTGGCCATGACGCCATGCATGTCCACAAAATCGTCGTTCGCGTACAGTCCGTGGCTCAGATTCTCCCAGGATTCACCGCCGTCCACCGTGCGGATGAGGCCGCCAACTTCGATGGCGCCGTATAGCTCGCCGGAGTCGGCGGCGCTGGCGGACATCATCAAGATTCGCTTGGCCGGATTGGCGCCCGGAGCCATGGTCACTTCTGGGAAGCGGACGCTGATGGGGATGGGCTGCCAGTTCTCCCCGCCATCCTCGCTCCGGTAAATCTCACAAGCTTCGTAGCCCGCGTACATCACATTGGAGTCTCTGGGGGAATAGAGCAGGGACCACACAGGCTGGCCGTGATCCGGCACGTTGACCTTCTCCCAATGTTCCCCGTGGTCAGTGCTGCGATAGGGTCCATCCTGGGTGCCGGCGTACACGATCTCCGGTTTTTGGGGATGGATCGCCAAGGCACGGATGGCGGGGGCTTCCGGGAGGCCGCTGCCCTTCAACTCCCACTCGGTGTCGCCTTCCGCCAGCCGGTATAGTCCGGACTTGACTGTCCGTCCGGGAGCGGTTTCCCCCGCCAGACCCACATATGCGTATGATTTATTCGCCGCCATGATTCGTCCTCCATACTAGCCGGTCAAACAAATGGATAATTGCCCGGCTGTTCGTTGAATGGCCCCATTCCACCAGAAAGCATTAGCCTTGTCAATCGCGGGACCATGCCTGGCGGGCTAAAAGACGGCATCCTGCGCAGGCAGGGGATTTAGCAACGGATTTCGAATCAGATGAACCGTCCAGCCGGCCCGGCGGCATTCCGGTTACGCCGGGGAATACAGGCGGTTCAGATTGGCGTGGTTTTCGGGGTCCAGGTCCCGGCCCTGGAGCGCCGGGTGGTCCGGGCCGTAGCGGTGGGCGCGGAATACCGAGTTCGCGTAGCCGGAGACGGTGCCGCCAACTCCATAACCGCTCATGCCGGTGAAGGGGTTGATGTACTCCCACACGATATCCTTGGCGGGTGTAACCTCGAAGATGCGGCCCGGCGCGCCTTCGCAAATCAGGGTATTGCCGTTGGGCAACCGTTCCGCGCCGCTGATGTGGTAGCTAAAGAAGGATATGGGCGGGTCACCCCGATACTCCCAGACGATCTGGTTGTCGTTCGGGTCGATCTCTATGATCCGGGAGTGACACACCCCCCGGCGGTGGGGGCCATTGTCGAACAGCAAGACGTGCCCATTCTCCAGGTAGGTTGGGTTGTGCTGATGGGAGATCTCGCCGGGTCCCCACTTCCAACTGAACTCCCCGCTGGACCGGTCGACGATCCCTATTGTGTCGGTCTGGCGGAAGCTCACCAACAGATCTCCGTCCTTGGTCACGTTAAGGGTGTTCTGGTGGGTCCACTCCTGGCGGCCCTCCAGAAAGCATATCGTGTCCTCTTCCAGGTTGAGGTGCTCCCAGGACCGCCACTCGTTGGTCACATCGCCGCCTGGAGTGACTTCCTGGACGACGTCGCCCAGCATCTGACCCTGGGTCGAACCGTCGCTGAATCCGCCGTTCACCGTGGCGGCCAAGTCCTCCGGAAGCGATTGCCACACCAGCACCAGGGTATTGCCGTTGGGCAGACGTTCAAAGTCATGGTGGAGGAAGGGATTGCGGTGGGCCCAAACTACGTTGCTGTCCCAGTCAAGCTCCAGGATGGCCCCGGCCGCTGTTCTGCCTCCCCTGGGCAAAAGGTCCCGCTCCGGGCGGGTCAAAAAAGAAACTTCCTCTGCCGCCGGCCCGGTACGAAGCAGCAGGTGGCCGTTGGGCAAGAGATAGCTGTAGCCAATGCCTTCGTCGGAATGCCAGGTATGGCAGATTCGGCCTTCCATGTCGATCAGCTTGGCGTCATGCCCACCGACGTGGGCGAGGAGAGTATAGCCACGATAACTATTCTGGGGAGCGTAGTGGATCAAACCTGTTGAATGATGCGTGGACCAGCCCATGGGGATAAAGAGCTCCAATATATAAATTCCGACTAATGGTTGGTGAATGTACCCGGTATTGCTTGTCGCGTCAAGAAATCCAGGAAGTTGGTTGCCCAAGGAGATTCCCAAGTGTATCAGCCCATGGGGTCTCTACCTGGCATGCCCCGCATGAATTGGCCGTGGTTCTCATAGGG
>JAKUQE010000179.1 GCA_022450395.1 Dehalococcoidia bacterium | reverse complement strand
GATACCCGCCGGGAGCGTTGGGCGGGCACGATATGGACTACGCACGGCTCAGGCTGCTGGGCTTACTCGCGGAGCAAGGCCTGCCCGCCACCGTAGGAAATGACTTCAGCGATATTCATCGCTGGCTACCCGGGACTCAACTACTGATAACCTATGTTGCCGGGCCGTTCCTCGACGACGAGCAGAACCAGATTGTGCGTCGATGGCTTGACGAAGGCGGTCACTGGTTAGGTTTACACGGCACGAGTGGTGGCAAGGCAACGCGGGTGGGAAACGGGAGAAGACGGCGCATGGTCAAGACCAGCCACCACGACACGCTCGGAGGTTTCTTTCTCAGCCACCCGCCGATGCGCAAGTTTCGCGTCGACGTTGTTGCCCCCGGACACCCGCTGACCAAGGACCTCCCGGAGTCGTTCGAGACGATAGACGAGCCCTACATGATCGAGATTCAGCACCCTTCTGAGACGCAAATAATACTCACCGCGGAGCTGGGCCCAGATGACTCACCGCCCGGCTCTGGATTCGAGTATGACGAGGACACCGCGCTCCAGCCGGACGGCAAGACGCGCGTGCTTGGGTTCACTCGCAACGTTGGCGAAGGAGGCGTGACCTATATCGCGCTTGGCCACTGTTCACCCGCGAGCCAAAGCCGGCTCGCAGTCGATCCCAACCTCGAGGACTCCGGCGGCAGGCCAGCAGGGCTCCTCGCTACCTGGGAATCGGACGCCTACATACAGCTGCTACGTAACTCGATAGCGTGGGGGATGGTCTAAGCACGCCGGGCAAAGACGGAGCGTTAGTGAGAATGGCGGTCGGGGTGCGGGCTTGTTTAATTAACGTTAGGGTTGGTGGGTTTCTGCACACTATGAAACAATAGTGTGCGTTACTCCGAACTTCCCTACGGAGTTGGATTGGGTCCAATGGTCCAATTTCCTCCCATACGCAACTTACCCACCTTAGGTGGAACACTTTAGGGGAAGATATTCTTGGCGTTTTCGTAAACGATAATCTTGGCGGCTTCCCGAGACAAGCTGCCCAGCAGGTTTCGTATCCGGTCAACTTCACTATTCGCGCATAGTGTGCGAACACGTGTGCCCTGAGTTGGGGCGTACTCGCCTATGGCTCCCCACCAACCGAAGGATCCGCCCACTGGACGATTCCCCGCGTTCCCAAGTCCTCGATCTCCTGGTCGTCGTAGCCCATCTCCCGAAGCAGGGGCTTGGTGTGCTGGCCGATCTGGTTTGAGGTTCGGTAGAGTCCCGGAGTTAAGGAGAATTCGACCAACCCGCCGTAACGGAGGTACTTGCCGATATGCGGATGCTCCACCTCAACGCTAAGAGCATTCGCCTTGGCGTGGGGATGGTCCGCATAAAACTCCCCCTCCAAAGCTTCGTCGGCCCGGACACAGCCGACGTCCGCCTTGATTAGCAACTCTTCCCACTCGACAGCGGTGCCCCCGGCGAAGATTCCTGAGATCTCGGAGATCAGGGCATCGTCATTGGACTGCCGCGCCTCCCGGCTAGAGAAGCGAGGATCGGCCAGGAGGTTTTCCCGCCTCACGATGCGGCAGAATGTCTCCCACTCGTCTTGGAACAGACAACCCAGAAACACCCACCCTTCCCGGCAGCGGTAGAGACGGTACAGGGCATGGAGGCCATGGATCTCTTCGTCGGGCATCGCTATGGGTGGACGGTTGGCGTGGTCGTAATACTCATCGGCATTGGTCCAGGCATTGGCGTTGAGCATGTTGACGTGGACCGGCTGGCCATTACCGGAGAGGTCCCGCGCCCGGAGGCCGAGGATGATGCCCGTAGCCACAGCCGCGGAGGTGTTCTGGTCCGGTCCCCAGTTGGACCTCATGATCCAGCGGGTCGCCTCAACGATCTCCTCAATGTCCATGACCTGTTCCGGAGGCGGGGGCATGTTCCGGCCCATCTGCCGCATGGGGCCGCCCATAACGGCGCCGGGAATGGGATGTGCGCCCGGCCTACGCGCGTGGATCCCGTTTTCTCCATAGGTTCCCATCCAGACATGGACCAGGCGGGGATTGATCTTGTGGCAGGTCTCCCAATCGACCTGAAGACGCTCCGGAACGCCTGGGCGATAGTTGTGCAAGAGAATATCGGCCTTGGCGATGAGCTTGTGGACGATCTCTTTGCCTTCAGGGGTCTGGAGGTCGACCTGAATGCATTCCTTACCAGCGTAGGTCCGGGCGTCAGCCATCGCTTGGGCCGTGGAGCGCCGCCCCTCATCCAATCGCACGTCGGTGGCGTCGACCTTAATGACCCGAGACCCAAGGTCCGCCAAAAGCGCCGCGCCGTAGGGCCCGGCCTGGATCGTCGCCAGGTCCAAGATGGTGACCCCTGACAGGGGGTGGGCCGGCACATCGGCCTCAGGTAAGCCAACACTTGTGGCTACGGGCCGCCGCCGTAGGCGTCCCAGCACTTCGGCGTTGTGCTGTCCTACATCGGGGGCTGGTCCGCTCGCCTCTGCCGGAGTGTCCTTGAGATCCACGAGCGGGGCCAAGGTGCGCATAGCGCCGACTCGAGGATCATCGATCGTTACCACGGTACCGTTGGAGAGCACGGCGGGATGATCCATGGCCTGGATGCTGTCACGATAGGGCTCGGCGGCGATGTTGCCGTCTTGGAGATAGATCTCCATCCACTCATCGGCGGTCTTCTCCAACTGCTTCTTCAGTACCTCCCGGCGCAGGAGCTCCCGGTTTTCCAAGGTGATGGCGGGAACATTCTTGAACCGCTCGTCCTCGAGCAGATGGCCAAGGCCGATAGCCTTGATATGGCCCTGGATGTGTGGGGCCCTCAGGTTGGCGTGCTGGAGCCATGTGCCGTCCTTGGTCCGCACGGGAATGTATCCGATGGAGGAGAGGCCTCTGCCCCCGCCGGGTCTTCCGGGAAACCGCTCCGGGTCTCTGCGCCGAAGCTGCATATTCACCAGTCCACCGTCACCGGCGTTGTTGTCGTGGGGAGAGGCCAGGCTTTGTAGGATGCTGGTCTGGACCCATTGCCCGCGCCCGCATAGGTCACGCACGCGTAGGGCGCCGATGATCCCGCGCACCGCCGCTTGGCTGGCGTGCCAGCTGCCGGTGTACACCGCCGAGTATACTGGGCCATCCCGGGTGGGCTGTCCCTGCAAGTTGAGCATCCGGCCTGCCATGGCCGTAACGACGCCCTCGTACCCCCTTACCCGGCGAAGCGGGCCCTTTTGCCCGAAGCCCGTTATGGAGCAGTAGATCAGCCGTGGATAAAGTTGCGACAGGGTGTCATACGCCAACCCCCAGCCGTCCATGTCTCCGGGACGGAAGGACTCTACCAGCACATCAGCCTCGCCGGCGAGTTGGATGGCTTGCTCGCGGCCTTCGGCAGTGCTGAGATCCAGCACGATGCCTTTCTTCCCGCGGTTCCATGAGATCCAGGCGGGCTGAAAACGGAAAGGATCTCCTCCGGGAGGTTCCACCTTGATCACCTCCGCCCCGTAGTCGGCCATTACCAAGGTGCAGATGGCCCCTGGCATCCCCAATGAGAAATCCAGGACGGTTAGGCCCGTACATGGTCCTGCCACGGTTCATCTCCCCCTTCAGCTGGAAATTCTCAAATGAAACAGGCTCCCAAAAAATGTGACCCTCTGGGATACCTCGAACTAGTATACGGCACTCAGAACGCGTCAAATGCTTTGGATTCGGCCGGTTGCCCCACTCTCATTGATTCGCTACCTTGCCTCCCAACTCCAGTTGTGGCTTGATCCAATTCTAGAGATACTAAGGATGTCGTAACCAGATCGACTGTTAGGGGATGAGGTTGAGCTCAGCGGTTGACCGGGAGATCAGAGGTCTGATTCAAAAGAATGGGCGAATTACATTCGCTCAGTTCATGCAGGTTTGCCTGTACTCCCCTAGTGGAGGCTTTTACTCTTCCCGGGGCAACAGGATCAGCTCGCACTTCGGGACCTCTCCCACGAGTCACCCGGTCTTCGGCGCTCTGATCGCACGGCAACTGGAGCAGATGTGGCACCTCTTAGGAGACCCTCCGGTTTTCCACGTGATTGAGGTTGGTTCCGGCGACGGCGCCTTAGCTCGATCCATCGTGGATGCCTGCTGGCGGATAGCCCCTCGGTTGGCTCAGGTGCTTTACTACGTCGCAACGGACTACCAGCCTTGCTGGCTCCAATCACCTGACCACACCTCCGGTTGGGACTTTGGGACTGAAGGCTTGATGGAGCCCAAGAAAGAAGACACGATCTTGGGGATCCAACGAGTTAAGGCCGAAGGATCACGGCCGTTCCAAAATGTTGTTGGCTGTATCCTGTGCAACGAGTTGATCGACAACTTCCCCGTCCACCGGTTCGCCATCCGGGACGGAAGAGTCAAGGAAGTCTTCGTCACATCGGAGGGAGGAAATCTTACCGAAGTTCTGGACGAGCCATCAACACCCCGCATCGAAAAGAGGCTGGCCAGTCTGGAATTGTCCCTGCCTGAAGGGTATCGCGGCGAGGTGAACTTGGCGATGGAGGACTGGACCGGCCAGGTTGCCAGGACCCTAGACCGCGGGTTTGTTCTCACTATCGACTACGGTAAACTGGCCCCTGACCTTTATTCGCCCCAGAATACTCAGGGTACGCTGGTTTGCTACAACCGGCACGTCGTCAGCAGCAACCCATACCAGGACATCGGTCAACAGGACATCACCGCCCAGGTCGACTTCACGTCCCTCATGCGGCTAGGTGACCGGCACGGCCTAACCACCGTGGGCTACGCCCTACAGAGCCAGTTCCTGACGAACCTTGGATTCTCCTCGTTCCTCGATGCGCTCCGGACGCAAGACCTGTCCGCCGCCAGGATGGAACTGGGGCGTATGGCCATGATGACCTTGGTGGACTCGGACGAGTACGGCGACTTCAAAGTGCTTTCCCAGACCAAAGGGATCGGGTTAGGGACTGAGCTCATGGGGTTTGAGAACCTGGGACCGTAGCTGGCGCCCCATTCGTCTCACCTTCAAATACGCGGTCGGTCAAAGTTTAGCGAACTCGCACCTAGAAGTAAGGGAAGAGGGCCACGAAAAACGCCCGGTGACTTGTCGCTTCATTTGATGGCAACAGGCCCCCGGGCAATGAATCTGCTCCGGCTGGATTCTAGCTCGGGTACTTGCTGAACATGATGAAGCCGTTACTGTCGGGCGTATTGCAGCCCGCAAGGGCAGTATCAGCCCGCACCGTCACCTGCCGTGCACCCGCTGTCCCCCTAAGCTGCTGAATGCTATCGGCGTAGAGGACGGAGCGGTTGCGCCCCGTTCCGTTGTTTCCACCACTTGAAAGGAAGGGATGGGGACCTTCGACCCTGATGTCGTCGGCATAAAAGTCGTGGGCCTCCCCAAACTTGACACCGTGCCACTGGAAGCCCTCCAGGAACTGCTGGGTGAAAGTTAGGTAGCCGTCGTAAGGGTTGAAGATGTCAACATCCGCTGCACCAAGCCCGGAACCCTCCCACATTTTCCGTGCAAGACTGGTGACCGCCTCCTGATGCTCCTCCAGCGTTGACATGGTGCTCCGGCCCCTGCCGGTGTTCTGGGCATGGTTCAGGACGTAGACCGGCTTCTGCCTCAGGTCCTTGGCACGCTCCGCCGTGGTAAAGATGAAAGCGCCACACGTGTTGACCGGCCTGTCGCAGTCAAATATCACCAGTGGTTCCTCGATCATGCGCCCGTTCAAATAATCATCAGTGGTGAGTTGATGCGGCTCGTGCATAGCGTAGTATCCCCAGGGGGTCATCAGGCCGTTTCTGCGCAGATTCAAGCACAATGGGGCCAGCCCGTCGTGGGACTTACCGTATTTTTTGCAGTACTGCTGGAAGATTACGAGATTGTTGAACATCGCGCCGCTCTGATAACCCCACGGGAGGGTAAAGGCGCTATTCCCGGGTGCTTCCTCATCCGAGTTTTGAGGGTTGTTGTGCCCATACCGGCCTTCGAGGTTAACCATTGGATACCACACCAGGGCGGTCTCGCATAAACCGTCACCCACGGCCTGAGCGGCCAGACCCATCATAGGGCCGATGTAGGGAGCATCTGATTTAAAATACTTTGCGTTCTTAAATCCCAACTCCTTGTTTATCCACTCGGCTGAAGCCTTGATCAGGCCGTCTTCCGTGTCGTATGGCGGCGCGAAATAGGGCCTTGGAGCCCAGGTTTGTTCGGCGCGGGTATCCGTGCTGGTGATAAGCCCATCAATGTCGTCCAGCGACAGGCCCGCGTCCGCGATCGCCTTCAAGCATGCCTCTTTCGCCAAGCCGCCGCAGCTCCTGTCCATGGTCACGCCGTCCCAGCGCCGGTCCATATGGGACTGTCCCCAGCCTACGACGGCTACCTTGCCGCGGTGCTCCCAGATTCCCAAACCTTCACGATCTCTCATCCAACTAGTGTCACTAACCATCTCAGCTCCCTTATCGCTTCTGTGCTGTTAGCAGTTTCCTCAGTGCCCAACTGGGCTTGGTGAGCACCTGCCACTCGTGGACTAACTGGCCGGTACTCGTCGCCTCAAATATCAGCTCCACGGGCGCTCCAACGGGAACTTCGCCCGGCGGAGTACCCGGAAGGTTGGACAAGAAGTTGATGCCCGGGTCTTCGTCCAACGTTAT
>JAKUQE010000178.1 GCA_022450395.1 Dehalococcoidia bacterium | reverse complement strand
TCCGGAACCTATCGAGACAGGACGTATCTGGCGTCTGAAGATGCCATGTTGGGAAGTGAAGGTTGGGTAGAGGAGGAATAGATAATGGTTACTAGCACATCCCCACCGCCAGAAAATATACGACCAGTGCACATCGAAGAGGAGATGCGCACGTCGTACCTTAACTATGCGATGAGCGTCATCGTCTCCCGGGCGTTGCCCGATGTTCGGGACGGATTGAAACCGGTACAGAGGCGGATCCTCTATGCCATGCATGAAATGGGCATCAGACCCAACTCACCCTACCGTAAATGCGCGCGTATCGCCGGGGAAGTATTGGGGAAGTTCCACCCTCACGGAGAATCCTCCGTGTACGACTCCTTGGTACGCATGGCCCAGCCATTTTCCTTGCGCCACCCATTGATCAACGGGCAAGGCAACTTCGGCAGCGTGGACGGCGACCCACCGGCAGCCATGCGTTACACCGAAGCGCGGCTGACCAATATAGCCGAAGAATTGCTGGCCGACATCGATTACGACACGGTCGACTTCTCGTTGAATTTCGACGATTCCATCCAAGAGCCCCGGGTTTTGCCGGCCCGCATGCCCAATATGATGGTCAACGGAGCATCGGGTATCGCGGTTGGCATGGCCACCAACATTCCTCCCCATAATCTGGGGGAGATTTGCGACGCCATTTGCTACCTCGTCGATCACCCCGACTGCGCCACCGAACGGTTGATGAATTTCGTCAAAGGACCTGATTTCCCCACTGCCGGCAACATCCGCGGGAAAACCGGCATCTTCGACACCTACACCACCGGGCGCGGCCGTATCGTGATGGAGGCCACCACGTCCATCGAGGAAGTACGGGGCGGGCGAGAGAGGATCATCGTTACCGAGCTGCCCTACCAGGTGAATAAGTCTACTTTGGTCGAAAAGATCGCGACCCTGGCCCGGGAACGTAAAGTTGAGGGTATCTCGGATGTCCGGGATGAGTCAGACCGGCAGGGTATGCGTATCGTCGTGGAGCTACGCCGCGACGCCCAACCGGAAATCGTACTCAATAACCTCTTCAAACACACCTCACTGCGCCAAACTTTCAACAGCATCATGCTGGCCCTGGTAGACGGCCAACCCCAGGTCCTACCGCTGAAGCGGACCCTGGACCTGTTCATTCAGCACCGGCAAGTGGTGATACGGCGCCGGTCCGAGTTTTTGTTGAAGCGGGCTCAAGACCGCGACCACATAGTGCAAGGCCTCCTGCTTGCTCTGGACAGGGTGGACGAGGTGGTGGCCATAATCCGGGCGTCCGCCGATGTTGAAACTGCCCGCAACAACTTGATGGCACAACTGCAGCTAACCCAGGTCCAAGCACAAGCGATTCTGGATATGCAGCTAAGGCGTTTGGCCGCCCTGGAGCGGGAACGTCTCGAAAAAGAACACGAAGAACTGATGAAGACCATTGAGGATCTAGAAGCTCTTTTGGCCAATCCTGAACAGATTCTGTCTTTGATAAAAACCGAGACCCGCAAACTGAAAAAGGACTTTAGCAATCCCCGCCGCACCGTCATCCATGAAGAGGAAGTGCAGGACCAAACGGCGGAGCAATTCGTAACGCATCAAGACGTAGTGATTACCCTTAGCCAGCGAGGCTACATCAAACGGATACCCGCTGAAACCTATCGCACCCAGCACCGGGGCGGCAAAGGTGTTAGGGGCATGACCACCCGGGATGACGACACCTTGCTGGACTTGGTGGTGGTCGACACCCACGACACGTTGTTCTTCTTCACCAATCGAGGGCGGGTGTACCCCAAGCGAGCCTTCGAAATTATGGGCGACACCTCCCGCACATCGCGCGGTGTCCCCTTAACCGCCCTACTTCCTGCCTTAGCCCGAGGCGAGCAGATCCAGGCGATGCTGGCGATAAAAAACCCCAAAGAGGATTACCTGCTGGTCTTGGCCACCCGGCTGGGTGAGATCAAAGCCCTAAAGACCGGCCAGCTCTCCAACATCAGACCCAGCGGATTGATCGTGATGGACTTGGAACAAGGTGATGAACTCGTGGCCGTGGGTCAGGTGGGAGAGGCCAAAGACATCATCGTGGTGTCGGAAAAGGGTCAGGCCATCAAGTTCCCGGTTGAGAAACTTACACCTCGCTCCAGAGCGGCGGGAGGGGTCCGCGGGATGCGGCTCCTTGACGGCGACAAACTCGTGGCCATGTCTCCCATTCTACCCAATACCCACCTGTTGATCGTAAGTGCAAGAGGCTACGGCAAGTCTACGCCATTGTCCAGCTACCCGCGCCACTCCCGGGGCGGCCTAGGGGTCCGCACGTTCCGGGTAAACGAAAAGACCGGTTTGGTGGCCGCGGCCAGAGTGGTGCCCGATACTCCGGGACAGGAGATATTCATCATATCGGCCAAAGCCCAAGTGGTACGGATCACTCTGGAAGACGTAAGGGTCACCGGTAGGAACACCTCAGGCGTGATTGTCTGGCGAGACCGGGAACCCGATGACTACGTGGCGTCCATCGCTTGCTTCCAGGAAGGACTCTACAAGAATTCTTCGGCGTCCACGAACGGACACCGTGAGAGCAACGGCACCGCAGCAGCGACATAAGACAACAGCGCAAAAGGCGAACAATGTGACTCTAAATAGCGTCCTGGCAGCATCAGCCAGGAACCTGGCCCGCAACCCTTTCGTGATGCATCTACCGGTACGGAAAAATCTTGCTGGCAACGCAAGCAGGTTTCTTGCGCCCAGGGCATACTGCATCGCCACCCCCGAATCTCAAATTGATAGCCGCATAAACTTGATTGCACCTGGGCGACTAATTAGAATAGACATTAGGATAACTACGCCGAAAAGACATTAATATCACTGATATAAATGATAAGTATCGTACTAGGAGTTGATTATGAAACTGGTATTCGTCCATGGAGCTGGCGGTTCGAGTCTATCTTTTTATTACCAACTGAGGCATTTCCGCAATTCGAAAGCCATCGATCTCCCGGGTCACCCCACGGGCAAAGCTTGCGTATCCATTGAAGGCTATCTGGAATGGGTGCGTGGCTTCACCACCGCGCGGCGCTACAAGGACGTAGTATTGTGCGGCCATTCAATGGGAGGGGCCATCGCCCAACTTTACGCTTTACGTTATCCAGACGAATTGAGGGGCATCATCCTCATAGGCACCGGAGCCCGGCTCCGGGTTCATGACGATTACATGAACCGGTGTGCTTCTCCAGGCGAGGACAACGCGGTCTGGATGGATGGCCAGCGAGACTATTATCAAGGCGTGGAATCGGACATATACCAAGTGCTAATGAGGAGGTCAACCGAAGTAGGACCGGCGGTAGAGTTAAACGACTTGCAAGCCTGTGACAAATTCGACGTGATGGACGAGATTCACAACATCGACCTGCCCACCCAGGTGATGTGCGGCAGCGAAGACATCATGACGCCCGTAAAGTATACGGACTACTTGGGTAGCAAGATAAAGGACGCCAGGGTACAGGTCATTGCCGGCGGCAGCCACTATGTGCAGCTTGAGCAGTACCAAAAAGTAAACGAACAGATCGAGCGGTTCCTCTCCTCACTGAAATAGAGTCAGTTCCGGCGAAGGCCGAATTTCAGTTAATCTGAACTGGGATTATACCAACGGCTCCGGTAGAACATCAGTGGTTGACCGGCTTCGTATTGCTGGATCTCTTCTACTTCCCCTAGGAAAATCGTATGGTCCCCGTAAACATGCGTCCCAATTACATGGCATCCCAAAAACACCATGGAATTGTCCAGATAAGGCACGCCATCTTTACCCGATGAGTAGCTAACCTCGACGCCATCCTCCCGGTCCTCCGGGCGTTTGGCAAAATAAGCCCCCAGCTCCTCCTGCTCCTGACGCAGGATATTGACCCCAAATCGTCCAGACTTTTCTAGAAATCCGAAAGTGTTAGTGCCATGCGCGACACATACCAGCACTACCGGCGGCTCCAAACAAACAGACGTAAATGAGTTAGCGGTCATTGAGTGAGGCTGGCCGTTATCGTCCACAGTGGTAATAACCGTTACCCCGGTGGCAAAATGACCTACCGCAGCCCTGAATTCATCCTTAGAAACCAATGCGCAATCCTTCTCCGGAATTTTCCAACATTATAATCACTCGCCGGTCTGCGTGCCACCGCAAACGGCATCCTGATACATGGTTTATCTCACTGGTGTCCAAGCAACCTCTATTCATCTAAGCGAATCCGGCGCATCGGACGCCTGCGGCCACGGCTTCCCAATCATGCCGGCAAAGACGTAAAAGGGCGGAAACAGCGGGCTATTTCACCCGGAGGGCAGTCCTTCGCCTTAAATGGGTCCAACTTCATTACCGTGTTCGTCGGAATCATCCCCGAAAACAAGTGAGGATGCGTTAGCTGGGCTAATATCTCCAGCCCGTTGATCACCCGTGGGCCGGGACAACTGAAGTATACGTGATCTATGAGGTAGACCTCTCCTGACTGCACGGCGGGCATATCCAACCAGCCGTCTTGGGCGGCCAGCCAGGGGACCTCGCGAAGTCCGCGGGCCAAGTCCGACGAACAGAGATCGATATAAAGCTTCTCCGGAGCGTAGTCTCGGATCTCTTTCCAATCCAGACGGAGGGCAGGAGAGCCGGGGGGATAAGGGCCCCGCGCCCCACCGGCTCGCTCAAGGAGGTCGGGTATCCAGTGGCCGCCAATCACTATGGGATCGATCCCCTCCAAGGAAAAAACCCTGGGCCGGTATCCCACCGAGTCTAAAGTTCCCTCAACGTCCCGGACCCGCCTCTTGAGACCATCTACCAGAGCCGCTGCCGCGATGCCGGCCCCGCAGACCTCCCCAACTTCACTTATCGTCTCGAATATCCCGGGTAGCGTCTTCGGTTGCAGCACAACTACTCTGGGTTGATGGGGCAAGCCCTGAACGGCTTGATCCACCGTCGCGGCGTCGACTTCGCAGAAGTAACAAAGGTCCTGGGTCAGCACCACGTCCGGCGGATTGGTGGATAACCACTCTTGATCGAGTTCATAGGGGCTGTCTCCGGCGGCCAGTATCCTATTGATCTCTTCTTCCACTTCGTTGCTGGACAAAACGGAAACGTCAATCTTGCTCCTGCTCACCACGGGCTTGGATCGAGCTTCAAGGGGATAGTCGCACAGATCGCTTACGCCGGTGATTAGGTCTCCCAAACCCAGGGCGAAGAGAATCTCAGTGCCGCTGGGCAATAACGAACAGATTTTCATCTCCAGGAAACTCTCCGCTGTACCTGGTTACGGGTTTAGGTCACACATGGCCGATATGTGTTGTATTATAGCTACTTGACGATGTCGCCACCAACATCCAACAATTGGACCAACCTGGCATTGCTGAGGCTAAACGCCTTCGGCGTGGGGATAAACGGTTTTTACCTGGCTATCGATACCGTGGTTCTGCCAGTCTTGGTCCTGTTTCTAGCCCCGGAGGCACTGAAGAACACTTATCTTGCGGCCCTTGGGCTCTCCGGGCTTTTGGTTGCGGGAGCTATTCAAGTTATCGTGGGCCGTCTTAGCGACCGGACGCGATCGCCCCTGGGAAAACGCGTCCCCTACCTTCTGGGCGGGAGCGTCCTCATCTCTTTGGGCATGGTCGGCATCGGCCTTGCTCCCACATTTTGGCTTCTCTTTGCCGTCTGGCTGTTCATTCAGGCCAATATCAACATTTCCTACGGTCCCTACCAGGCTCTGATCCAAGACTTGGTGCCTGGGGCGCGAACCGGTGTAGCATCTGCCTTTAAGATTCTTGCCGACGTCGTAGGCGGCGTGGCTTTCATCAAGATCAGCACGGTTTTCATGGGCCGGTACGCCTTTGGCGATTCCATCGAATGGCTCTGGATCACTCTAGGAGTGCTAGGCATAAATCTGCTTGTCGCCGCCGGGATCACCTCGGCGACCGTCTTAACCAGACAAGAAAAACCGGGCTCCAAATCACCGGCCAACGGCCGTCCCGCCGCCCAAAGTTCTGGATTACACCCACAGCTCACACTATTCTTGATATCCCGGTGGTTCATGGTGACCGCCGTCATCGTGTTCCAGACCTATGGTCTCTTTTTCCTGAGAGATAAAGTAGGCCTGGAAACTCCCGTTCAAGCCTTAGGCAATATGGTCCTAGTGGTCGGTGGGGCGGTAGCAGCCGGGGCCTACCTGGCCGGTTGGTTCTCCGACCGGATAGGCCGCAAACCGGTTATTCTGGCAGGCGCCGCCGGGGCTGCCTTGAGCACTGCTACGATTTTGTGGGCCGGAAGCACGACGGAAGTCCTGGTGATAGCCACCTTCATCGGGTTTTCCGTGGGCGCTTTGCTTAGCTCCAATTGGGCGTTGGCCAACGAGATGGGCACGGCAGGAAAGGAGGCACTGCACATGGGTGTGGTGAACCTTGCCACCATCGGCGGCGCTGCGTCAGCCAAGATGCTGGGCCCTGGAGTAGACTTGCTAAACCGAGCCTCCCCGGCCTCGGGTTACTCCGCTTTACTGATTGGATGCGCTGTCATGTTCGTGGTGGGCGGGATCCTGCTGATGCCCCTCAAGACAAATCCCGATTCGGCTTAGCCCTTTTATTCCACCTCGGTTCAACCACTGGGAAACCTGCTTGCCCGCTTTACTTCATCGATGTC
>JAKUQE010000177.1 GCA_022450395.1 Dehalococcoidia bacterium | reverse complement strand
CTTCGGTGTAGTGCAATTCTTTGATCAGGCCGATTCTGAGACCCTTCACACCGTCCCGCATTCCGGCAGTGTAATCCGGCACCGGTTTATGACTGGTATATGGGTCTTTCTCGTCATAGCCGGCGATTACTCCCAGCATGACCGCGCAGTCCTCCACGGTCTTGGTCATGGGCGCGGCGGCGTCCATGAACCAGCACATGGGGGTCATGCCGAAGCGGCTGACTCTAGTGAATGTTGGGCGCAAGCCGACCACGCCGCAGTAGGATGCGGGGCCGCGGCCCGAGCCGCCGGTGTCTTCGCCCATGGACGCGGCGCAAAGGTGGGCCGCCAGCGCCACGCCCGACCCGCTGCTGGACTCACCGGGGCTGCATTCGAAGTTCCAGGGGTTGGCGGGGATGCCCCATGGTGGGTTCTGGGTGCCGCCCATGGCCAGTTCACTCAGGTTGAGCTTGCCCAGCAACACGCTGCCGGCGTCCCTCAGCCGTTGGATGACCGTCGAGTCTTCGTCAGGCACGAAGTCCTGGTAGACCTTGGAGCCGTTGGTGGTGAGTATGCCCTTGGTCCAGTACTGGTCTTTCACCGCGATGGGCACCCCGGCGAGAGGCCCCGGGTCTTCGCCTCTTTTAAGGCGGCCGGCGACCAACTGGGCGGCGCCCAGCGCCTCTTCGCGGACAACCGTGATGTAGGCGGCCAGTCTCGAATCCAGCCGGTCTATTCGCTCCAGATAGGCTTGGACGGCGTCCGTGGGCGATATTTCATTGGCCTTGATGGCCTTGGCGGTCGCAACAGCGGACAGAAATGCGATCTCTGTGGATTCCATCTACGCCTCCCCGTCTTCCGGGAAGATGGTTACTGGAAGAATATTGGACAGGTCCAACTCTTTCAGTCGGTCCATCTCTTGTATCAGGCTGCTGAACCGGTTGGTCACTTCGTCCAATTCGTCTTCCGCGATCTCGATTCCGGCCAGACGGGCCAGTTCGTTCACAGTATCTCTATCCACCGCCATCTCGGCACCCCTCATTGATCTAAGCCCAGATTCTGCGGCAAATATAGCTCCGGGTTCTGGTCCTGTCTAGGCCGTGACTGGAGGCATCTGGTGAATAGCGGGTGGCGTAACTATGATAAGAGCATGGCCTTAGCCAAAGGGAGCATATGACGAACCAGCTACTTGCCGTACATGCCGCCGTTCGCCGGCGTCTGGCCGTTGCGATTGCGGTTTTCTTGGTGTTTGCGGTAGCTTGTACCTCCGCCACCGCCACATCGACGCCCACACCGGCTTCAACGCCTGACCCAACGGTCGCGCCAACTCCCACCGCTACCCCTGAGCCCACACGGGCAAGCCCAACCGCGCTGGAACTGGCTTCGGCGGAAGCGTTTGCCGAGCTGGAGGAATTCCTAGAAGAATTGGGGTCCAGAGAGAGTGCCACTGCCCAAGAAGCCGCCGCCGCCGAGTACCTTCAAGACAGATTCCAAGAATCGGGGTACGAAACTGAGATACAACGGTTCACCATCGAGGACCAGGTGCTGGCCGGGATGGGTCTCACGCTTGACCTGCCGGAGCCCGAGGAGTTCGCCGCTTTACCTTTGGAACGGTCCGGCCTGGGTGACGTTTCAGGCATCTTGACACCTGTGGGCCTGGCGATGCCTGGAGACCTGCCGGACGGCGGTCTGGAAGGCCGCATCGCCTTGGCCAAGCGCGGAGTGATCACCTTTCAAGCCAAGGCGGAGAACGTTTTCGCCGCTGGTGCGGTTGGCCTGGTGATCTATAACAACGTGTTTGGACTCTTCCGAGGCGTGCTGTCCTCCGAACCGGATCATCCGGTGATCTCCCTCTCAAGAAACGACGGCGAGGCCATCGAGGACCTGTTGGCGGATTCCGAGCTACAAGCGTCGATAACGCTGACCACGGAAGACCTGCCCTCCCAGAACGTGATCGCGGTGAAGAAAGGCCCAGGTGAGGCGGTGGTGGTCCTGGGCGGACACTACGATACGGTGCCGGAAATAATCGGGGCCAATGACAACGCTTCAGGCGCCGCCGTCCTCGTGACCCTCGCCCGTATGTTGGCTGACGTTGACCTGCCGTTCACGCTTAGAATCATCCCCTTCGGGTCTGAAGAGCTGGGACTTCTGGGAAGCCGGTTCTACGTCGAATCGCTTACTGAAGAAGAGTTGGAAAACACCAAGGCAATGCTCAACTTTGACGCCTTGGGCACCGGTCCTGTAGTGAGCGTGTTCGGAGACGGGGAAATCACGGACCTGGTCTCGGATATCGGTGATCAGATCGATGTCGATGTAGCAGTCACCCTCGGTCTTAGGGGAGGCAGTAGCGATTTCGCAAGCTTCCGGGAGGCGGGCGTGCCATATCTGATGTTTTTTGGCGATGACGTCTCTCGCATCCACACCGAGCGCGACACTCTGGAATTCGTGCAGCCCGAGATGCTCGGAGGAGCTGCGGCCGTTGCGGCGGCGATGCTGCGATCGCCGGAGTTCGCGGAACTGATAGCGGGTCGGTGACATCAGGCATTTCTGAACGCGCATTGAATCGCATTTAGACCAGCGCGTTGCTATACTTCGCCCACGGAGAACGCCCATCCGAGGGGGGAATACCAATGAAATGGACCTCAGTCCTTTCTGAGCAACCGATTTTGGAAGACGCCATCGCCGAGTGCGGTGTGGCTATAAAGAGTTCCGTTGGAGATGCGGACCTGGACCTGGCGGTCACTTTCATCTCGCCCCATTATGAAGATTCCTACGACCGCGTGGCCGATCTGATGGCCGGGTCCCTGGGCGCCAAACACGTTTTTGGCTGCTCGGGAGGCGGTGTGATCGGCGATGGAAGAGAGATCGAGCAGCGGCCTGGATTATCGATCACCGCCGCCGTACTGCCCGACGTTGACATCAGGCCAGTCCATCTTCAGGTGGACGGCCTACCGGACCTGGATGCCGGCCCGGACAAATGGGTGGACCTGTTCGGCGTGGCGCCGGAACGGGACCCGCATTTCGTCATGCTGGCGGACCCCTACTCGTTCCCGGTCCAGAACCTGTTGATGGGAATGGACTACGCGTATCCCAAAGCCACCAAGATCGGTGGGCTGGCCAGCGGCGCCAGCCGGGAGGGTGGAAACGCGCTGTTTCTGGACGGTGAAGTGTTGCGCAGCGGGGCCATCGGCTTGGCCTTGGATGGGAACATTACTGTGGACACGGTCGTGGCCCAGGGTTGCCGGCCCATCGGAAAACCGATGCGCATCTCCAAGAGCGAACGCAACATGCTGCTTGAACTTGATGATGTACCTCCCATGGAGGTGCTGCGGGACATGCTCAAGACTCTGCCTGACCGGGACCAGGACCTTATTCGGCACTCTCTTTTCCTGGGCGTGGTGATGGATGAGTTGATCGACAACCCGGTCCAAGGCGACTTTTTGATCCGAAACGTGGTAGGCATGGACCAGAGCACCGGTGCTTTGGCCATCGGCGAGATGCTGAAAGAAGGGCAGTTGGTCCAGTTCCATCTACGCGACGCGGAGACCTCCGCAGACGATCTGACGGCCGTGCTTAGCCGCTACGCCGACGAACACCGAGAGAACGATATTCCGGGCGCTTTACTCTTCTCCTGCTTGGGGAGGGGCGAGTACCTCTACGGCAAGCCGAACCATGACACAGACCTGTTCCGGGACAAGCTGGGCGACGTGCCTTTGGGTGGGTTCTTTTGCAATGGAGAGATCGGCCAGGTGAGCGGCACCACGTTCCTCCACGGCTACACCAGCTCCTTCGGCCTATTCCGCCCCAAACTCTGACCGCCGCCGGCACAGCCGGGTTTACTGGGCATGGTTGGGTGTGGGATTTGTTGGCGAGATCGATTTGATATATTCCGGATTTAGGGCATGACTCTTGTTGTGGGCATGCCTGTGTCTCTCACCGGGCAGTTTCAAATGCAAGGACGGCAGGCATTGGCCGGATTGCTGGCCTGGGAGCGGGATGCCAATGCTGAAACACCCGATGCGTTCAGAGTGCTGTATCACGACGACGCCAGTGACGCGTCTACGGTGCGGGAAGTCACACGGCGGTTGATCGTTGGTGATCAGATCGATATTTTGATCGGCCCCTATTCCAGCGTTCTAACCTCCGCCGCTGCTCAGGTGGCCGAAGCCCACGGAAAGCTCCTTTGGAACCAAGGCGGGGCGTCGGATGATGTCTACCGGCAAGGCTACCACCGGATAGTTGGAATCCTGACGCCCGCCAGGCGCTACCTGTCTGGGCTGCTGCCGTTGGTGCGGCAGACCGAGTCTTCAGCCAGCACGGTTGCGTTGGTCAGAGCGTCGACCGGCGAGTTCCCAAAGGCAGTCTGCCGCGGCGTAGCCGAAACAGCGAAAGAACTGGGGTTTCGAATCGTCCTAGATGTAGAATTCGCGGCTTCGGCCGTAGATTTCGCCGATGTCCTGGAGCGATTAAGCGTCGCCCAGGCTGATGTTGTCGTTGTAGTGGGCCGGGTTCGGAACGACCTTGCGTTGGCCCGGCAACTGACCGACAGTGGGCTTAGCGCCGGGGCCGTGGTAGCCGTGGCTGCGGGAATCCAAGCGTTCCAGGACGATCTGGGCAG
The DNA here is from genome assembly GCA_022450395.1 of Dehalococcoidia bacterium. Lineage (GTDB taxonomy): Bacteria > Chloroflexota > Dehalococcoidia > Lucifugimonadales > UBA3495 > UBA11650. The sequence continues at coordinate 2,149 of JAKUQE010000177.1, read as the reverse complement.
CCTGGCGGAGAGGTTCGTGGGCCCCAGTCAGTGGGAGCCGGAGGTTCAGCACCAACCAGACTCCGGGCCGACTGCCGAGCAGGTTGTCGCCTCACTTAAACGCGACGGCCACCCGACCGTCGACTACCCCATGGCCCAAGCCTACGCCGCTGGGGTTGTTGTACAGACGTGTTTGGAGGAAGCGGGCAGTCCCGACGGCCAAGCGCTTCGAGATGCCGCGGGCCGGCTCAAGTTTTCTACCTTCTATGGAGATTTCGAGATTGACGCCAAAACCGGCAGGCAGATCGGACGAGAAAGCCTGCTCGTCCAGTGGCAAGACGGCCGGAAGGTGATCATTTGGCCGCCGGACCTAGCCCAAGGAAGATTGGTCTATCCTTGGCGTTAGAATAGGGCTGGCATACTACCTGGAGGAAACATGGCCGAGTTAGAAGGAAAGACCGCGCTGATCACAGGCGCGGGCCGGGGCATCGGACAAGCCATCGCCTTAGCCTATGCCAGAGAAGGAGCCAACCTGTCTCTGGCCGCCCGCAGTGTCGCTGAACTGGAAGAGACGGCCGCGGAGTGCCGGAAGTTTGGCGCTGAAGTCCTGATAACGCCCACCGATGTGACTGATGTCGGCCAAGTGGAACGCTTGGCTGCTGCCACGATCGAGCGATATTCCACTATCGACATCCTGGTCAATAACGCCGGGATCGGGGGGCCCGTCGGCGTGCTTGAAGACAATGACTTGGACGCCTGGATCGACACGATTCAGATCAACCTGATCGGGCTGTATCTGTGCTGCCGGGCCGTGGTACCGGTGATGAAGCGGCAGAACTCGGGCAGGATCGTGAACCTGTCCGGCGCCGGTGCGGCCAACGCCTGGGCCAACATGTCGGCCTATTGCTCCAGCAAAGCGGCCGTGGTGCGCCTGACCGAGGTGCTGGCCTTGGAATTGGCGGACACGGGAATCACCGTGAACGCCCTTGGACCGGGCTCGGTACACACGCGTATGTGGGATGAGATGACCGAGGATGCGGCCAGAGCAGGGGCAGACCTGATCCACGAGGTGGGGCTGCGTGTCACCTCCGGAGGCGGCGCGTCCATCGACCGTTGCGCCGACCTGGCCGTGTGGCTGGCGGGGAATGGCGCGGACGGCCTGAGCGGCAGGATAATCTCCGCCTTCAACGACGACTTCGATGCGTTGACTCCCCAGATTACAGAGATCATGGCCTCGGACCGGTACACCATGCGGGTTGACCGGGGATAAAGCGAGAATCCCTGCCTCGTCATTCCAGCGCAGGCTAGAATCCAGATCTGGGTGCGTAGGTGCGGGTTTTTAACCCGCCCAGTTTGTAATCAACAATGCTTGTGGCGCGTCGTCATTCTGGGCCTCTCCCCGTCATTCCAGCGCAGGCTGGAATCCAGGAACGTTCTCGTAATCGACGGTTGACCAAAGCAATCAATCTGGATTCTGGCCTTCGCCAGAAAGACTAAGGGGCGCCGAAACGGGTGCGTAGGGGCACGGTTTCCAACCTGCCCTGCTCCGGGGAGGCCAATTCCTTCAGCGGAAACAAGAACGGTCTCGCATAGGTAAGTGGTTTCGGGGACCGGGGCTTGTCAACGTCCGGACGGGCGGGTTAGAAACCCGCCCCTACGATCAAAAAATCGCTTTTGCGAAGTCCGTTGGTCCGGGCTTTCACCGAAATCACAAAAGGGGCTCTGCCGTTGAATCACGGCAGTGCCCCTCACTGTGAGATCGATTACGATCAGCGCCCGAAGAACCTACTTCTCCAATTTGATGGGGTTACTCAGGACTCCGATGCCCTCAACCTCGATCTCGCAGACATCTCCGTCGTGCATCTCTTGGGGCTCGCCGGGAGTGCCGGTGTAGATCATGTCGCCGGGCTCCAGGGTCACGTACTCGGTCACGAACTCCATGATGGTCGGAATGTCGAAGATCAGGTACGTGGTGCTCTCGCTCTGGACCTCCTTGCCGTTGATGCGGCCGGTGACCCGGACGTTGTGTGGGTCGAGATCAGTCTCGATGTAGGGGCCGGCAGGCGTGAATGTGTCCGAGGACTTGGCGCGCCACCAGTTGCGGTCGTCGCGTTGCCAGTCGCGGGCGGAGATATCGTTTACGCAGGTGTATCCAAGGATGTGCTCCATG
>JAKUQE010000176.1 GCA_022450395.1 Dehalococcoidia bacterium | reverse complement strand
GACCCCGGATGATGTCTTAAGGGGAAGACGGGAAGGGATCTTGATCAGAAGAAGGGAGGTGAAAGCTCAGACTTTACGATGGCGCAAACGCTACAACCGGCAGCGCCGGGAGTCCTACGATACTGCCACATCCCCCTCATCTCTCCTTAACAAAAGTGTCCCACTTTTGCTGGTTGCCAACAATATGGTGTTCTAACACGTCGGCATGCTTAGGATAGTAGTTAGTTACGATGGATTTTCCGGAAGTAAATGCCCGGCCGGTGATACCCAGGTCATAAGGGAGTACTTGTGGCAGTGGCGATAGCTGCGTCGCATGGCCTGAAGACGCAACCATCCTCAAACCTGACAACCGCTCGTCGGGAATAAGAAACGCCACCCAGTCGGCATAGGCAGCTTGGGCCATTTTCTCTACCACTAGGGCGGCTTTGTCATCGAAGCTGCCTATGCCTGAGAGAAGTTGGTCTATATCTGAGATGGTGGACAACATCTTATTCGACTCGGCGGTGACCGTTTCGTCGCTCCCGGGGCATCTATTATTTGGAGGGTCGCCGTCGACCGCCGATAGACGTTTGTTTGGCTTTCCCATCTGTCCTCCGAAGATTGTGAGTCAACGGCGCCGAATTATTATTTGGCGATGCCCAAAAACCTCTGATTAGAGATTTTTATGTTAACCGGAACAGATTGAGTCTGTGTGAACAGGTTGTGACAAATTCGGTCCCTAATCGGCTGGCGCTCCACGGTCACAATTACATTCACCAAGCCAGGGGTAGGTCGATACTTGACTACCGTGACCGAAGTCTTGGCGGCGGGTATCGCCTAAGACTCTGGTGACCCCGGTTAAACAATATCAAGAATGCACGGAAGTTTGACCGCAAACTCAGAGGAGGTTAAAGTCGCATTGCCGCCGCACTCCCTACACTGGGCCGGTGCGACATCTGATCCGCTCAAAATCATTTGAGGTTGACATATCGCGTGGAATTTGAGATTGGGAAGATCCAGACTGTTGTAGGGACCGGGGAGGAGGGTTACGCCGGTGACGGCGGACCTGCCACTCTAGCCCAAATCGGAGAGTCATATGGGTGCGCCTTCGACACCAGCGATAATCTGTACATATGTGACGGACGTAACCACACCGTTCGGCGTATCGACAGGAAATCGTGGGTGATTACGACGGTGGCGGGTACGGGTGAAGCGGGTTACTCCGGTGATAATGGCCCGGCGCTACAAGCGACGATGGACAATCTCTATTCCCTTACCGTGGATACCAACGGGGACATATACATAGTGGACCGATTTAACTGCGCCATTCGGAAGGTTGACGCCGCCACCGGCATTATCACCACCGTAGCCGGTACCGGTGAACCGGGATACGGCGGCGATGGGGGACCGGGGACCCTAGCCCAGATGAGGGAACCGAACGATTGCTTCTTGGACGGCAAAGGAGGGCTGCTCATCGCCGATATTCAAGATCAGAGGGTACGGCGATTGGACCTGACAACCGGAATCATCACTACCTTTGCCGGAGACGGTGAGAAGCGAAGGGAAGGAGACGGCAAACCGGCTACTGAAGCGTCTATCATGGGTCCTCGGGCAGTGTGCGTGGACAGCCAAGGCAACACCTACATCGCCGAGCGGGAAGGGAACGGCGTTCGCAAGGTGGACGCCAACGGTATGACGTCCACTTTTGCCGGCACCGGCGAGCGGGGCTACACCGGGGATGGCGGCCCGGCATTAACCGCCCTGTGGGGCGCTCCCAAAGCCATCCGGTGTGACCATCAAGACAACGTGATTGTAGTAGACACCGAGAATAACGCCGTCCGCCGGATCGACGTTACCACGGGAATCGTGACCACCATCGCCGGAGGCCACCAAGGAGGCGATGGCGACGGCGGCAACGCCACTGACGCTGGGTTAGAGCGGCCCCACGGTTGTGGCATTGACCGGCAGGGCAACCTGTACATCGCCGATGGCATCAACCACCGGGTGCGTGCCGTCGGCATGCGGTAACCGGTTCAGTATTGGAACAACCTAGCATGAAGAGCAAGAATGAAGGGGAAGCAAGAATATGACTACAGTTGGGTCTGGAAAATTCACCTATGAATTTATTCAAGATTGGCCGACCCTCCCCGCGGGACAGGAACTGGGAGTAGTTAGCTCGGTCGCCACCGATTCAAAAGATAGGGTTTACGCCTTCCAACGTAAGGACCCGCCGGTCATGGTATTTGACCGTGACGGCGATTACCTGAATAGTTGGGGCATGGGGGCGATAGCTGACCCACACGGTATCAACATCGTGGACGACGTGGTTTATATCACTGACCGCGCCGACCACGTGGCGGTAAAATTCACCCTGGATGGAAAACCCCTTCAGGTGATCGGCGATAGAGGCGTATTCTCTGACACCGGCTGCGAGAACCCTGGCGACCTATGTCCGCGAGCCGCCGGCCCGTTCAACTACTGCACTGAGCTGACTACCAGCCCATCCGGAGACCTTTACGTTTCAGATGGATACCGGAACGCTCGCGTACACCGGTTTAGCAAGGATGGCCTTCTCATCAACTCTTGGGGACAACCCGGCGAGGAGGCCCCCGGAGAATTCCACCTGGTCCACAGCCTTTTGGTTGATCCAGAGGGCAAAGTGTACGTTTGCGACCGGACCAATCGCCGGGTCCAGATATTCTCTCCTGAAGGAGAATTCATCACCATGTGGACCGGCATGGGTGGACCGGACAATATCGTTCGGGATGAGGAAGGTATCTTCTACATCGCCGAACAGGCCGATGAGTCCGGAGACTCTCACGTAAGCATCTGGGACGGTGATGGCAACGTTTTAGAACGTTGGCCCATCCGTCACGCCCACGGGCTTGAGGTGGATACCCACGGTGACATTTACCTTGGGTTGACGATAGACCAGAGCGTGGACAAATACATCCGGCAAAGTTAGTCGAATCCTCGTTATTCCTCGAATCAGGAGCTTATATTGAACACTATTGGCGCTTGGGACCGGGCGGCGGCGGAATGTTGGGCCGACATCGGAGGTATACGGGTCCGGTACCTTGATTGGGGTGGGCAAGGTAAACCGGTGATCTTGCTGCATGGCCTTGCTTCCTCAGCCAATTGGTATGATCTGGTTGCTCCCCATCTTAGAAATGATTACCGCGTCATCGCCCCGGACCAGCGCGGCCACGGCCAGACTACTCAAGCCGGCAGCGGTTACGATTGGGGAACGCTGACCAAGGACGTCGTAGGCTTGATGGATGAGTTGGCTCTTGCCAATGCGGCAGTGTTCGGACATTCCTGGGGGGCCAACGTCGCCTTGAATGTGGCTGCCCGGGCCCCAGACCGGGTGAATGCCCTGGGATTGATCGAAGGAGGTACCTCCCGCGGTTCCGGCGCCAAAGAAAGTTGGGAAGAAGTCAGGGCTAGGGCAAGACCCCGAAACATATCCGGCACCCGGGAAGAGTTTCTTGACCGGTTGCGAACCCAGTTGTCCTTCTGCTGGAGCGATCAGGTTGAACGGATCGTGCAGACCATGGTATACGAGGACGCTGAAGGGGCGATGCAAGACATCCTACGCCCGGAGAATCATATCCAGGTGATGCGGGCCATGTGGGAAGAACCGGCGTCCCAGGCCTACCCGAACATCCTTTGTCCAACGCTGATTATCCCGGCCGGACCGGCTCCCCAACAGGCCGGAAGCGAACGTGCTTTAGTGAAGCAAGAAAGAGTAGCGGCGGCTGAGCAAGCCATCAAGAACAGCCGGGTCCGCTGGATCCCTGAAACGGTACATGACATCGGCTACCATAAGCCGGAGGAATTGGCCCGAGTGATTCGGGAATTCCTGGATGAGAGGTCCCAAAGCTCCGTTTGAGGGAGGACATCTACCAGCATCCCGTTAAACAGCGATTCCTGCCAAAACCTTGCACCTACTTCCGGCAACCGGCGGTAAGTTAGAATGCAGAAGAAATCGGGAAAATTTCACGGGGAGCAACTAATACCATGGCTGATCTAGGAATATCACTCTCCGGCCGGCTAGAGGCCATGTACCAGCTTATGAAGAATGCCCAGGTAGACGCATATCTGGTGCTGTCCTCCGATGCCCATCTGAACGAATACACACCGGAATATAGCCGTCGAAGGACGGCTATAACCGGTTTCAGAGGCTCTGCCGGCGACGCGCTGATCTGCCCCGAGGGGAACCATATATTCGTGGATTCCCGCTACTACCTGCAGGCCGATGAAGAGGTTGATTCAACCAAGTTCCGCGTCCACAAGCTGGGCTTGAGCGGAGAACATACCTTGAGTCAATGGCTTACCGAGATGGAGCGAGAGCGAGGTAGCATCCGTGTAGGCTTCGACCCATTCGTGGTATCAACTCAAGCGCACGCCGCATACTCGGAAGCGCTTCGTTCGCCCGATTCGGAACTGGTACCGATCGATGCCAATCTAGTTGACGCCGTTTGGGAAGATCAACCGGTCCCTCCATCTAATCCTATCTACGCCCTGCTTGAAGCTGTCACCGGTTCCAGTGTGGCCGAGAAGCTTTCAAATGTGCGCAAAGAGATGGTGGAGGCGGGTGTCGACCTGTTGGTGCTGACCAAATTGGACGAGATCGCCTGGGTAACCAACCTGCGAGGGAGCGACATCGCGTTTAACCCGGTGTTTGAAGCCTACCTGGTGATTGACATGGAGCGGGCAACTTGCTTCGCCCGAACTACACCGCCCCGTGAAGTCGAGAACGCCCTGAACTCTTTGGTTGAGTTTCAGCCCTACGAGGCTTATGTGGAATCCATGAAACAAGCCGGGGCCAAGGCATCTGGCACCGTATGGCTAGATCCCAGCGGGACCACCATGGCCACGCGTTTGCTCCTGAACGCAGAGCAGAAAATACATGAAAAACCTAACCCGGTTGTTCTGCTCAAGGCGATCAAGAACGATGCCGAGATCGCCGCCAGCCGGGAGTCGCACCGGCACGCCGCAGCCGCCAAGATTCGCAGCTTTAAGGGCCTGGAAGACAAGATGCGCTCGGGGCAGAAGGTAAGCGAGCTTGACTACAGCCATCTTCTACACGAGGAATACTCCAGCGAGGACGGATTTTACGATCTTAGCTTTACGACCATAGCGGCGGCAGGCGTTAATGGAGCGATCGTGCACTACGCCGATGCCAACCCGGACGTTCTACTGCGCGACGGTGAGATGTTGCTTGTGGACTCCGGCGTACAGATGCTTGGCGGAACCACAGACGACACCCGTACAGTTATCCTAGGTACTCCCACCCAGCGGCAAAAGCAGGTTTACACATTGGTTTTACGCGGCCATATCAACCTGGCGATGCAAAGATTCCCTGAAGGCACCGGTGGCATCGCCCTGGACGCTTTGGCTCGAACTCACTTATGGAACTCTGGCCTGGATTACGGGCACGGCACCGGTCATGGAGTCGGCGCGTTCCTCAACGTCCACGAAGGACCCCAACGCATCGCTCCCAGGGGTGCCGATGAACCGATGAAAGTGGGGATGATTGTTTCCAATGAACCCGGCTATTACGAAGCGGGTTGGGGGGGAGTACGCCTGGAAAACCTATATGTGGTCGCTACCGACGACGAGATGCCCGCCCAACCAGACGGCAAACGCTGGCTGCGTCTGGACCCCCTTACCCTGATCCCCTTCGACACCTCACTGATCGACTGGGAGCAACTGTCAAACGCGGAGAGGCTGTGGCTTGGCGGATACCACCAGGAAGTCTGGGATACCATCAGCCCGATGCTCGGTGATGAAGACCGCCAATGGCTGTGGGAAAAGTGTCAACTGCCGGGTATTTCCATCTCTGCATAGTCGACGAGTCATTATTTTTTAAGTGTAGCGAATCATATCTCGATGGATATATGAGAAGCTTCCGAGCGAACGCAATGTTTCTTTGGCGGCGCTAGGACTTTACCCGGCCGGGGTCGTGCTTTCTCTTTTTGGGACCACCGGTGGCAATCCGATACGCACTGACAAACTTTGAATGGCTTGTCCGGTCTATCTCAGAATAAACCACACCAACGCGGTTCCGATGATTCCGATCGCCACTGCTTTATTTATCAACGACAATTCTCTCTCCTCGTGGGCGGCGTCGATCGCTGATATCGAGAATCTTTGGAGTCAGCCACATCGTTACCCGCATCGAGAATCAGTCCCTTGCTAAGTATCAGTTCCAGGGCCCGGGGAGCTGGTTCCAAGCATTCGATAAGCCAACTCGCCTAACTGGCTGCTGCAATCAGTGATCGCTTTTTGGACGCCGGGGTCCGCCACAGCTTCAGATGGACCGGAGCTGATCGACGTTAATTGTTGTACAAAATCAAGAAGCTGGCTACCGTAGCCAACTAGGCTTTTTTGGAGGCGGGTCTGGTCCTCCTCTTTACCGATGTTTTGGTTGAGTTCAGTTCGTAGGATGCCATTCAACCCGTTGAGCTCACGCATCCTTTGCTCCAGTTCCGCCGTGCGGTCTTGCACCATTTGCTCAAGATTCTCTTGATACGCTTTATTCTCCAGAACCAAGGCTCGATGTGAGAGAGCCTGCTCGATCCGCAGTGTCAACTCGGTTAGACTTCTTACCGGCTTATTTACGTAGTCATATGCCCCCTGCTGCATAGCGCTAACCGCTATGGACAGGTCCTCTACTCCAGTGAGCATCATTTGAGGTGGACCCGGAAATTCGGACAGGTAGCTAAGTGAGGGACCTGCTCCTAAAATAAGCGCAGCTGTTGCTGTGAAGGAGGAGTGGGACATGTCGAAAGAACGGAGGAAGCACAGCCCATC
>JAKUQE010000175.1 GCA_022450395.1 Dehalococcoidia bacterium | reverse complement strand
GACCGGAATCGGTTTCTACTCATATCTTCTGGATCAGGGGCCGTTGGAATGTGGGCCAACGGCCCTTTTTTCTTGTTCATAGCCGTATTGGATGGGGATAGTGCACTCCGCCCGGGTCCAGCTTACCGGCGGCCTGAGAATCGCCAAATGAAAAGGCCCCCGGCGATACCGGGGGCCTTGATCCACCAAGAGTATCGGCGACCCGTCAAGGGCCAACATCTGAGACACTAAAACTCAACCCTTAGTCGTCACCAGAGTCGGCGCCGGATAGCAGGCCAACGGCCTTCAGGTACATCAGGGCGGCCCGCACCCGGGGATGCATCGTAGCATCCGGGCCTTCCGACTTATCGTTCTGCAGTTTGCTATAGATATTATTGATGTGGCGTTCCACGGTTTTCACGTCCCGCGACAGGAGTCCGGCAATCGTATCGTTGCGATAGCCCTTGGCCAGCCAGCCCAACACCTCCATCTCCTTGGGAGACAGCTCCTGCACGACGCCGTGACCGGAGTCCCCCGTGCGGATCAACTCTTCCATAACCATGGGGTCCACTATGATCCTTCCCTCCGCCACCGAGCAAACCACCTGGTTGAGCTGTTCTACTGTATCTATGGTGTGCTTCAGGATATAAGCGCACCCGGATGACGAGTCTCGAGAGAATTCTCGCAGCGACTTGATGCCTTGCCCATCGTACATCGCCATCAGTAGAACCAATCCCATCTCGGGACAGGTTTCTCGCAGCACCTGCAGCTTCTCGACCGTACATTGCTGCACCGCTTTGACTCCCAGGATCATAACATCAGGCTTTAGGGCCTGAACCATGCCCGCCAGGAAGTCTGTCGACGTATCACCTGTGGACCCCAACATCTCCATATTGGACTGGCCGGTGAATACCGATTGGTAGGCTTCTCTGAGGATCTGCTGCTCTTCCGCCAAGAACACACCGATGACGCGGATTGGCCGCCCTTCTAGTATGTGGCCGTCCATCGGCCTTTCTCTGGACACATCCCCGGTGGGATCCTCCCGCCGTCCGCTTTGCAACATGGCGATCATTTGGTCTAGCTCACCATCCGCCATGCCCAGCTTCGCCAGATATCCGGCAAGGCCGGCAACAATATACACCCTATCTTCCCCTTTTGCCGCCTTACCTCCAACCCGAACCGTCTTTTCGCCAATGAAGTCAATAGTTCCCACCCGTGAGTCCAGCTGTGTCATAGCTCACCTCGCGCTTGCCAGGATTCTGTATCGGTTTGTATGCTCCCGGATTCAACAGAGACCATCGCCCCATCGGGCTTGGACTTCTCAGGCATTCGGTTGGCGAGTTATCGCCTTGTGCCCGCTTTGTCCTGGTCCTTTAAATCTCGGCTGCGCTCAGTATGTGTCCCCACAGCCCGCTGGAAATCACCCGAACTGGTGATATCGGGGATGATAAAAGAGGTAACCCGTAGAAGTTAGCCCGAAGTCAGGCCGGAGGTAGCTCTTGGAGAATGATATTATGTTTCCCGGCCCGATTGGCTAGCCCACCGTGACTAACGCTGATGCCACCTGAGGGACACATGACCAGCGTCTCTGAATACTCATCACGCGCCGAGGCCTTGCAGCCAAGACGATACCGGTTCTTGATCGCCGGTTTGGTCATGGCCGCACACTTCTCCGTGGGCTTGAATCTGTTCACGATTTCACCGTTGCTGGGGGATGTCATCCGCGATTATGAGATCAATCGCGGGTCGGCCGGTCTGCTGATTGCGCTGGCCCTATTGGTAGCCGCCGGCTTCGGACTGCCTGGCGGAGTGGTGATCAGCAGGTTGGGCATCGCCCGGTCCTATACTGTGGGTTGGTGGCTGGCGGGCCTCATGACGTTGTCGTTCTTGGCTCCTAACTACCTCTCCCTCTTGGCGCTACGGTTGTCTTTTGGTCTTGGGTTCGCATTGGTATTGATAACCACCGGCCCCCTTTTGCTGCGATGGTTCAGGCCCAAGGAAGTCTTGGTCATGAACGGATTGAACACCGCAGTCTTGAGCCTGGGAATCGCCATCAGCATTGCCACTGCAGCGCCTCTTGCCGGGGTCCTAGGATGGCAGAATTCTCTGAGCGTTTTCGGAGCGATCGGCTTAGTAGGAGCGGCCGCTTGGACCGTTCTGGGGAAAGTACCGGGGGACTCGGTTCGAAAGTCCGGCTCCATGTCCATCAGGGAGATCCCGCGTCTCATCCGAAACCGGCAGATCGTACTGTTGCTCTTGGCTGACGGCGGAGTATTGGTCCAATACACCGCCCTAACCGCGTGGCTCCCCGCTTTTTACACGGAAGTCCGTGGCATGACTCCAACAGGGGCAGGCTTTGCCACCGGGCTATTGCCCTTCATCGGAGTATTCGCCGTTCTTCTTGGCGGCTTCTTGCCCTTGAGATTCGGCACGCCCCGGCACTACTTCATCTGGCCGGGGATCTTGCTGGCCATCGGCGGTCCCGCCTCTTTCCTTTTAGGCAGCTCCACAGGGATCTACTTGGGTCTGATATTAGTCGGCATTGGGTCTTGGCTGTACGTGCCCACCCTGCTATCCCGAACGATGGAACTGGTCAGGAACGACCCGGAGCGTGTGGCGGTGGTTTGGGGTTCGCTGTTAACCTTCTCCGGTTTGGGCATGTTCATCGCCCCCATAATGGTGGGCAGCCTGCGGGACCTGACCGGCTCCTATCTGCCAGGGTTCTTGATCACTTCGATAGCAGCGCTGACTCTGCTGTGTGCCGGAGTTGCGATGCCTGGGGGTCGGGTCCAATCGCCACGATGATTCCGATTGCCGCCGGTCAAAGGTTGGAGGCTTCAGCAAGCTCATCTATCGGACCAGTGGATGATCCGCCACCGTATACGCCACCATTGACATCCAATTTTCCGGCTAGTACCGTTAAGGCCGCCTCGCCTAACCAACCTGTGCGGGCCGGCTTAAATTCTTCATAACGTCTCTGAATGGCGAAAAAGGAGGCCAAAATGGCTAGAGCACCGATACCTACCAGGGAAAGCGTACCCGAGAAATACCGTGATCTGTTCGATCAAGTAGTCAAGGAGAGAGGCGGCCCACCCACCAGCGGTCCCGGGTCGGTAACCCTCAACAGTCCGGAGATAGCTCAACGGACTAATCACCTGTCGGCCTATCTGCGCCAAGGTTCAGGTCTGCCTGCCAACATCCAGGAACTGGCCATGCTTACCACGGCCCGGGAACTGGACTGCCAGTACATCTGGAACGCCCACGCGGCTTCCGGACGCCAGGCAGGCTTGAGCGATGCCTTGGTGGACGCCATGCGGGACGGGCGCGACCTGCCCAACTTGAGCGCCGACGAGGCGGCCGTGGTGAACCTGGGCCGGGACTTTTTTCGAACCCACAAGGTCAGCGATTCCACCTACGAGGCGGGAGTTCAGCAGTTTGGCGTGCACGGCCTAACGAACCTGGTGAATCTGATGGGCTATTACGCCTTACTGGCCTTCAACGCCAACACCTTCGTCATCGACCTCCCCGACAACCGCACTGAAGACACATTGCCGATCTAACGCCAGGGAGTAAAAAGGACTGACGGATATGGAAGTTAAACCCTACCAGGTACACATCCCGGACTCCGTCCTAGCCGACCTGAGGGACCGGCTGGAGCGCACCCGCTGGCCTGGCGAGATTCCCGATTCCGGCTGGGACTACGGCTCCAACCTCGGCTACGTCAAGGAATTGGTGGATTATTGGGTTGACGGATTCGACTGGCGGGCACGGGAAGAAGCGATAAACGCTGTGCCCCACTTCCGGGCTACTGTCCAGGACTTAGACATTCACTTCATCCACCAGCGCGGCAGCGGCCCAAACCCGCTCCCCTTGATCGTCACCCACGGTTGGCCCAGCACGTTCTTCGAACTGATGAAAATAATACCCCTGCTTACGGACCCGGCCGGCCATGGCGGCTCCGCCGAAGACTCTTTCGACGTGGTAGTCCCTTCCATGCCGGGCTACGGTTTCTCCCAACCCGCGCTCCAGCCCGGTATGAGCGTATTCAAAGTGTCGGACCTATGGGCGGAGCTGATGACGGAGGGTTTGGGGTACCAGCGGTTCGGAGCCCAGGGCGGCGACTGGGGAGCAAGTGTGACCGCCAGGCTAGGCTTCTCTTATCCCGAAAACGTCATAGGCATCCATCAGACGTCGGTAACCAGGCCGGCCCCCTACTTGGGTCCCGGATCACGTCCCATCTCAAAGCCGGAAGAAGACTACCTGGCCGGCCGCGACCGGTGGCAGCGGGCCGAGGGCGGATATTCCCACATCCAAGGCACCAAGCCTCAAACCCTATCCTATGGCTTGAACGATTCCCCGGCGGGTCTGGCAGCCTGGATAGTCGAGAAGTTCCGTACCTGGAGTGATTGCGATGGGGACGTGGAGCGCAGTTTCAGCAAGGACGAGCTGCTGACCAATATCACTATCTACTGGGCCACCCAGACGATCAACTCGTCTACCCGCATCTACTACGAGACCCAGCAGACCATTTGGGAATTGAAACAGGACGAGATGATAAGGGTTCCCACCGGCGTGGCGGTCTTTCCCAAAGAACTCAGCCACCCGCCCAGGGAGTGGGCCGAACGGTCATACAACCTACAGCGATGGACCCAGATGCCCCGCGGCGGACACTTCGCGGCCTTGGAAGAGCCCAACTTGCTGGTAGAGGACATTCGCGCCTTCTTCCGGCCTCTCCGTTAGTAGGCGGGACAGCTTGCCTGCTATAATCCAGACGCCCTGGCGATCATAACCGCCGCTGATAATTAGGCCGAAAACAGGTTTGAGCAAGCGCTAATCTGTTGAAATAGAGATTACAGGCCGCGCCCGCAAGAACCGTTCATCTTAGTTTGGTTCGCCAAGCCGGTCCTGAGACCAGCATTGGAGTCGCGAGTGTGGTTATGGCGATAGACCGGAATGGTATCGGGAAGGGAGCTTCGGCAGAGTTGATTTTGGCCGACGTCATTGAAATTAAACTCCCGCCATCTTCAGAGTATCTGGCCGTCGTTCGCGCCACGATAGGCGTGATTGCCGGCAATATGTCGTTTAATTATGATGAAGTCATACAGTTGAGAGTAGCCGCCTCTGAAGTCTTCAACCTGGCTATGGAATGGGTTACCCAAGACGCCGCGGCCTCGGCTACACGAGAGCTGGCATTACAGTTCATCGTGGAAGGAAACAAACTGGAGATCCTCGTCCCTAACCAGATCAGTTACACGGTATCGCTGACCAGGGATGAAATGGTCGAAAGCAAGGCTCTTCTGGAGAGCTTGATGGATGAAGTGGAGTTTGGTGGAGGAGCCAACGAAGACCCGATGATACGGGTCGCCAAATACAACACGGTGGAAACCGGCTGAATGGTCTTCTATCCAACGCCGGGCTTGATCTGCTCACACGGGGCGCCCGGCCGGTTATAGGCAGCGGGAAGGTACAAGATGGGAACCAAGGGCAAATCAGATGGGACCAAGGAGTTGCTGGCTCTCTACCGGAAGTCCCAAGATCCGGAAGCGGCGGAACGCCTGGTGGTGGACCATCTTGCTCTGGTCAAGCGGTTGTGCTGGCGTTTCCACAGCTCCGGAGAGCCCCAAGAAGACCTGATACAAGTGGGAACCATCGGGCTGTTGAAAGCCATCAAGAAGTTCGACCCAGAATTGGGCAGCAGCTTCATCTCCTTCGCGGTGCCGGTCATCGTAGGCGAGATTAAAAACTACTTCCGCGACCACGGCTGGGCCGTGAAGGTGCCCAGAAAGCTTCAGAGCCAAAAAATGGCCGTGGACCGGGCAGTGGTAGGACTCACCCAAAACCTGGGACACACTCCCACGGTGCCGGAAATAGCCGAGGATACAGGCTTCTCTATCGAGGAAGTAGCCGAAACCTTCGAAGTGGAGCGGTTCGGCAAACCCCTATCTTTAGACGCCCAATACGAATCGGACGACAGCGAAGACGTGTCCAGCATCCTGGACTATATGGGGGTCCCAGACGCGGACCTGGAGGGATTGGCCGACCGGGTAGACCTGGAATTGGCGCTGGATGGAGTGGACTCCCGCGAGCAGGCCATCATTTACCTAAAATTCTACTCGGGGCTATCCCAAAGCGCCATCGCCAAGCGGCTCGGCATCTCCCAGATGCACGTGTCCCGACTACAACGCACCGCTCTAAACAAACTCAAGTCCTCCCTCATCAAGCAATCCTCCGCCTAACCTCGGCCCTGCCAAACATTCTTCCCGCGTCACTTCCCCGTTCGTGGTGAGCTTGTCGAACCACCCACCGCCATCGTCCCTAACCGTTCGTGCTGAGCTTGTCGAACCACGAACCGCGCTGGGACAACCAGCCTCTCCTCCTCACCTGTATAATCATCGGGTTACTATTCATCCCCATCAGGAGAGGAGAATAACCATGTCCTGGATACGCGAAGAAGATGTCCCCATGTCCAACGTCATAAAAGTTATGTCCATCCTGCCTTCGGCCATGGAGGCGGTTGGCGCTCTGAACCAGGCGGTAACCTTCGGATCTTCCGCGCTTACCAGGGTGCAGGAAGAGGCCATCGCCACGGCGGTGTCGGTTTACAACAATTGCCGCTTTTAAACCATGGCTCACGGAGGGTTCCTCCGTCAGCACTCCGACGACCCTCAACTGGCCAGCCACATCATGCACGACTTCACCAAGGCCGATCTGGATCCGGAAACGCGCGGCATGATGGACTTCGCCATGAAACTATCCCGTGAACCGGCAAATATGAGCGAGGCGGACGTTAAAGTACTGCGGGCGCGGGGCCTACCCGACGAGCAGATCCTCTCGGGA
>JAKUQE010000174.1 GCA_022450395.1 Dehalococcoidia bacterium | reverse complement strand
GCGCTAACCCTGGCGGGGTTACCCGTTGGAGCGCTGGTTGCGCCTTACTTGACAATTAAACCGTGGCGCAGATGCGCCGAATACATCAGTTCTATTCCCGGTTCTACCCTAGTTTCCGGCACCATAGGTCTGTTGGTGGGATTGGTCATCGCGTCTCTCATCTCCATCCCACTGTACTAGTTAGACGGGTGGTAGGGCTGGGGTGTACCGGTGATGGTCAGCCTGTTCCTAGGGCTATTTGGAATGTGGCTGGGTGTCCACCGCAGTAGGGACATGTCGGCCATTTTCCCCAGACTGGAAAGCACCAACGGCGTCGGGAAAGTCTACCGTAATGGCAGCATCCTGGTCGATACCAGCGCTATCATCGACGGCCGCATCGCCGACCTAAGTATCACCGGGTTTCTGGAAGGCAGCTTGGTAGTGCCCAGGTTCGTTCTTGACGAGTTGAGGCACATCGCCGACTCCAGTGATTCCCTGCGCCGGGCCCGTGGCCGCCGGGGGCTGGAGGTGCTGGGCCGCCTGCGCAAGGACGACACGGTTCCCATGGAAGTCTTGGACGTGGGGGTTGGCGTTGGGGAAGAGGTGGACGCCCAATTGGTAAGATTGGCCAAGGGGATGAACTCGCCGATACTCACCACCGACTATAATCTCAACCGGGTTGCCGAACTGCAGGGCGTACAGGTGCTGAACGTGAATGAGTTGGCCAACGCCCTCAAGTCCATCGTGCTGCCCGGTGAGGAACTCCAGGTTCATATCGTCCAAGAAGGGAAGGAAGCGGGCCAGGGCGTGGCATATCTGGACGACGGGACCATGGTCGTCGTGGAAGGCGGACGCCGCTACCTGAACGCGTTTCATGAAGTGGTGGTAACCCGGGTACTGCAGACCGCCGCCGGACGAATCATCTTCGCCCAACCCAAGAGCTAGCCGGTCATGGCCGGAGTCTCTACTCCCGGCTTCAGTGTGGGAGCGGTGGTGGTGGCCGCCGGCAAAAGCGCCCGGATGGCCGGTGTGGATAAGATCTTCGCTCCTGTCTTAGGCCGGCCCCTGCTCAGCTTTGCCCTGGACCAGCTTGAGGCGTTTCCACCGGTAACCGAGATCGTGTTGGTAATGGATTCCGGCTCGCTACGCCAGGGGCGGGACTTGATCGATGCCGCAGGTTACCGCAAGGTCACCCATGTTTGCCCGGGTGGAGAGCGACGCCAGGACTCGGTACGCTCCGGCTTGGACTCTTTGACGCCCTGCGACTGGGTTATCGTTCATGACGGCGCTCGTCCTTGCCTGGACGTGCCCATGCTGGAGCGGGGACTTGCCGCCGCCCAAGAAGCGGGCGCGGCCGTCGCCGGAGTGCCAGTAACCGACACCATCAAGGTGGTATCCAGCCAGGGAACCGTGCTGGACACGCCGGACCGCCGGTCTCTATGGGCGGCTCAAACACCTCAGATTTTCCGCTATGATCTTCTGCGTGGCGCTCATGATCAGTGCGCCCAAGACGTTACCGACGACGCCATGATGGTGGAAAGCCTGGGTCACCCGGTGAAGATGTTCTTGGGTTCCTACGACAACCTTAAAGTGACTACGCCGGAGGATCTCATCCTGGCCGAATCTTTTCTCAAGTCACGGGTATCGGAGGGGCGGTAACGTTGTTGCGCCAAATACTTTGTTCAGGTAAACGACCATCGTCATTGCTCCGAAAATAGAATTGCCAAACTTCGGCCGCGCACTTCGTCATTCCGGCACCAGCCCTTCGGCGGAAGGGCAGCGAGGCTCCGACTTCGTCGCGAGTCCCTGGCGGAGTCGGGAAATCTCAGGTGACCGCTACAACCAGGCGTGAGGCTCCTCTCCTTCCGCCGAAGGACTCAGCATGGCGGTTTTGGCGGAATGACATGGGTCCAAGACAAATAAACTGAATAATAACGCCACGGAAAATAAAATGGACTTTCGCGTCGGCATAGGATTTGATAGCCACCCGTTGGTAGCGGGCCGCGACTTGGTGTTGGGGGGCGTGTCCGTTCCTCACCACTCAGGGCTGTCCGGCCACAGCGACGGCGACGTTTTGGTTCACGCCATCATGGACGCTTTGCTGGGGGCTGCGGCGCTGGGTGACAAGGGGGTGCATTTCCCTTCTAGCGACCCTCAATACAAGGACATCTCCAGCTTGATCTTGCTGTCCACCGTGGGTGATCTGGTGAGGGTAGCCGGTTGGCGCATCTCGAACGTGGATGCTACAATATTGGCGCAAAATCCGAGGCTAGCGCCCTTTGTTGAAACTATGAGAGAACAGGCCGGTAATGCCCTGTCGATACCGGCGGCAAGGATCGGAATCAAAGTCACCACCACCGATTATCTCGGCTTTGTCGGCCGGGAAGAAGGCATCGCGGCCTGCGCCGTGGCGTCACTGGTAATTGAGGCATGAAGTTATATAACACTCTGGCCGGGGAAGTTGAAGAGTTTGTTCCTTCCGATGGGCAGAGCGTCAAGATGTACATCTGCGGCGTCACGCCCTATTCGTCCACCCACGTGGGCCACGCCCTTAGCTATGTAGCCTTCGACGTCCTGAGGCGATACCTGGAGTATCTGGGTTATACGGTGCGCCACGTTCAGAACTTCACCGACGTGGACGACAAGATTATCCAGAAGGCCCAGGAAGAAGGTATAACCCCCCAGGAGCTGGTGGACCGGTACGTCGACGACTTTTTCCGTTGCATGGACGCCCTCAACGTCCAGCGGGCCCACGTCTATCCCATGGCGACCCAGGAGATGTCTCCAATCATCGATACGATCCAGACCTTGGTGGACAAGGACTACGCCTATCCGGCCGGCGGCGACGTCTTCTTCAGAGTCACAAAGAGCAATGACTACGGGAAGCTGAGCCACCGCACCTTGGACGGGATGCAGGCCGGCGCCAGGGTTGAGGTGGACGAGCGTAAAGAGCATCCCATGGATTTTGTCCTCTGGAAGGGGGCGAAGCCCGGAGAACCGTCCTGGGAAAGCCCCTGGGGGCCCGGCCGCCCTGGCTGGCACATAGAATGTACCAGCATGGCGATGACCTACCTGGGCGAGACGCTAGACATCCATGGCGGCGGTCAAGACCTGATCTTCCCACATCACGAGAACGAGATCGCCCAGAGCGAGGCTTCCACCGACACCAGGCCCTTCTCTCGATACTGGGTTCACAACGGCCTGCTCCAACTTGGCGAAGATAAGATGAGCAAGTCGCTGGGTAACCTGGTTTCAGTGGACCAAGCGCTGGAAAAGTATAGCCCCGACTCCTTGCGGTTGTACTTCCTCAGCTCCCACTACCGCAGCCCCCTGAGTTACAGCGACGAGGGTTGCGCCGCCATGGAGCGTAGCGCCGGCCGGCTTCGCCATGCCCTGGCGCGGGAGACCGGTGGGAAAAAGGGTGACCCGCTGGATACCGGCCCTTATCAGGAACGGTTCCTGGCGGCCATGGACGACGATCTAAATACCCCCAGGGCTTTGGCGGTTCTGTTCGACTTGGCAAGAGACTTGAACCGAGCCGGAGACGAGGGTGGGGACGTACGCGCGGCCCAATACAGCCTGCGCCGGTTAGGCGGCATCCTGGGACTGACCTTCCAAGAACCGGCCTCCGGTGGGCAAGAACAGCTAGCGGCCAAGCCCTTCATCGAGTTGTTATTAGACACCCGTACCGAACTGCGCAAAGCCAAGCAATACGAGATGGCCGACCAGATACGAGAAGGCTTGGACCAGCAGGGTGTGATACTTGAGGATACCGCACAAGGCACCCAGTGGCAGTATCATTCCAGGGGATGAACTTTCTGGGGGACCGATGCCTGGTTCGCCGCCCGGCGCACCTGACTTGAGGAATCGGAAATGCGGCCTTGACCTCCTACCGTTGTCCCCCTCGTCAATAACTTGATCAGCCCCCATACGTCCGAAACTTCCGTCACGTTTGGTTGAGATTGGGAGAAGCATGCTGGACAGCGCCACAATCCATCCCCTAACGCAGATCGTTGGCAGCGAGAACGTGCTGACTGGCGAATATGATTTGGACCGGTACTCCGCCGATGCCCTCAATCCGTTTCGGGCATATGGCGCCGAGGACGCCTTCGACCGGTTGGCCGACGCCGTGGTGCGTCCGGAATCCACGGAACAGGTAGTCGGCATCGTGTCTCTGGCGGCTGATCAGGGAATCACCTTGATCCCATACGGGGGCGGCACTGGGGTAATGGGTGGCACGGTGCCCATTCGCGGAGGCGTGATCGTCGATCTGTCCAGGATGAACCGCATATTGGAGATCAATGCCCGGGACCTGACAGCAACTGTTGAAGCCGGCGTGGTGCTTGGGGACCTGGAAGATGATCTGGCCGAACAAGGCCTGATGCCAGGCCATGACCCTTACAGCGTGCCCATAGCCACCGTGGCTGGGGCCATCTCCACCAATGGCGTGGGCTACCGGGCGGCGGCCTACGGTCCCATGGGAAACCAGGTGGTAGCCTTGGAAGTGGTGCTGCCCGACGGTCGAATCGTGGCGACCAACGCCGTGCCCAAATACTCCTCCGGCCCGAATCTGAACCACCTGTTCATCGGCAGTGAGGGAGTATTCGGCATCATTACCAAGGCGACGATCCGGGTCTTCCGGTTGCCCGAAACCCAGGTTTTCACCACCGCGTCCTTCGATACTTTCGACCAAGGGTTTGACGCGGCCGTTGAGTTGACCGCGTTGGGGATTCGTCCTAGCCTGCTGGACCTGACCGAAGACGAAGACAGTATCCGTTTGCACCTGCTATTCGAAGGGTACCGTGAGGGGGTGGCCGCCGACGAGCAACGAGCCAAGCAGATATGTATTCAAACCGGGGGACAGGACATCGGCCCAGGCCCAACCATGGAATACTGGCGAGACCGGCGCCAATCAGCAGTGCGATATAAGGCCGAGGCCTTGGGCCGGCCGCGCAAGGTCCGATGGAGCCGCTGGGGAGGCAGGAACTTTGATTACCTGCACATGGCGTTGCCGGTATCAAAGGTCCTAGACTACCGGAAGCGCTGCGACCTCATCATGGCGGGCACCGGAATCAAGGTCGCGGAATACTCCTTGTGGAGCCGCCCCGAGCTTTTCTCGATGATGTTAAGGCCCGATACCGGCGATGGAGTTAGATTCCGAGCCAATTTGGCGGAGGTAGTTGAGCAGGTGCTAACTCTGGCCCAAGATATGGGTGGAATCATGGAGTATTGCCACGGCGTAGGGGTTAAGCTGAACCACCTTTTGGCCCGGGAGTTGGGCGTCAGCCATGATGTTATTCGAGATCTGAAACAGACTCTGGACCCGGCCAATATCATGAACCCTGGCAAGCTGGGCCTCTAAACACACGCATATGAACAAGATCCGCTCCGCGGAGCGAGCACTCTGTGGAGAAAGAGGCGCCTCATGTCATTGCTTCGAAGATAGAATTGCCAACCTTCGGCCGCACCCTTCGTCATTCCGGCACCTGCCCTTCGGCGGAAGGGCGGCGAGGCTCCGACTTCGTCGCGAGTCCCTGGCGGAGTCGGGAAATCTCAGGTGACCGCTACAACCAGGCATGAGACTCCTCTCGCCGAATAACACATCAATATCACCGATATTGTATATCGTATTATATCCGTTGACATGATAATCTTAAGAGAGTATCATAAATTCAAATGGTGACACGCTCTCAGTATCGCCCTGGACCACCTAAAAGCCCCCGACGGTATTCCCAACGAGTCAACCATAAATTCTAACCACCTATATGGAGGAAAAATGGTTACACTAACGATCCCCAGCCGTCGGAATACTGAAGCTCCCGTCATCGACCCCGAATCCGGTGTTATGTCCCCCGCAGTGGTCGCGGACCTGCTTATCGCCGAGGAAATGATTGGTAAATTCACCCCTGTCCACGAGGATAACCTGCTCGTGAAGATGCTCAGAAGCGTCGTAGGTTTTTACGATTCCCTGTCTGGACCTGCTATGACCCAGCGGGAACGCAATCGCCGGGACATCGCGGAGGCTCTGCCCGTGAGTGTATGGGACCGGATCCCCGTCTAACCCCTTCGATCCTGCAAATTGCGGGACGTGAGTCCGTCCCGCTAGAGTGATAATCGGCCCCACAATAACCCCTTATTCCGTTCAACCCGAACAGAGTAAGGGGTTAGTTTTTGGTACGAAAGCAAACAAGCCTGAGACTTAGGCCGAGATCTGGAATCGTGCTTACACAGGACGTACTCAGTGGGGCCGGGTTTAGAACGGCAGTTCCTGGCCCACGCCCTGTTCCTTGGCTTTTCGATAAACCAGTTGAGCGGCGGCGATGTCTTCCAGAGCGATTCCCATGGACTCGAACAGGGTCAAGGACTGGTCCGAGGGGCGGCCCGGCACCCTGCCGGATACAACGTCCCGTAGCTCGTGGACCATGTCCCAGCGGAAGGAACCCCTGGCTTCGGGCCACATCAGGTCCCCGCATTCGATCTTCGCTTGCTCCAAGTCGTCCACCACGATCAAGTCGGCTCGGGTGACCGTCCCTTCGTCGATCTCCCGCCTCATCCAGTGATTGCCCCCGGCGGCGTTTATATGGACGCCGGGCGCCAGCCAATCGGCCTCCAGCACCGGGTCTCGAGAGCTGGTGATGACGACCACGATATCCGCGCCGTCCACGCAGGCCTGAGCGCTTTCGGCCGGGACAACTTCCACGTTCAACCTTTCGCTGCTTTGCCGCGCGAATTCTTCCCGGCGGTCTTCCCGGCGGCTGAAGACTTGAACCCGGCTGATGTCTCGCACCTCGGCAACTGCCGCCAGTTGAGTCCTGGCCTGGCCGCCGGTGCCGATCACCGCCACCGTGGATGCCCCC
>JAKUQE010000173.1 GCA_022450395.1 Dehalococcoidia bacterium | reverse complement strand
TTCCCTTCCTTGCCACCATCTCCAACCTGGATGAAGTCGTTGCCGCACTGGGTTAGCAAAGAGCCGCGCCGGAGAACGTAGCCAAAAGCCAGGACCGGCGATTACCCGGCGGCAGTTAGCGTAGGAGAAGCCGCCGGGGCTCAGGCGTAGGTGATGATTTCCAGGCGATGGCCGCTTGGATCAGAGAAGTAGACCGATAGGGTTTCGCCTTTTGCCCCAGTGCTGATGCCGGGACCACGCATATTGGTCTTGTCCCTGGGGCCATCGCCAAAGGGTATACCCG
Source organism: Dehalococcoidia bacterium (assembly GCA_022450395.1). Lineage (GTDB taxonomy): Bacteria > Chloroflexota > Dehalococcoidia > Lucifugimonadales > UBA3495 > UBA11650. The sequence continues at coordinate 6,601 of JAKUQE010000173.1, read as the reverse complement.
AATCTTTGATGGCCTGGAAGGATCGGTCAAACTGGTCGCGCTCCATGGCGAAGGCGTAATGGATGCCGGGGTCGGGGATAACGTCGAAGCGTTGCAGGTCCAGAGTGAAAGAGTCGTTCAGACGGATAACGGCGAACCGGTCGTCCATGCCGGCCCGGCCATCGTATTGGAATCCGAGCACCCGAGTATAGAACTCAACCGACTCGTCCTGATCTTTCACTGGAACTATCGTGTGGTCTAACACTGCGGTCATGGCGCCACCTCTTCGTTTTTCATCCGGAGCGTCCTGAATAAGATGGTATCGACGCCCCGGAACGCTGTCAACGCCATTAAGCCTAGGCGTAGTAAAATGGGCGTTGTTGATACCATCCGATCGCAGTATCCATCGTTAGATCTACCCTTAGCAGATTCACATGAAATTAAGCGTTATTTGGATAATTGGCTCCCTGGCGGTGATGTGGGTTGTTGAGATCATTAACGGATTCATCGGTCACCGGCTGAGCGTATGGGGCATCTTGCCGCGCGCGACCCCAGGCTTGATAGGGATCCCGTTAAGCCCTTTCCTGCACAGCAGCTTCAACCATGTTCTGTCCAACACCATCCCTTTCTTGGTGCTTGGTGGGCTTGTGGGACTTAGGGGCGGCCAAAAGCTGGTGGGCATTTCTCTGTTTATCATCGTTGTCGGCGGGGCGGGGGTTTGGTTGCTTGGGCGCCCAGCGATACACGTGGGGGCCAGTGGCCTGGTCTTCGGATACTTCGGCTACTTGGTGGCGAATGGCTGGTTCGATCGGAGGCCCATCTCCATCTTGGCCGCCATCGCCGTCATCGTTGTATATGGAAGCCTAGTGTTCGGCGTGATTCCCACAACAGGCTTTGTCTCGTGGGAGGCGCACCTGTTCGGATTGCTAGCGGGCGTGCTTTCCGCTCGGCTGACTAGGAGAGGCCGGACCACAACCGCGCCTCTGGCAACCAACCATGATTAGAAGCCGGAATGCATGCCCGGCAGATCGAACGAGGTCCGGCGTAGGATGAGCCTGAAACTCTGCGTCGTCGGTTGCGGGCATTTCGCCCGGATATTCGCTGGGGAGATGCAAGCGATAGCCGGCGAGGTCGACCTGTCCTTCGCCAGCAGGGACGTCCAACGGGCGGCGGAATACGCGGCTGCTTTCAACGGTAAAGCCTCCTTCGGCTCCTACGAGGCTGCGGCCGCTGACTCCGATGTGGAAGCCATGTATCTGTGCACGCCCCACCACCTCCATCGGGAGCACGTGGCCATGGCCGCCGCCGCCGGAAAGCACATCTTGGTGGAAAAGCCCATCTCCCGCACGATGGAGGAGGCCCGGTTGATCGTCCAGACTGCCAACCAGGCCGGCATCACATTGATGGTAGCCGAGAATTACCGGTTCATGGCGGTGGTGCGCCTGGCTAAGAAACTCATCGACGGCGGAACATTGGGCGGCCTCCGGCTGATCCAGCTACAGGAGGAGGCCGATCTCCGGCCCAGCCAATGGCGCGCCAGCCGGGAGTTGAACGGCGGCGGTGTACTCATCGACGGCGGCATCCATAAGATCGACATTCTCCTCTACCTGGCGGGCCGCCCGCGGGACGTATACGCCACGGCCCTGCCTCAGGTCTTAAACGATTCGGAAGGAGAGGACGGCGTTGTCATCATTACCCATTCAAAAAGCGGAGCGGTAGGCCTGATCAACCATTCATGGGCCAAGGTCCACGGCCGCGAACCGAACTGGGTTTCCGTGTCGGGCGCCAAGGCGCGAATCTCATTCGACTTGGCGGGGACGCACGTAACCATCGACGACGGTCTAGAGGAACGGACGCTGGAGGCTCCCGGAGACCGCCGCGGGATAATACCGATGGTGCAAGAATTTCGGGACAGCATTCGGCAAGGGCGGGATCCTGAGACTTCCGGGTCGGTTGGCATGGAGGACTTGGAGGTAACCCTGAAGGCCTACGAGTCCATGGAATCAGGACAGCGGGTCGTGCTGGACCCCTAGTCACCACGCGGTAGCTAGCGGAGACATCGTCGTACTAATCCCCCGCTTTAATGTTCCAGCCCGGCGGCTCCGGTACCTCCGGAAACAATCTTGAACACCGAGAATGAAAGTATCAAAGGCGCCGCCAAAATCATGACCCAACCGCTCCCGATGGCATACCCTCTTGCGATAACTATTTTTGGATTAGCTCTTTGGTTCCACACGGCAGCGCCACCTTCAAGCTCAGCTTAAGACCCGCACAACCACCTTGAAGCGCCGGGTGGCGCAAGTAGCCCGTAGCTCGGTGAAACTCACCACCACAGCGGTGGCGAAACCCGGACCTTCATCGATCTGTACGTCAACCTGGGGTACGCCGCTCCGGTATACGCGCCCCAACGGCACGTCCTCTTCCGAGTAAAGAAACCAGGTTGTTGTTGGTAGGCAAGTGGAGGCACTCATATATCGAACCCGCGGACGGCGATGTCATATGAGATGGGATACCTCGCAGCATCGACTTGGTCTCGCGCGTCAATTATAGCTGAACCAGCTTTGCTGACGATTCTTGATGCGGCGGTCTCGCGGATTTAAGAATCTCACCAAGCCTTTGGGCGGTCGCCTCGCCGACGTAGTAAAATGCGCGCCATGGACCTGCGGATTCGGCGGCGCGGCCAGCGGATGACTTTAAAAGATTTTCCGGAGCGCCGGGACAAGCGTCCAGCGATCAAAGTGGGAGGCCGATGGGCAAAAACATTAACACCGTAATCTTCGATCTAGATGGAACGCTGATCAACAGCGAACCGGCCGCTCTGGGGGCAACAGTCGAGGCATTGTCCCGATTTGGGGTGTCCGCGAGCGACCCCGAAGTAAGGGAGCAATTCGGCGGCGGATCCCGGAAGATAATGCGGTATTTCTTGGATAGAGACCTGGATCCACTTGAGGCTGACCGCGTGATAGATGAGGCAACTGATCTGAAGGTTAGCCTTCAGGTAAGCTTTACCGATAGAGTGGTCTTGTTGCCAAACGCCAAGAAAATGCTGCAAGAATTGAAGGACAACGGATTCAGGCTTGCCTTGGCCACCATGGCCGCCCGGGATGTGGTAGACAAGGTTACCAGCCATCATGGTATCGATGGATATTTCGACCACATCTTGACCGCTGATGACGTAGTGCGGGTAAAGCCTGATCCCGAAGTTTTGACCAAGACCGTTGAGCTATTTGGCGGACAAGTTAATAGTTCACTGTACATCGGCGATTCTACTCACGACTTGGAAGCGGCGGTTTCCTTGGCGATGCCATTTTTGCTAGTCGATTCCGGTATCTTTGTGCGCGGAGAGACCAGAACACAGCTCCGTATCAGCGCGGAGGAGCACGGCTATCCGATCGTTGACCGAGAAGGGTTGTTAGACATCTGTGAGATCGCTAAGAATCATCCTTTCTGATCCAACGCCGAGTGGCATGGTAGCGCACATCAGGGGTACGTGAAGCCCGATGGCCGATTGCTCCAACTGTGGCTTGCAAGTGGGAGACGACTCCCTAATATGTTTCAGGTGCGGACAGAGGCGGCCGGTTTCTGATTCTTCGGAGCCGCCCCATGAGTCGGCGCCCGCCTTGGAAAAACCCCCGGAATCACCATTAGAGGTTGTACAGCCCGCTCCCCACGACCCGATAACGTCGTTTATCAAGTGGGCCGGCATCGGGGTGGCGGGTTTAGTTGGGCTAACTATTTTCCTGGTTGTCGTGATTGGACCAAGTGAAGATTGGAACACCGCGGTGTTTCCAAGACTGACGGACGCGGCTGAGTCCGTAGACCCAGAAGTGCACGAAATCTCCCACCGAGGCCGAGAGGCGGTATCGACCCTGGCTGACGAAAAGGAAATCCTGCAACTGGTGGAAGCGGCTGCGTCGGCGGGGCCAGAAATAGACGGATTATCCTATCGAGACCGAAATGCCGTATCGATCCGAGTTGCCATAAAAGCAAACCGGGATTATTCCTTTGACGAATTCAAGGCGGCTTTTGCCTTAGAGGTTCGTCACTATGCTGTCGTTAACGACAGCCGGGACTACGAACTCAAATGGCTATATTTCACTGGAGACGTAGTAGAGACAAAAGATATCACGACGCAGGAACTGATGGGAGAATTGGCAACGAGATACAAAATCCCGAACAAAACTACCCACTGGGCGGTGATCCGGGTCGAACCCCAACGAGATATCATGGTAGGTTGGGCAGACGACAGCGAATTTCAAGAGGACTTGAGGGTCGGCGAGTCCATCGAACTAATGGCGTTCCATAAATTCGTGCGAGACGGCGTGCCTCAGATGGCCCTGGATCTCGGGAAGGTGAGATTTCTTGACCGATAGGCTCTGACCTCGTCGATTCCACATAGCGTGATTTCCGCCTTGTTTAAACCCGCCAAATAGGACAAGGCGGTCCAACGCCCCCACTCCTACTAAATGGCCTGCAATCGCCTCTGACGACGTTGGTTGGCCTTGCTAAATAACCACGGGCCCTATTACTAAACAGGGAGAATAGGCTCAGTCCGTTCCGGGGGCAGCCCAGAGTCAAAGGCATTGACGAGGAATGCCAACAGCGCGTAGTTGCCCATGAGCATGGTTAACTCAACCAAACCCTGCTTGCCCAACTGTTCCAACGCAGCCTGAAATCCACCGCTGCTGACGGTATGGCTCCGGTAAAACTCCTGCCCGTAATTAATCACTGCCTGCTCATCAGGCGCCAAGGGAGGCAATTCGCCACCTTCTCTCAGAGCCTCGACTATCTCGGGGGCCACGCCGGCGGCTTTAGCGGAGGCGGCATGGGCGTTCCAAACGTACTGGCAGTCCATCTCGCGGGCGGTGACCAGCATGGCCAACTCTTGAATCTTCTTGGGCAGGGACGATTCTTCCCTCAGGTATTGGTTCAGGGCCGAAGCCCTTTTGGCGGCTTCCGGCACGTGGATCGTTATGGAGCCGGGCCCATTGGCCGGGGGCGAGCCTGACCCTACGATCCCGTCGAATACGTCCCTCTGCGCTTCGGGAACTGAGTCTCTGGTGGCTGGGGAAAGCCTGGCCATGGAACAACCTCCTCAGATCTACATCGTGGTTCAACCTTGGAGTCTAACTCATAGGGAAAAATAGTGGAGCCGCTATCCCAAGACAGAACCTATCGGCGGCACTGATTCTACACCTTTTGTGGCTATACTGCCCGTGAGGAACGGCTGCGTACTTTTTCCTGGAAGCCTCAACCTTTATACTAGCCCCTGCGATAAATCCCCACGGATTTTGTATATCAACCATTTCGCGGTTAAGGAGACTTAGCTTGAGTTCCGACTTTGTTACCAACGAAGAGATCGTGCAGGCCGCGCGGCGGCGTCTTGCCCAGGGTCCATGGGACTATCTGACCGGCGCATCGGAGTCCGAAACCACCATGCGGCGCAACCGGTTGGCATTTGACCGCCTGGCTTTCCGGCCCCGAATCCTGGCCGACGTTTCTAGCATCGACTGTTCGACCACCTTCCTCGGCCATAAAATGCGGATCCCGGTCATGCTAGCTCCAATAGGCGGGTTGCAAAATTTCGACCCTGAAGGTGGAGTCACCGTCGCCAAGGCCGCCGGCGATTTCGGAACAATAATTGTCGTAAGCTCCGCAACCATGCCAACCCTGGAAGAGACCGCCGCCGCAACCGAAAGACCCAAGATCTACCAACTCTACATCCGAGGGGATTGGGAGTGGATCAAAGATATGATTGACCGGGAGAAACAAGCCGGCTACCAGGGTTTCTGTATCACCGTCGATTCGGCCGTTTACAGCCGAAGGGAGCGGCCCATGATAAGCGGATGGTCGATAGATTCTACTCGCAACCCTCAGAATCGGGAGTGGCAAGCTACCGTCACCTGGGACGGCATCGCCCGCATGAAGGAATACGCCAAGCAACCTTTCATGTTAAAAGGAATCGCGACCGCCGAGGACGCAAAGTTAGCCGTGGAACACGATGTTGATGTCATCTGGGTGTCGAACCACGGTGGACGCCAGTTAGACCACGGAATCGCAACCATGGATATGCTCTCTGAGATAACCGAGGTAGTTGGAGACAAGGCTGAAATCATTCTGGACGGCGGCATCTTACGAGGCAGCGACGTCCTTAAAGCGCTAGCGATGGGAGCCAAAGCCGTGGCTATAGGCAAATTGCAAGGATGGGGATTGGCTGCGAACGGCGCGGATGGAGTCGTTAGGGTCCTGGAGATCCTTGAAGAGGAGATGCGCGTCGCCATGGGATTGATGGGCGTCACCTCGATAGGGCAGCTTACAGAATCCCATGTCTGCCCGGCGGAAGCCACTACCCTGCCCCATGAAATGAGTTCCTGGGTAAACATGCCCGGAGACAGACTACTTTAGCCGTTGCCACCCTGGGTGCGAGGTTGAGGGCGCCGAAGAGACTAATTTTCAGCGAACCATGCCGTGAGTTTTGGGCAAGAGTATAGATGGCGCTTCGAAACCGTGCTTGGGCCCAGTCGAACCCAGCGTTCCGACCGCTTTTCGAGAACGCCACAACTCGGAAAGGCATCTTTGTGGTCTTAATAAATGAGCCGCCCCGGACTGACGCAGAGCCTGA
>JAKUQE010000172.1 GCA_022450395.1 Dehalococcoidia bacterium | reverse complement strand
CGTTCCGTGTAGCCCTCGGGCAGACCCATGCGGGATTCCAAAGCCCCGCCGACGATGCCCGAGTTGTTGTTAATTACGAAGACTATCGGGACATTGTGGCGTACCGCCGTTTCCATCTCCATGGCGTTGAAGCCGAAGGCGCAATCCCCGTTGACGCTTACCACGGGAACTTCCGGCCGGGCCAGCTTGGCGCCCACCGCGAAGGGAACGCCCACTCCCATGCAGCCGTTGGAGCCGGAGTTCAGACGGCTGGCCGGGGTGTAGCTCTGCAATACCTGCCGTCCGGTCGCCAAGGTGGTCTGGCCGTCCACGGTGTAGATGGTGTCCCGGGGGAACACCTGGCTTACCTCGTGTAGTAGCCGGTGGGTGATTATAGGGTTGGCGTCGGAGGTCAGGCGGGACTGGATACTCTCGGCGTTCTTCTCGACGCGGTCCCGTAAGGCCGTCAGCCAAGGTCCCTCTTCAGCGCGCTCGGCCAATCCGGCGGTCCGGCCCTCCATCTCGGCCAGGATCTGCTGTAGCACCGCTTTGGCGTCGCCGACGATGCCGACTTCGGCCGCCCGGTTGGCGCCGATCTCCTCGGCTTCAATGTCGATGTGGATAATCTTGGCGTCCGCCGGAAACTGGCGGCCGAAGCCGAACATCCAGTTAAGCCGGGAACCGGCGATGAGTACCACGTCGGCGTTGGTCATGATGGCGCTTCGGGCGGCGGCGAAGTTCATCGGATGGTCGTCGGGAATGAAGCCCCGTCCCATGGGAGAAGTAACGTAGGGCATTCCTAGGGTCTCCACCAATTGGCGAAGCTCTTCCGTGGGTTCAGACCAGCGTACTCCCTTGCCAATAATCATCATGGGACGTTCCGCGTTGATCAACAGATCGGCGGCCCGCTTGATCTGGTCCGAGTTGCCCATGGGAGGGACGTCGGTGTAATAGTTGCTCGGCCAGTTGACGGTCTCCTCATCTATTTCGTTCTGCAGGACGTCCGAGGGCAGGTCGATGTAGACCGGTCCCGGGCGTCCGGTGCGAGCCTTGCGGAAGGCCATGGCCATGTATTCGGGTATACGCCGAGTGCTGTCCACCTGCACCGCCATCTTGGTGATGCCCTTGTACATGGGCACGTTTTCCGTTTCCTGGAAGGTGCCGGTGTAGCGGCCTCCTTGGGCGCCTGATCCGCCCAGAATCACCAGTGGAAGACAGTTGTCGTAGGCTACGTGGGCCCCGGTTACGCCGTTGCTAACCGCCGGTCCCGCTGCCAACACGGCAACCCCTACCTGATTCTTAACGAAGCCGTAGGCGGTGGCAGAGAAGGCTGCCGCCTGCTCGTGGCGCACACCGATGGGACGGACGCCGAAATGAGGGGCGAAGCCCATGATGTCCTGTATGGGACCTCCGGCCAAACCGAAGAGGGTCTCAACCCCCTCCCGTGCGATCGCTTGCGCTACCAGTGAACTTCCTTCTACCTGAGCCATGACATTCCTCCTAAAGTCTCGATGATTTTATCTCGGTGATTGGGGGCCAGTGGTGCTCCGCCGGGAGTTTCCGGCCACAACGCCCAGAGTTTCTTGGGCCGGCTTTACGCCGAACATAAGCAGACATAACGTAGTTGCGAGGTGACAGAAAAAATTATACATTCTCTGTCAATTTGACGGACTGGAGCATTTCTTGAAGAATAGCGACAGAACCCCGCCGAAGTTGGACGATTAGGCTTCGCTGACGGATCAATTCGCTGCATTGACAGTCTGGAAGCACCCCACTACACTGCTTTTGTTCAACGTGAGGCGGGGGACGTGGAGGACGAAGTGGCGTTGGTTGTCCGAGACGCTGACGTGGCTCGTATGAGCAAGCGCACTGCATAATCACCAGGGCGCAGATCGGAATCAGGCCGTTGCCACGATCTAGCATTCAGACGCATCGAGGGGGCCACCAGGCGGTAAGGTCCGAACGGAATACCGGCCGTCCTCCGGTACCGCCCGTGGGGACTGTTCGGACGATTTCCAATCTCGACCTGAAAGGCCAGAATACCTGTTCGGCAGACAACAGTAGGGAGGCGCCAAAATGGCAAAAGCTCTTGACGGGATCAAGGTCATCGACCTCACTCAGTTTGAGGCAGGTACGTCTTGCACCGAGGCACTAGCCTGGCTCGGGGCCGATGTTATCAAGGTGGAGGAGCCTAAGGCAGGCGACCCGGGCCGGCGCAGCAGGACCGATATCCCGGGCGTGGACAGCTTCTATTTCATCGTGTTGAACCTGAACAAGCGCAGTGTAACCCTCAATCTCAGGAGTGAGGAAGGCAAGTCGATGTTCCTGGATATGGTACGGCAGGGAGACATAGTAGCCGAGAACATGGCTCCCGGCGCGATGGAACGCCTAGGACTGGGCTATGACGTGCTGAAAGAGGTGAATCCCCGAATCATCATGGCCCGGATCAAGGGCTTCGGCATGACCGGACCCTACGCCGACTACAAGGCCTTCGACATGATTGCCCAGGCAATGGGTGGCGCCATGACCATGACCGGTTTCCCAGGTAGTCCGCCCCTGAAGCCCGGGCCCACGATCGGCGACACCGGAACGGGTCTGCATGCCGCCATAGGCATATTGGGAGCCCTGTGGCAAAGGCAAACCACGGGGCAAGGCCAGGTGGTCGAGGTCTCCATGCAAGACTGCATCGTGAACTTTTGCCGCCCTAGGTTGCGCAGCTATTACGAGACGGGGGAGCCCTTGGACCGGCCTGGCAACCATGTAGTAGGGGGAGGAGTGCCCGCCGACATCTACAAGTGCATGCCGGGGGGGCCCGACGATTATTGCTTCATATACGCTCAACCGGTGCGGCCCCGCATGTGGGACGCACTTCTAGAGGTGATAGGCAGGGAGGACTTGGTAGGAGACCCCAACTACTCCGACCCGAAGTGGCGCCAAGAACACGAGCAGGAAGTCAACGAGATGATTGAAGCCTGGACGACCCAGCGAACCAAGTTCGAGGTCATGAATTTGATGGGGGCTGCCGGGGTTCCCGCCGGAGCCACCATGAACGCCGTGGACCTCCACCAGGACGAGCACTTGCGCCAGCGGGGAATGATTACTGAAGTGGAGCACCAGAAGAGAGGGACCCTCAATTTGCCGGGGTCTCCGATCAAGTTGTCCGAATCGCCCGTCGAGGTGACCACATCGCCGCTTCTTGGAGAGCATAACGCCGAGGTTTACCGAGATTTCTTCGGCTATGGAGAAGAGGAACTGGCCCGACTGAAGGAGGAGGAAGTAATTTAATAAGCTCCCCCGAAGGTTGCTATAATCTTTCGGGCAGCCGGATCGGGACCGTTGCAGGCGTCCAAGGCATCTATGGCCGGGCCGCAAGGTAAGCCCGCCCTACCCGGAATCTTGAATATTCGAATTGGTTGCGCTCATTCGTCCAAGACTCTGTCACCTTTTGATCTGGTCCCTGCGATCAGTGATGGTCGAAGGCGCGATTCTTTTGCCAGGGGTTGGCGAAACGTAAAGCTTTGCAAAACAATCTAGGGAGGCAGAATGGCAGAAATAGACGGTGGACATCTCTTCGCTAAAGCCCTAAAGCATGAGGGGGTTGAATACGTATTCACCCTGAACGGTGGGCATATATACAACCTTTACGAAGGTTGTGTGGATGAAGGCATCAAGGTGATTGACTTCCGCCATGAACAAGTGGCGGGTCACGCGGCGGAAGGTTGGGCTAAAGTAACCCGCAAGCCTGGCGTGGCTATTGTTACCGCCGGCCCCGGCGTTACCGACGCCGTCACCGCGCTGGCCAACGCTTTCCAGGCCCCCAGCCCAATGATCCTTATCGGGGGAAACGCGGCTATAGGGGAACACCTCAAGGGCGGTCTCCAGGACTTCGACAGCGTAACGTTCATGAAGCCTATCGCCAAGTTCTCCGAGCAGGTGAAGCGGGTCGAGCGCATCCCCGAATACGTGGCTGAAGCTTTCCGCCAGGCAACTTCCGGCATCCCCGGTCCCGCCTATCTGGAGATTCCTATAGATGTGGTCAACGGCAAGTGTGAAGAGGATGACGTCCGTTATCCCCAAAGATACCGGACAGAGGCCAAGGCTTATGGTGACCCGGAATACATATCCAAAGTCGTGGATATCCTCAAGACCACCGAACGGCCCATGATTCTGGCCGGGTCCGACGTATGGTGGAGCGACGCATCGGAGGAACTGCGCGAGTTCGTGGAGATGATTGACTCTCCGGTGTTCCTGAACGCCATGGGACGCGGTAGCATCCCCGCCGACCACCCTAACTTGGGCAGCCTGGGCCGCCGCTACGGATTGGTAAAGTCGGACACGGTAATGCTCATCGGCACCCCCATCGACTTCAGGTTGGGGTACGGCTCGGAGCACATGTTCCCCCAGAACCCAAAGTTAATTGAGATCATGATGGACGCTACCGAGATTGGTAAGAACCGGGACGTGGACGTGGGAGTGGTTGGCGATACTAAAGCCGTTCTGCGTCAAATCATGGACCAACTCCGAAGCACCGGCTATAAATCACCGGGTAAGGCCTGGGTCGAAGACGTGATAACCGAGGACCAGGTTCTGAAAGCGGCCGACGAAGAGATGTTGAACAGCACCCAGATCCCCATCCATCCCATGAGAGTGATGAAAGAGTTGCGGGACTTCCTGGACTACGACGCCACGGTCATCGGTGACGGGGGCGACTGGGTTACCTTCGCCGCCAGAGTGCTTGGCATCAATCTGCCCGGACATTGGCTGGATCCGGGTAGCTTCGGCTGTTTGGGAGCCGGCAGCGGATTCGCCGCCGCGGCCCAATTGGCCCGGCCCGGTAAACAGGTGTGCATCGTTTACGGAGACGGCGCCTTTGGGCTAACCGGTTTCGACGTGGAGAGCTACGTCCGGTTCGATCTGCCCATCGTCTCTATCTTGGGTAACAACGGGGCCTGGAACCAAACTACCCAGGGGACCCTGCGCCGGGGCGCCCGGGCCATCGGCACTTACCTGTCCCAGGACACCGATTACGCCAAGATCATGGAAGGAATGGGCGGACATAGCGAGCGCGTCACCGACCCGGAGCAGATCCGGCCGGCTCTTGAGCGTGCGTTTGCCTCGGGCAAGGCCGCGTTGCTGGACATAGTTACCGACCAAAACGTTTCCTACGGGAACATGGGAGGCCGCTCCAGGCAGACTCGGCAATATTAACCGTCTATCCGAGCATCCAACAGTGTGGTTCGACAAGCTCACCACGAACGGTCCTTCAGCAGAAGGAGCATTCGTCCTGAGCCTGTCGAAGGGCCGGGGCTTCTAGCCTCCGAGGCATGCGGATAACAACTCTAGCGTTTATGAAAGGATGAAACAGCATGGCTGGTGACATGCGCATCGTTATGATTGGCCAGGAAGCCTTCGGCGGCAAAGTCCTGGAGGCTCTGACCGAGCAGGGTGAAAACGTGATAGGGGCCTTCGTACCTCCTGACCGGGAGGGGCGGCCCATGGACCCACTTAAAGTGGCGGCCCAGGAGCGCGGCATTCCAGTATTGCAATTCCGCCGTATGCGCGCCCAAGAAGCTATAGACGCGTTCAAGGCATTGAAGGCGGACTTGGGCGTGATGGCCTTCGTCACCGACATAGTTCCGGACGATATATTAGAAGCCCCCACCAGGGGCACCATCCAGTACCACCCGTCATTGTTGCCCAAGCACCGTGGGCCCAGCTCCATCAACTGGCCGATCATCCAGGGTGAATCGGAAACTGGGCTGACTATTTTCTGGCCCGACAAGGGGCTGGATACCGGCCCGGTTCTTTTGCAAAAAACCATTGAGATCGGACCCGACGACACTCTAGGATCGGTATATTTCGACAAACTCTTCCCCATGGGCGTGGCGGCCTTGGCCGAGGCGGTGGGGATGGTTTCCGGCGGAAACGCGCCCAAATTAGAGCAGGACGAGTCTAACGCAACTTACGAAGGGTGGTGCCGGGCCGCCGATGTTTCCATAGATTGGAGCAGCCCGGCCAGCGAGATTTATAATCTGATCCGCGGCAGCGATCCGAGCCCCGGAGCCACCACCACCATCAATGGGGAATCCATCCAGTTTTTCCGGACGTCCATCCGTCCCGGCGACAGCGGCAAACAACCCGGTGAGGTTATCGAAGTTGCTGATGACGGGTTCTCGGTAGCTTCCCAGGGCGGTGCATTGTTCGTCCAGAGGGTCCAGCCCGCCGGATCCGGTAAAGTCATGGCCCCGGAATGGATACAAGCGGTGGGACTAAAAGCGGGCGCCCGTTTCGGGACTTAGACTTTCTTCGGTTCCAGCCAGGAAAGTAGAGGGATTTCGGCTGATAGATTCCCTCGTAAGGTGTAGGGGCACCGCTAGCCCTGCCCTAAATGTTTTCATCCCACCGATACCCGCCAGGTCTGGTATAGTTGTCTGAGTTGATTCCATGTCCCGGCATTTGCCGCCGATTTGATTTTATTCCGTAGGGTTAGGCCTTTCATGAAGTGCGTGCGCTGTGAACGAGAAAACCGGGAAGACGCGAAATTCTGTGACGCTTGTGGGTCTCGTCTATCCTTCAGCTTGAATGGGAGTAACGGTCTTGGTGATATAACCGGCCCTCTGGACGGCATCCGCGTCGTTGACTGGACCATGTGGCAGTTCGGTCCGGTTTCCACCATGATGCTGGCCGACTTGGGCGCCGAGGTTATCAAGGTGGAGTCCTTGGATGGCGACCTGGGACGGCAATTCAACCGGGTGGCCGGCGCGTCGTCGGTTCTGCCCGGGGGCATCAACTCCTATTTTGAGGTATTGAATCGTCAGAAGAAGAGCATAGCCATAGACTTGAAGAACCCCAAAGGTCTTGAGGTTATGCACAAACTGGTGGCCAAATCCGACGTGTTCGTCGAAAACTTCCGCAACGGCGTGGCCGAGCGGCTTGGCCTGGGGTACGACGATCTGGTGAAACACAACCCCAAGATCGTATACGGGGCGGCTACCG
>JAKUQE010000171.1 GCA_022450395.1 Dehalococcoidia bacterium | reverse complement strand
AAGCGGATAGTCTTGATTCCGTCCTGGCCAGAATCCAACACTTCCACGTCGAAGGTGGCGGGTGTTGATTCAACTCGGATCTGCCCGGCCTGCTCCAAGGTCACGGTCGCTCCCGCCTTTAGGCGGCGGCCCGGCCGGGCCAAAGCCTGCCACACCCCCGGACTCTCCCGCTTCAATAGCAGAAATTCCACCTTGCCGCCGGTGTCGGTCCGCCGCCCTCGCAGCCTGGCGGGGATGACCCGGCTCTGGTTGAACACCATGACGTCGCCCGCACGAAGGTACTCAATGATCTGATGGAAATGCTTGTGCTGAAGACGCCCGGTTCCCCGGTCCAACACCAATAATCGAGAAGCGTCCCGGGGCTCGATGGGAGTCTGGGCAATGAGGTCCTGAGGAAGATGATAATCGAAGTCGCTGGTACGCATGGGGGAGAGCTTTCAGCGGTCAGCGATCAGCTTTCAGCGTTATTCGACCGTTTCTGATGGCTGATAGCTGAATGCTGATAGCCGCTATTCCTCGTCTTCCAACGTCAGCCGGGCGGCCTTTAGGGCGTTGACGAGGAGCATGGCGATAGTCATTGGTCCCACGCCACCTGGTACCGGAGTGATGGCCTCGACCTTTTCGGACACTGCCTCGAAATCAACGTCTCCCACCAGGCGGTAGCCTTGTTTACGTTCGGTGTCCACCACCCGGTTGATGCCCACGTCGACGACCACCGCCCCTTCCTTGACCATGTCGGCGGTGATGCCCAACGGCTGGCCCATCGCCGCCACCAGAATGTCGGCTTGGGAAGTGATTTCCGAGAGATTTTTAGTACGGGTATGGCACACGGTGACGGTGGCGTTCGACCACGGCCGGCGATTCATCAATAGGTTGGCCAGGGGCTTACCCACGATATTGCTGCGGCCGCAGATGACGACGTTTTTTCCCTCGGGGTCGTATCCGTTGCGCACCAGCAACTGCTGTATACCCGCCGGCGTGCCGGGAATGTAGTCGGGGCGGCCCTGGGTCAGCTTTCCCACGTTATAGGGGTGCAGACCATCCACGTCCTTTCGGGGAAGCAAAGCCTCAATCACGGCATATTCGTCGAAGTGCGTCGGCAGCGGTAGCTGGACCAGGATGCCATGGAAGCGATTGTCGGCATTTAGCTCTTGCAATTTGTCTACCAGCGCCGCCTGAGTTGCCATATACGGCAGGGTAAAGGTCTCGCTGAACATGCCCACTTCGTCGCAGGCTCGGCGCTTATTACGGACGTAGATAGCCGACGCCGGGTCGTCGCCAACCAGCACTGCGGCCAGGCCTGGATTGACCTGGTGTTTCTGGAGCAATTCGGCCACACCCACCGCCACTTCGGCGCGGATTTCTTTGGCCAGTGCCCGCCCGTCGAGTATTTTTACCAAATACGAATCTCCCCCACTTTGCCATGCCAATTCTAGCACGGGCCATCAACGCCCTCAACGACGTAGTAGCACCGGCTGTGAGCATTTCGATTTCCCTTTTGACTTTTGCGGCACGGCCCGGCTGACAGCTGACAGCTGATCGCTTCAACGTCCTTGATAGCCTCGGTGATGCCGCCTATACTGGCTCCATCGCTTGAAGAGGCCTAATTGATGCGCATATGCTCGTTGCTTCCCAGCGCCACCGAAATGGTGTGCGCCCTGGGTCTGGAAGACCAGTTGGTGGGCGTGTCCCATACCTGCGACTACCCGGAGACGGTCGGCGAAAAGCCGGTGGTCAGCCGTAGCTTGAGGAATATCCGCCACCTGGAAAGCTCGGAGATAGACGCTATCATCCAGCAGGCCCGAACCAACAATAACCCCCTTTACTGGATCGATGGCGACTTGCTTCGAGAGCTCCAGCCGGACCTGATAATCACCCAGGAACTATGCGAAGTTTGCGCCATCGGCAGTGGGTCGGTATTCGAGACCGCCGCCAAGGTCTTAGACTATCAGCCGGAAATAATTACCGTGCGGCCCGCCGGATTGGATGACATCTTCCAGAATATCTTAAACGTCGGCGAGGCGGCCCAGGTTCCCCAGCGAGCACAAGACTTGGTGGATGATTTGCGCCGCCGGGTGGACCACGTGACCGGCGGACTTCAAGACATCGAGCTTCGGCCCAGGGTCTTCTGTGTCGACTGGCTGGAACCGCTGCGCAACACCGGGCAATGGGTCCCCGAACTGGTGGAACTGGCCGGAGGCCAGGAGGGACTGGCCGAAAAATGGGGTAAATCCCGTGAGATTCAATGGCGGGAGGTTCTGGACTACCAGCCCGAATACTTGATGGTCATGCCCTGCGCCTTCGAGCCGTCCCGGATATCCGCCGAAACATCCGGATGGCTGACCTCCCTACCTGATTGGGCCTCGCTACCGGCGGTACAACAGGAACAAGTCTTCCTGTTCGACGGCCGCATCCCCAGCCGCCACGGTCCCAGAGTTATCGACGTGATGGAAGGACTGGCCGAAGCCATGTACCCGGACCGCTTCCCCGGCCTAGCCCCCGAGGGGATGTTCGAGAAGGCCGAACCCCTTTCCGGCTAGGGGCATCCAACTTAGTAGATCACAACCATCACCCAGCACCGGGCGATTAGCCTGGTCTAGCATCAGGAAAGGGAAATCTCATGCAACCTACCACCGATTCCAAACTAACATGCCCCCAATGCGGTTTCTCGGAAGCCCTAGAGATGCCTACCGGCGCATGCCAATTCTTCCACGAGTGCGCCAATTGCCATACTATTCTGCGTCCCAACGAGAACGACTGCTGCGTCTTTTGCTCCTTCGGGGATGTCATGTGCCCTTCCAATCAAGGATAAGCGGCACCCTGATAGTCTCTATCGATTCGACATCCCATCTCCACTTCGCTTCCCTTGCCCCCTATAGCCCCCAAGTGTAGAATTACCCAATCCTGCCTACGGGGGATTTCTCATGTACGACAAGCCTATCCTCAGCTTGGACCAGACACGAAGGGCCATGGAAGCAATGCTGGATAAAGCCACTCAAGATCTAGCCCATCCCGTCGCCATCGCCATCGTCGACGACAACGGCGATATCATGGATTTTGCCCGGATGGACCGGTGCCGAAAGGGTCCCCAGCGCATGGCTATGCGCAAGGCCTACACCTGCGCTATCTCCGGCCAGGATTCCAAGGACTATGCCGCCCGAATGGCCAGCCAGGGCCGTACCGTGGCCGAGATGGGAGACCCCATGCTGGCCGCCGTTCAGGGGGGCGTGACCGTGTTGCACCCAGGTTCAGGGGCGATCTTGGGCGGCATCGGAGTCAGCGGGCTGGCCGCCGAGGACGATGAAGCCATCGCCAAATTGGGCCTGCAGGCCCTGGGCCTCTCGGCCTGATCGGAGCAATCAGCGGACAGCAATCAGCTTTCAGCCCCCTCCCATTTTAGAAGCGTGAACCCGGGTTTGGGATCTGACTCGCCTTAATCGCGTTAGATAGGGGGGTAATGGTTCGCTGATCGCTGACGGCTAGCGACGAAGGAGCGATTATGCCCAATCCCCGATCCGACTATTCAAACATCTTTGAACGTGAACCCCTGAAATTGCCCGGAGGCGCCCGGGTCGCGGTGTGGCCGGTTATCAACGTGGAAGAGTGGGACATCAACGAGCCCATGGCCCGCACCGTGTTGCCCGTCCCCCAAGGCCGCAGCGTTATTCCCGATGTCCCCAACTATGCCTGGTACGACTATGGCATGCGGGTGGGCTTCTGGCGGATGAAACAGGTGCTGGACCGTCACGGCATTCGGGCGACCGTTAGCCTAAACGCGTCGGTGTGCAACACCTATCCCCATCTGGTGGAGGAGAGCCTCAAATCTGGATGGGAGATGATGGCC
Source organism: Dehalococcoidia bacterium (assembly GCA_022450395.1). Classification (GTDB taxonomy): domain Bacteria; phylum Chloroflexota; class Dehalococcoidia; order Lucifugimonadales; family UBA3495; genus UBA11650. The sequence goes on along the minus strand of JAKUQE010000171.1, from coordinate 3,136 downwards.
CACGGCTTCATCCAGCGAATCATCAACGCCGAGCCCGACCAGCGGGAAACCATCCGCAAGACCATCAGCACCATCAAGGAATTCACCGGCACGGCGCCCCGGGGCTGGATGGGCCCCGGCCTAGCCGAGACCTTCGATACGCCGGACATCCTGGTTGAAGAGGGCATCGAGTACGTCTGCGATTGGTGCAACGACGACCAACCCTACGAGATGAAGGTGGAAAACGGACGGTTGGTGTCGGTGCCCTACACCTTGGAGCTTAACGACATCCCGATCTACCTGGCCCAGAATCACAAGTCCCCCGAGATATTCGAGCGAGCCCGGGACCAGTTCGACACCCTGTACCGGGAAGGGGCCGAAAGCGCGCGCGTGATGTGCGTCTCCACCCACCCCTACATCACCGGCGTGCCCCACCGCATCAAGTATTACGACATGATCTGGGAGTACATCCGCCAGTTCGATGGGGTAGTATTTATGACCGGCAGCGAGATATTGGATTGGTATAACGGCGCGGTCAAAGGCTAGCGGTCAGCGGTCAGCGGTCAGCGGTCAGCGGTCAGCGGTCAGCGGTCAGCGGTCAGCTAATTATTTTGAAGGTAATACGCCTAACTTCCCCCTTTCGTAAAGGGGGACCGAGGGGGATTTCCCCCCCACCTAATCCACCGTCACTCAAGGGAGCCACCATGAACATCACCAAAGGCATCATTCAGACCGTCGCCGGTACCGGCGAGCCCGGTTATAGCGGCGACGGCGGGCCGGCTGAGCGGGCGTTGATCAATGACCCCTTCATGTGCGACTTCGATCAGCAAGGAAACATGTATTTTGGTCAGGCCAAGGGCCACACTGTCCGACGCGTCGACGCCACCACCGGCGTGATTACCACCGTGGCGGGTACAGGGGCGGAGGGATATTCCGGGGACGAGGGCCCCGCGCTGCAAGCGACGGTCAACCAGATTTATTCCCTTTGCGTCGACAGCAACGGCGACATCTACATCGTCGACAGGCTTAACGCCGCGGTTCGCAAGATCGCAGCCGCCACCGGCATCATCACAACCGTAGCCGGCACCGGAGAGCCGGGATACAGCGGCGACGGCGGCCCCGGCAACCAGGCCCAGCTGAAAGAGCCCAACGACGCTTTCCTCGACGGTAAAGGCGGGCTGCTCATCGCCGATATACAGGACCAGAGAATTCGCCGCTTGGACCTGGCAACCGGCATCATCACCACTTTCGCTGGAAATGGTGAAAAAGTCCGGGCCGGCGACGGCAGTCCTGCGGCCCTAGCCAGCTTTTTCGGTTCCAGGGCCGTTTGCATGGACAGCAAGGGCAACACTTACGTCTGTGAGCGTGAGGGCCACGGGGTCCGGAAGATAGACGCCAACGGAATCATGTCAACCTTCGCGGGGACTGGCGAAAAGGGCTATTCCGGCGACGGCGGACCCGCGCTGGCATCCACCTGGAACGGACCCAAAGCCATCCGGTGCGACCATCAAGACAACATCCTCGTGGTGGACACGGAAAACCATGCCCTCCGGCGCATCGACGGCGCTACCGGAGTGGTCACCACCGTGGCCGGTGGACACCTGGGAGCCGATGGCGACGGGGGGAACCCAACAGCTGCGGGATTGGACCGTCCCCACGGGGTTGGCGTAGACCGGGCCGGCAACCTATTCATCGCCGACAGCAACAATAACCGGGTGAGGGTGGTGGGCCTAGGCTAAGATCCTACCGTGTCCAGTCTCCGGTCCTTCGATAAACTCCAGGCATACAGTTTATCGCCTCATGCCCCGTTCGTGGTGAGCCCGTCGAACCAACAAGCCTCGGGTTTTAGATGGACTCAAAGGTCAGCAGATCCCTTCCCCCTCGATGGGGGAAGGCTAGGATGGGCGTGTTGGCCACGCAATAAGCTAGATCGACATAGGGGCAGCTACTAGCGCTGAACCGTATCCCTCAGCCGCTGGCGGAAGTCGTCGGGGACTTCCCGCAACCTCTGCCGGAACCCGGTATTTTCCCGGTCGGACACCCGGTAAGAAGCCTCCAGCATCAACTCGATGCCACCCATGAAATCGTTCACGTGGATGTATTCAGCCTCGATAACTCCGTCCTCCCCACCGTTATGATAGTTCCCCAGGGGAAAGGCGATACCGGTGGTCCGGTAACCGTGCAGGGCGAATGCACTGGCCTCGCAGGTGCCGCCACTCATCAACTGACGCTGTACATCGAATCCCTGGGGCCTGGCCTGCAACGTCTCCCGAGCGCGAATCAATGCCGACTCAGCATCGGCGTTGAAGGTATAACCGGCGTCGCCAACCCGCACCACCGGCCCGCTACCCATCTCCGCGCCGGGCAGGGTGCGGCTGGACTCGACAGACAGGACCAAGGTGTTGGCCGGTAAAGTACCCGCTTCAGCCATCAGCCGGGCTCCGACCAATCCCACTTCTTCGGCGCGGGTAAAAATACCATAGATATCCCCATCGGGCGCCTGTTCGGCAAGTCCAGCCAAGACCGCCAGGATACTGCCACAACCGGCCAGATCGTCTACCGCCCGCATTCGAATGATATCGCCGTCCAACTGGAAATCGGGAAGGTCGAAAACCACCGAACACGGCAGAGCCACGTCCCTGGGTTGGTCCAGTTTAATGAGAACCTTTCGCTCGCTCTCGTCCCCATGACGGCCGGCGGTCTCCGCTGATAGGCGCTGTCCATCGGCCAAAACCACCTGAAGCGGCACCCCTTTGTCGAAACTGGATTCCGGCACGCCGCCCAAAGCTTCGCCGACCAAGTACCCGTCATTGACCGCCACGGCCTCGAAGCCCGGATGATCCATGTGGGCAACTAATGCCAGGGGCGGAACTTCCGAACTTCGCCCAGGAACGCGCACAATGATATTACCGAATTCATCCACGCTGAAAGGCAGCGGCATCTCTGACAGGATCGCCGAGATTGCCGAAGCGACGCCGCCTTCGTAAAATGCCACCGCCGGTTGGGCGCCCAGACGCGCCATGATGCTCAGGGCTTGGTCTCTAGCCATTGTCAATTCCGCACCACCCTCGATAGGAATGGCGCGATTATATCAAGGCATGATGCTGGTAGCCATGGACGGGTGTGGGCCCTAAGGCGCGTAATACACTTTGACCGG
>JAKUQE010000170.1 GCA_022450395.1 Dehalococcoidia bacterium | reverse complement strand
TGGTAAGCGCTGGACACCGACACACTGTCCAGTACCGCGTCGACGGCCACACCGGCCAAATTTTCCCGCTCCGCTAGAGGGCTTCCCAACGTTTCGAAGGCCTCTAAGATCTCCGGGTCTACTTCGTCCAAGCTTTTGGGGGCGTCATCTTTGGATTTTGGCGCCGCGTAGTAATAAATGTCATCGAAGTCGATCTCAGGGTGGTGAATGTTGGCCCACTTGGGCTCCGCTTTGTTAAGCTTAACCCAGTGGCGGAAGGCCTTCAGACGCCATTCCAGCATCCATTCGGGTTCGCCTTTTTTGTCGGAGATCAACCGTACGACATCCTCGTTCAACCCTTTGGGGGCCAAGTCCGATTCGATGTCGATGGTAAAGCCCCACTTGTAATCTGTATCTAACTCCTCGGACGTGGCTGATGTCCGTGAAATCACTTTGGGTGTTGTCATTAATCAGGCCTCCGAGTTCCCTCGAAATTAGGTACGGGAGAGCGGGTCCCAGCCAATGGCCAGACCCGCAAGATATTACCATTGTCGACTAAATTGGTCAACAATTATTCTAGCACTATTTTGAGCCTGGTGTCAACGATTTTCGCCGCACCGGCCCATGAAACGGACGACTTCACAACGACTCGGCGGACGTCCCAAATTCCCCTCCACCCGCATTCCGAATAAACGAACAACAAGGATTTGAAAACCTCCAGTGGGCTGGTGGTATATAGTGTAACCGCGTTGTCATGACACCGCCGTAAAATACCGATCCGCGGGGTAGATTCAATGGCGAATAAGCTCGTTTTAGGCGACTGCCACACCCATCTGGACCACTACCCGGCCGGAGAGATCCCCGAGATATTGGAGCGGGCGCGGGAAGCGGAGGTTGGGTTCGCGGTCTGCGCCGGGACGACCCTTGAGTCCACAAGAGAATGCATACAGATGTCGGAACAATACGACATGCTGTACGCCGGCGTCGGGATACATCCGATGCACGCCGATAAAATCGTCGATGAGGAAACCTACGAGGAATTAAAGTCGCTGGCGGAGAGTACTCCCAAGGTGGTGTGCATCAGCGAGGTTGGGTTGGACTTCCTCCCCGCATCTCCGGACCACGAGATCCAGTACCAGGTCTTCCGCGAGCACATTCGCCTGGCCCGCAGCCTCAAGCTGCCGGTCATTTTCCACTCCCGCGAGTCCCACTCCCAGGTATTTCAGACCCTCCGGGAAGAGAGGGCCGAGGAAGTAGGCGGAGTCATGCATTACTTCCAGGGCGATGAAGCCACGGCCCGGGAAGCCATCGACTGCGGCATGTTTATATCCTTAGCCCGGCCTTTGTTGCGGCTGCCCGAGTTGCAAGAGGTGGCCAAGATAATCCCTCTGGACAATATCGTTCTTGAGACCGACGCAGCCCCTCAACCTTTTAAGAAATACCGCCACAACTGGACCGAACCTCGCCACGTGCTTACGGTGGCGCAGCAGTTGGCCGATCTGAAGGGAATCACCCTCGAAGAGGTCGCACACGTCACCACGGGCAATCTGACCCGGCTACTGGGCCTAGAGCACCTGGCAGAGTCCGAGTAGAGAGGGTGGCCGGTTTACACCGGAACCGATCGTCTATCTCGACCAGGGCATAGCGGGTCCGGCTAAACCTGCATCAACTCTATGTTTTCCACGCGGTGGCAAACCACCTAAGCTTTTCGCGAGCTGCCCAGGCTTTAGACATGACCTAGGCCGCAAGGTACGCCCTCACCTCCGGCCCCTCTCCCTGAGGGAGAGGGGTGGCCGCAGGCCGGGGTGAGGGCTTAGCTCGGTGACCGGCCAACTCAAAATGAGGGGATTGAGTTCAGCCAAGGGGCTTGATAACATTAACCGAGCCGCGGCGAATCAGCGCTTGTGGAGACAGAAATCATGTTGCCCAGCCAATGCCAGGTGGCCCTGAAAGAGTGGGCGGTAACGGTACAAGCCCTTTCCTTGGGTCAGCAGACGTTGCTGGTACGCAAGGGCGGGATTCACGAGGAGAGCAAGGATTTCCGGGTGATCCATCCCGAATTCCTCCTCTACCCCACGTTCGAACACCAGCGGGAGGACCTTTTGCAGCCGGAGAGCCAACCGGCCCTCCGCGAGTTGCTGGCCCAGCCTCGGGACGAAGGGCAGATAAACTTCTCCCATTACGCCAGGGTGGAAGAACTGATAGAGATATCTGACCAAGAAAAGGTGGACGACCTGTCGCCCCACTACATCTGGACCAAGGCGTACGCCCAATCCCGGTTTCACTGGAAGCCGATGCTACCTCTGGCGGTTATTCTGTTGCGGGTTTACCGGATGGAGCAACCGATCGCCGTGCCCTTCTTGCCCGAATATAAGGGCTGCACCTCTTGGGTCGACATTTTGGCCGATGTGCCGCTGGGCCAACTGCAACCGGTCCTTTCCGACGAGAAATTCCAGCACCGGGTGAACGAGATCAAGGGTAGCTTGGGGATGGCCGTAGGCGCAAATTAGCAGCAGGCAAACATGTCTCGCTGGCGAGCGTCTGAGCAACAAAAGTCGATTCGTTTAACCAACGCCTTAGCATCGTTTGGGTATGATCTTGCAGAGGCACCAATGCTTGAAGTCTTTCGTGAAGAAGCGGTCCGGCGGGGACTGCTCCTTGAAGCAACCCCAATAACGCCGGAAACCGCCTTCGCATTGGTCCGGGACATGCCGTATAAGCGGGCCAAGTCGCGGGATCCCGGCGCGATAGTTACCGAGTGGCAGGGTACCTGTTCCGGCAAGCATTATCTGCTCAAAGAACTGTTCCAGGAATTGGGTATCCGCATAAAGGTAATCATGTGCACCCACCGGTTCGACGGGGGCAACACCGCCCGTTTCCCCCAGTTCCTGCGGGATTTGACCGTCAAGGGACCCGTCCCAGACGTGCACACGTTTCTCCAACTGGAGACAGCCAGCGGATGGATGGACGTGGACGCCACATGGCCGGCCCAAGCCGAGGCGTTGGGCATGCCGGTGAACTGGGAGTTCGAAAGCGGTGTCAGCATGGGCTTGGCCTGCACTCCCATAGAGTATTTTGAAGTGCCCGACGGCGAGGAACCCCAGCCTTTCAAAGAAGACATTATCCGCCGCTTCTGCAATGACGACGTAGACCGGCGGGAGGCGTTCATCCAGGGCTTGAGCGCCTGGCTGGCGGAGAACACTGGTTAATCACTACTAAACAGCTGACTATCGATTAGGAAGGAAAGACTTTTTATGAAATACCGGCAACTGCCCCGCACCGACCTGGAACTCTCCGAAGTGGGCTTCGGCGTTTGGACTGTGGCCACCGATTGGTGGGGTAAGCGCACCGAAGCCGAACAATCCGCGCTGCTCGAGAATGCCCTGGAGCTGGGTATTAACTTCTTCGATACCGCTGACACCTATGGCGAAGGCTACGGAGAAGAGGTGTTGGCCAAATTCATGGGTCACCGCCGCAACGAAATAATCATCGCTACCAAATTCGGCTACGATTTCTATGACAAATCGGTGCCCCGCGTCGGCCACCAAGAGCGTCCCCAGAAATTCGAAAAGGAATTCATAAAATTCGCTTGCGAACAGAGCTTGCGGCGTTTGAACACCGACCATATCGACCTCTACCAGTTGCACAACCCTAAAGCCGAAGCTTTGGACCGCGATGAAGTCTTCGAGACCCTGGAACAACTGCAGCATGAGGGGAAGATCCGCTACTTCGGCGCCGCTCTTGGTCCGGACATCGGCTGGTTTGAAGAGGGCGAGATGTCCATGCGCCAGCGCCATCTGGACAGTGTGCAGATCATCTACAGCATCCTGGAGCAGGAACCGGCTCTGGACTTCTTCCCCATCGCCAAAGAAGAGAACATCGGCCTTCTATCGCGGGTACCCCACGCTTCAAACATGCTTACCGGGGCGCACCTGGAGATACCCGAATTCGACGAGAACGACCATCGGGCCTTGCGGAAGGCCGAGTGGATGCGAGAGTCGATGCTGAAAGTGGAACGGGTGCAGTTTCTAGTCCAGGAAGGGGAACGGTCCATGAGTCAAGCGGCTATAAACTTCGTGTTGGCCCAGCCCACCATCGTTTCGGTCTTACCCAACATCACCAGTTTGGACGATCTGAATGAGTTTACCCAGGCGTTGGACGCCCCTGGACTGACCCAGCAGGACCAAGACTACATCTTGGAGCTGTGGCACCACGGTTTTGACCTGAAGGACGAGGAGCGCGAATTTCGGGAAGTCTAAGCGGATGGTGCGAGGATTTTCTTATTCATCCATGCCCCTGGATCGCGCCTTGGTCCGGGCTCATCAAGTCGTCAAATAGCCTGAAGAAGCCATCCTGATCCACCTGCCGCACCACCCCCACCAGCCCCGGTCTGCCGCTGATCCTGGATTCACCCAGCCGGACTGGGTCGGCGGTTTCCACGGCCACTTGGACGTTCTGGGTGTTGACGATAGTCGAGTCGAAGGCCGCCGCCATGGCCAGTGGGTCGTGAAAGAAAAACCTCTGCCGCCCGGGATCACGCCGGAACCAGTTATTCAGCAATTGGGCGGCCAGCCCTCCCAGATTATTCCGTGGTTTCAACTCTCTCGCGGCTTGCCGATCGATCGCTACCTGCCGGCTGGCGGCTAGATCGATCAAGGTTAAGGGGACCCCCGAAGACAGGACCATCTTGGCAGCCTCAGGATCGCTATAGAAGTTGAATTCCGCATGGCCGGTTACGTTGCCGGGAACGTCGACGGCTCCACCCATGACCACCAAGCCGGACGCCTGTTCCAAAGAACCCGGATACCTCGTTAGCAGGTTGGCCAGATTGGTCAGCGGGCCCAGGGCGATCAGGAGGATCTCTCCGGGCTGTTTGCCAAGCTCGCCGGCCAGAAAGTCCACCGCTCGTTGGTCGATGGGCCGTGAGGATGGGTTGGGCAGTCTTCTGGTCAGCCCGCTGGCGCCATGGACAGGGAACGAATACCCATATTGGCCGCGAATAGGGAGCGCGCTGCCACGGGACACGGGGATTTCGGTGCGTCCCGCGTATTCCAACAAAGCCAACGCATTGCGCGTGCCCCGGGCCAGCGGCACGTTGCCACCCACGGTGGTCAGGCCTAGCACCTGGAACGAAGAAAACCTTAGGGCCATCAAGATGGCGATGGCGTCGTCAACACCCGGATCGGTGTCGATCATTACCTTTTTAACTGGGATATCCGTCAAGCCGAGTCCTGATATAACAGGCTAGAGTTGGCGAAGGCGGACAGGGTTTCAAGGGAAGTATGCCAGAAACGGTATCCCGTGGCTTTATTTAACTTGCCGGTGCTGAGCACCATGGGATATCTCACCAGATCTAATCCGCTTGCCGTGGATTCCCTTTGGATGTGCAGGTTCCATGTTAGCTGGACCAGGCCATAGGCGAGGAATGCAGGTAGATTAATAAGCTTGCTTTTGATTATTTCCGCTAACTCTCTGTAAAAGACCACACCGTCGCCGGCCACGTTGTACACCCCGGGGAGACTCCGTTTAACGACAATGGTCAGGACTCGGGCCAGATCATCCTCGTAGACGAACTGTAGCGGCGGATTGTAGTCTAGGACCCCCAGCAGCCAGGGCCGGAAGAAGGCTTTGGTGATGTAGTTTCCGGCGGAAGGACCGAGAACCATGCAAGACCGGAGAATCGTGACCGCTATATCTGGATGGGTCTCCTGGAATTCCTGCAGCATCTGCTCCGACAGGAATTTGTCGTAACCGTAAGGAAAATCTGGCAAAGGACGCAAAGGCGCCGCGTCGGTCAAAGGAATGGGATTGTCGGCATGCGCGCCGTAGACGGTGTGGGAACTTAGATAGACGATGTGATTGACTCCGGCACGCGCGCAAGACTCTAATACCGCACTCAATGCATCGAGATTGGCCTGGCGGATGGATTCAACCTCGCGGCGGTTGCGGCCCCGCCTTGAAATAAACGCCAGGTGGACCAAAGTTGAAACGTTATGGTGAGCCAACGCCTCATCTATGGGCACGGTGACGTCCTTACGATAGGCGGCCATGTTACGGATCGGCGCGACGGGAGGAAGGGTGTCGAAAGCCACCAGTTTGCTGATACCCTCTTCCTCTTCCAGCTTTCTAAGAAGCCTGGCCCCCACGTACCCGGACGCCCCGGTAACGGCGACTGATTTGGGTGATTGTTCCATCAATCAGACTTCAATCAGCCTCAGGCTGATCACCGGTAAGAGGCTGGTCAATAAAGTCGAACCGTAGCATTCCCAGTCCCGGAACCTTAAAACCCATACCTACCTTATGCGGTTCCGGGCTCAGTGAAACGTGCTCCACTGTGATCACAGTGTCCTGGTTCAACAGGAGACAAAAGGGACTATCCTTGGAAACTGTGTCGAAACTCCTTGGTTCGCTGTCTACAAAGAAGGAGGTGTCTTCCAAAGGGATTTCCCGGCCATCCAAAGTTAACGGCGACATCTGCTCGGCATAACCCGAACCCAAGGAGTTGCGCAACCGGAATGAGATGCCTTTAGGGGTGTTTTGCAGGCTCCCCTTCACATATAGTTTCCTGAGTAAAAAGCTGGGCACGGAGAGCATTAATAGTTCCTCATTGTTGGCGTGGAATGTGAGCGGTCTATGATTGGCTCCGCTCCGGACTCTGGGGTTTCAAATCTAAAGACATTCGACGCTTCATCTGAAAAAGTTCCTGTTCGGCAGTTATTATATCCGGCGGCAGGGGATTAGCCCCACCGATGCCGAAGGATTGGGCCAGAACGAAGATCTGGGCGGCGCGCTCGACCAGATCGCAGGCCTCCAGCGCCTCCCAAATTCCGGGCCCAACTCCCAAGACGCCATGGTTCCGCAAAAGCACGGCGTTGCGGTCTCCCATGGTCTCGCAAGCCACTTTGGCCAGCTCCTCCGAGCCTGGGAAAGCGTAATCTCCGATGGGAACACCGCCGCCGATGTGATAGACCATTTCGTCTAGAATCGCGGGAATCTCCCGTCCGGCCACCGCCGC